>PWDX01000234.1 GCA_003553245.1 Phycisphaerae bacterium
CTGTCACGAACCGGTCCGACTCGGAGGTCTATCACGCCGCCGTTTCCCTCGCCGCCTATTATTGACTCATTCTCTATCATTGCCGAGGCGACATTCGCCTCCCCTACCGGCGTTCTGATAACTTTTCCCCCTGCCGCCGAAGCGATATCGTCTATCATTCGCGATGTTGACAAATTGGCCGCCGCCGTGCCGCTTTTATGAGCAAACATATGCTTTGCCGCCAGCGCCAGGGTGTATTCCTCACCAATATATCGACCCTTGTCATCAACTATGGCAAGCCTGTCGGCATCCGGATCCTGCCCAAAGCCGACATCAGCCTTGTGCCGCTTAACCAGTTCAGTAAGACCTGCCAGATTTTCAGCTGTCGGCTCAGGTGTATGCGCAAAGATACCGGTAGGCTCGTCATTGACCGGCACAATCTCACAGCCAAGCTCAGCCAGCAGTTTTTTGGTTACGATGCACCCTGCTCCATTGACACTGTCGATAACGACCTTAAACCGGCGTTTGGCGATGGCGTCTTTGTCGATTATATTAAGAACTTTGTCTATGTGAACACCATCGGCCTGGTCGCTTGCACTCAGTCTGCCACAATTTGTCGAATCGGCATAATCAAATGACTTATTCTCGAATATCGCTTTAATTCTGCCCGCTTCATCCGGCGGCGGAGCAAGGCCGGTGTCAAGCAGCAGCTTAATACCGTTATAAGGCACCGGATTATGCGAAGCCGTTATAACTATGCCGCCGGCGGCCTTTAAGTGCGTCACCATAATGCCGACACTCGGCGTAGTTACCAGTCCCAGATCGATAGCGTCTATCCCCACCGACGCCAGCCCTGCCTGTACCGCCGAAGCAATCATCTTGCCGCTCGGACGCGAATCCCTGCCCAGGCACACCGTCAAAGCCTGGTCGTTGTTTTTCTGCTTGAGATATGTTCCAAACGCAGCGGCAAACTCCGACGCGACAGCTGGCGTCAGATTCTGTCCTACAATACCCCGCAACCCGCTTACGCTTATAATCAATTTTTGAGACATAGCTAATCCTGTTTACAGCTTTCTGGTTTTATCGAGGACGCGGTCGAGCTTGCCAACGATATCATCGACATCTTTTTTACGCAGATCCAAAATTTCCTGAAGCGCTTCACCGATATAAGGCAGATATGTGTCGATGTAGTTTCGCCGTGACATTTCATGCTTTATGCGTTTTTGACGGCGAAGATATATGCCCAGCTTTCGCCCGCATTCCTGCACGGCAAGCTGGATTTCCTTTATGATTTCAGGATAATGCGCAATCGCCTCCTTGCTCTCCGATGTAAACGGAACCCATACTGAGGCAATATGCACCATCAGCACAATCGGCCCGGTCGGCAAAGCGCCTTTGCTCTGGCTCAACGAATAATTACGCCAGTTAATATCGAGAACAGCTTTATAAACCGCCCCCGCCGATTGCTGATAAAGCAGCGGCACGCGATTGGCTATGCGAATCAGCCGCATCAGCGGCTCCTTCTCGGAATCGCCGTTGCCGCTTGTTCTAAAGCCGTAGGCTATCGCCGCTTCGACAAGGAAAGGGTTGCCTCGATACACCGACGGGCTTCGAGTAACTGCCGTGTAAAAATCCGCCTCGACTACTCGCTTGAGTCCTTCTTCGAGCTTTTCAGCGCCGATCGGTGCTATGCAGCTTGTAGAAGGTGCCATTATTTTTGTATCATTTATCGCTTTATGGAGTGCTTCTGCCTGTTTTAGTGTTATTTTCGAAAGCCTTAGTGTAGGCCGCAATTTCGCTTTTTCGCATATCTGCCCGGCCACACGGTCGCTTACCCGCGAAAACTCATTTTTCAAAAACGCCGATAACTGCTTGAAAGAGCTTTCCCTAGCCATCTTAAACAGTAGCCCAAGCTCCACGCCATAGGGGTGCGGTTTTATCTCCGCAGGTATAAACGGCTTCTCGTGCGTCTGCCGCAGATATTCATAATAAGCTCCATCAGGGGCCGTATATTTTATAGTGGCGTGAGGATTGGCCATCGCCGTTTCGTGTATATACTCGTCAACCGACTGTTTACCTTTTTTGTAACGACCCTCCATCATAATGGTAACGCTCGTCCCGGTCGGCAGGTCAAAATCGCACTCCTCGTCCAGCACAATCTGCGGCTGATTTTTAGCGGTATCGACCTGGACATGATAAGCATGAGCCGGTTTATTGGCGCTGGTTCGTGAAACGATTTTCACCGGCTCGCCAGTTGTCAATAACCCGTACATACCCGCAGCACTGATGCCGATTCCCTGCTGCCCGCGACTCATCCGCAAACTGTGAAATTTACTGCCGTAGAGCAACTGGGCGAAAATACTCGGTATCTGTTTCTTGACAATTCCCGGGCCGTTGTCTTTTACGAGCATAATAAACTTGTTTTCGTCAACGGCTGTTATGTCGATAGTCAGCTCAGGCAGGATGTGCGCTTCTTCACAGGCGTCAAGGGCATTATCAACGGCCTCTTTTACCGCCGTGAGCAACGCCTTATGCGGATTATCAAAACCCAGCAGATGGCGGTTCTTCGCGAAGAACTCGCTTATGCTGATACTCCGCTGTTTGGCTGCCATAGACTCAGCCGTTGCCGGCTGGCCTGGCTTAAGTGGTCGGATTGCCTTAACCTGCTTTTTCTTCCGCGAGGTTCGTCCGCCGGAGGATTTGGGCTTGGTCTTTTCAGGAGTTGAAGCCGGTTTCTTTTTTTTAGTTTTTTTAGACACCTTTTTCACTTTTTTGTCAGATTTCGATGCCGGTGCATTATCAAAAGCGAAATCCAACTGATCTTTAGACCCGGCTTTCCGTCTGGCCATACTAAACCCCGATGATATGTATATAAATCAGACCGATGCAGGCTTTTTCTGCCCGCACCGGCCCTGGTTACCTTTAGTCGAGCCTGCAAACATAAATCTCGTTAACAAAATCCAGCTTGCTAAGCGCTTCAACGCCCTTGGCGCTTGGTTCTTTATCCAGCGATATTGCCAGCGTAGCTTTGCCCTGATCGGCTTTTTGTCCTACGCCCATCGTTTGAATGTTGATATTATTCTTGCCGCAAACCGTGCCTACCGCGCCAATAACTCCAGGCTTATCATCATTAAAGATAACAAGCAAAGTACCGGCAGGTGTCATTTCAACATCGAAATCATCAATTTCAATTATTCGCAGCTGAGTCCCGCCGAACACAGAACCGGTTACCGTGCGGGCTACTTTGTCTGTTTCAACTTTCGCCCGAAAACTGCTGGCAACATTTATCGGCTCGGAATTTTTCGTTTCGTCAATGCTGATGCCGCGCTCTTTTGCAAGCGCCGGAGCATTGACCATATTCAGCGGAATATCAAAATGTTTCTGCAACAGCCCAATCATAAAGCTCAGCGTTACAGAATCGATGGATTTTTCCGCTATCTCACCTCTGTATTCGACTTTTACGCTCTTAATATGTCCTGGCGCTATCGTGCTAAGCAACACGCCAATACGCCTTGCCAGCTCGGAATAACTCTGAACTATCTTAGGCATAGTTCCTGAAACAGCAGGCGCGTTAAGTGCGTTTCGCAAGGGTCCGCCCGAAATCGCATCCATTAGGATCTCGGCCGCTTCTACCGCCACTTCAATCTGCGCCTCTTCTGTACTTGCGCCAAGATGAGGCGTAACAATACAGTTTTCAAACTTCGCAAAACGACTGTCCTCAGGTGGTTCTTTCGGGAAAACATCCAGAGCTGCCCCGCCAATGAGATTTTCCTCCAGTGCTTTGTAAAGCTCATCCTCATTTATTATGCCGCCGCGGGCTACATTGACAACGCGAGCAGTCGGCTTCATCATCTTAAACTGTTCCAGGCCTATCATATTCAGCGTTTCTTCGTTCTTAGGCACATGAACGCTGATAAAATCAGATTCTTTGTATATCCTGTTAATATCATCGGTAACTTCAATGCCGTAATCTTCGGCTTCTTTTGGAGCGGCGAAGGGGTCATAACCCAGAACTTTCATATCAAAGCCCTTGGCCATCTTAGCCACAGCCATACCTATTCGCCCGAGACCGACGACGCCAAGCGTTTTGTTGAAAAGCTGGTTGCCCATATATTTTTTTCTGTCCCACTTGCCGTCTTTCAGACTGACGCACGCAGGAACCACATTTCGGCTCATCGCAAGAATCAAAGCCATAGTGTGCTCAGCGGCAGAGAGCGTATTGCCGCCGGGAGTGTTCATAACTATCACGCCTTTGCGCGTAGCAGCGGGGATATCTATATTGTCCACACCAACGCCTGCACGCGCTACTGCTTTGAACCTGCCAGGATTTTCGAGAACTTTCTCGGTAACTTTCGTTCCTGAACGAATAATCAAACCGTCGTGGTCTCCGATAATTTTGGCCAGCTCGTCCTCGCTGATACCGGTCTTGACCACAGCTTCGAATCCTTCTCTGCTGTTAATGAGGTCTATGCCTTCTTGGGCGAGTTTGTCCGTAATAAGAATCTTTGCCATTTGTTTCTCCATAACACTTAAATACAGTTAACATTTACCAGCTATCCCAGCCTGTACCGCTCAACTCATCAGGATGGCGAAATTCAGGGCCGGGGCAATCATACAAGTATCTCACTATACAATGAGACACCGCTTCGGAAAGCCTTTGCTCCACTCGATGACCTGCTTCGGCTTCAAATCCGACGCGAACGATTTTACCGTTATCCGAACCGGGCCAGAGATTGTAACCTGTTTCCACATCCACAATTTTCGCACTGGCCGAAATAGAACCTTCATAGTATTCGATATCAGCCAATGATTCCATGTCATACTCTATAATAGAAACCGCCAAAACCAGATCGGCCCCAAGAATATGGCCAACTTCCGCCGGTTCCAGATCCCAGAAACCCTGTCCATAAGCGTCACGAATCTCAACAAGTCTGCCGTATTCAATCAGGTTGCGTTCCGAAAGCCTGGTCTTGCTGGTTATGTCATCGTGAAGACTCGCGGTTATGCTCTGTCTGAGGTTATACGATGTTGCCGCCCAGGCAGGCTGATCAACAAGCACCAGCACCCTTTCCTGCCGATACTGACGAAGCTCGAACTCGGCGTCTGTTTTCTGCTCATGAGCCGACGGCGAAGCGATTAATCCGCCCGCTGCACAGCCGCCTATAGTTGCGGCCGCTAAAATCGCAGTAATTTGTAAGATTATGTGTTTCATAATTATTACCGAGCGTTACCGCCGACCCGCTGCCAAGGCTCTGGCGAGCGTTACCGCCCAGCCTCCAAGAAAAACGATAACTGCCGCGAGAATTATATATCTCACTTTCAACTCTCTAAAGAAATTTTCAAGAAACCTGAAATATACTCCAAATACAGCGATAATAAAAGTGAAAAATGCGCTGACAAACAACAGCAAAGCTAAAACACCCCCTGCCGGCTGGATATAAAACGCATCGAATATATCGCCTCGCCCAAAAGCCAGCATCGCTCTGGTGATTCCGCATGTGGGGCAGGGCAGATTGTGGCGTATCTGAAACCCGCAGGGGTTCAGGTATCTGCTGTGGTCGATATGCCCGACCGCCGACAGATGCAACAGGACTATCAGCGAAATAAGCGCAAAGCTTACCACGGCGGCGATTTTACGCTGAAAACCCGTCGCTTTGAAGTAAAACTGTGATTCGGCTGGCTTTTCTCTTGCGGGCATATGGCTGTTACAATAAAACTGACCTTACGATAAGTCAAGATAGATAAATCAAAACGAGGATACTGATGGAAATTACGCCGCAACTATTGGACGGTTTAACAAAAACCGCAGAACAGGCCGCTAAATCGGCAGGCAAATACGCGCTGGAGCATATTTCACAGGCGCAGAGCAGAATAAAAAACGGTGTTGAAATGGTAACCGATATCGATTCTCGCTGCCAGGATATGATTATTGAGACAATCCAACGGAAGTGGGACGGCCATGGTTTCATTGCCGAAGAAGGCCGGGAAGATCGCGTCCTAATCGAAAAACCCAAACAGGGGCAGAAACTCTGGTGGGTTATAGACCCTATCGACGGAACAAATAATTACGCCCACGGTTTACGGCATTTCAGCGTCAGTATTGGGGTTTGTATGGATGGTGTGCCTATTGCCGGGGCGATTTACGAGCCTGCTTCGGATATGATGTATTCTGCGGCGGCGGATCGGCCGGCTGTAATGAACAAAAAACCCATCAACACCGGAGAAGAGCAGTTCGGCGAGCTTACCGGAATCGGTATTGACAGTCCGTTTGAAGAGGGTTTGCCCGGGTGGGTTGAATATATTCTGCGCAACAGCAAATTTCGTAATTTCGGTTCTACGGCTTTGCATATGGCTTATGTGGCAAATGGAGGGCTTGGGGCGGCGGTTATAAAAGGCGGGGCGAAGCTGTGGGACATCGCGGCTGGCGGTATAATTACTGAGCGTGCAGGGGCTTTGGTGACCGATTTTGAGGGCCAGAGCGTGTTTCCGATGAATTTTGAAACATACACCGGGGGCAAGTTCCAGCTAATAGTAGCCAACCCAACCATCCACCCTCAGATATTAAATCTGATAAAAGAGGTAAAATAGCAAGCCTGGGCAAGGAAAAAGCCGGTAATTTCTGGTAAGTTTCGGGCTGATTTTGGTAGTTTTCGGTAGTTTTGCGCAAAAAAATGCAAAATTCTGACACAAAGTAGAGCTTAATTTTAGAGGATTCAGCAAAAATGTTAGTAGATATGCCGTTGGAGGAGCTGAGGAATTACCAAGGTCGAAATCCTCGTCCTGATGATTTTGACGCATACTGGCAAGCTGGGCTTTCTGAGATGCGGGCGGTGGATAGTAATGTTGAGCTTGTAAAGGCAGGTTTTGAGTCTCCCGGAGCTGAGTGCTTTGATCTGTATTTTACCGGAGTTCGAGGAAGTAGAATTTATGCCCAGTATATAAGGCCGGCAGATTCATCCGGCTCTAATCCGGCTGTTATCCAGTTTCACGGCTATTCTGGAAACAGCGGGGGCTGGTCTGATAAGCTCAAATGGGTTGCAGCCGGCTTTTCTGTAGCCGCAATGGATTGTCGAGGCCAAGGGGGGAAAAGCCAGGACACCGGCTGTGTAAAAGGAACTACTCACAGGGGGCATATAGTTCGAGGGTTGGCGGACAGTCCCGACGATATGCTTTTTCGCCATATTTTTCTGGATGCGGCGCAGCTTGCAGGGATTGTGATGGACTTTCCTGAAGTGGATGCCGATCGCGTAGGCGTGCTGGGCAGTTCGCAGGGAGGCGGAATAAGCCTGGCTTGCGCGGCACTGGAAAACCGTATCAAGCGGGCTGCTCCTGCTGTTGCGTTTTTGTGCGATTATAAGCGGGTCTGGGAGATGGATCTTGCATTGGAAGCATACGAAGAGTTGCGGCTTTATCTGCGTAACTTTGACCCGACACACACTAATGTCGAATCAATGTGGAAGCGGCTTGGATACATAGATTGTCAGCACCTGGCCGGTTGGATAAAGGCGGATGTTCTGATGGGGGTAGGGCTTATGGACACCGTATGTCCGCCGTCATCACAGTTTGCTGCATATAACAAGATACAATCATTGAAGGAAATTGTGATTTATCCGGATTTCGCACACGAAAACCTTGCCGGGTTCAACGACAAAGTCTTCCGCTTCATGCTGGCGTTGTGAGCCATTTTCTTGATGGGAACTGATACGGCGTCCATTTATGAGATTTAGTGTGTTATTCAGTCTGAGCCCTTACAGCAAGGATTAAATAAAGGCATGGCGTGAACAGTGCAAAGCATAGTTGCACCGTAATAGGGTAGCTCATAACGATAAGTTCATATCTATTGCCAGAGCTGCCTGTTGCAATGAGAAGCTCCGAGATTCCTGCTGACATAAATCCGAACTACACCCCCGCCCCCCCCAAGGCTATGATTGTGGGAGCTAAAATAAAGCCCATATGAAAGAAAAAGCAGCAATTACCGCTTTGGTAATCAAAACGAAAATCCCGGCAAAATATAAAGCCACAGAAAAAGGCAGCAGATGATAGAATAATTCCATAACAAGCAAGGCCCATATTTTTCTGTCCCTAACAGGCCGAAGTAAAACGAGGGCAATTAAATTAGAGAGAATGTAAGAGCCCATTCCAATCAGCACCATGTACAATGAATTTAACCAACCAAAATTGAGTCTGAAGGCTACTATTGTGAATATGATTGAAAACAACATGGAAATCGCTGTGGCCTTATCTGCCTCATGTTCAATCATGCGAGTCATTCGTAAATCTGACATCACCCGGGGCTTAGGTTCGGGAGGCGACGGACTGGTTTTCTTATCTGCTTTATCCATGATCTAATCCATTCAAACTCTTTGCTTGATCGTAAACCCGCTAAGCTTTAATTGTCTTAGATGATTTCTTGTGCATTTAATTGTCAAAATGGATTATACCTCTTTTACTGTCAGAATAAAAACCTTCTGTAAAATCCACAAACCTATATTAAACAATGACTTACAGTCATTAAAAACTTTCAATTTCCTCCATTTCGGTTATAATGTAAGTTGTTTAACGCCAAACATTTAAACCAAG
>PWDX01000123.1 GCA_003553245.1 Phycisphaerae bacterium
AACAACGGGTTTGAACTGTCCTGAGACGGATCGCTGAATGACGCAACAGTGAAACTCTCTGCCATCGCCCCGGATGCCAGAACCGCCATTAAGATCAATACAAGCACCATTCTATTTTTTTTCATTTTCATCATTATTACTCCTTATCACACTCTTTAGATTTCCGCTTTAGCTCTGCGCAGACAATGGGCGCAGAATCTAAGCACAATTTATCTCAAGAGTTTACTCCCCAATTTTTTCGCAAGGCCAATTCGTTCACCGCTTTGGAATCAGCGCATTGATTCAGCGTTACACCTAAAATAGCTTGCGTGTTACATGAGTTTTCTCAGCCCTGAAAATTTCTTTTTAGAGCCTCCGAAATCTGAACAATAAAACTCTTCCGCGACAGCACATTCGCCGCCGCACACGAGTTTTCTCTCAGCCCCCAAGCTGATTGATGGTTGTATTAAAGCAGATTCAAGATAAAAGGTCAAGCATTTTCCGGGAAAATACAATAATTTTTTAGCAAATACTCAAATATGCCGTTTTTTTCTATTATAATGCGATTTTTTAATGATTTTATCGCAAAAATTTTTGCTTGAAAAGCAGATTTTAGCGGCGTTTCATAGCTCTTCGGATAGGTTTTTCACGAACGAACCTTCGAATGTTTCGCATCGCCTGCCTTAGCCGCTGCTCGTTTTCGACCAACGCGATGCGCACAAATTTCTCGCCGTTTTCACCGAATGCTCGGCCCGGCGCTACAGCTACCTCGGCATTTTCCATAAGCTCAAGCGAATAATCTATTGTGCCTTTGCCCTTTAGGTGGTCATCCGGTATTTTTGCCCATACAAACATCGTGGCTCTTGGTCTTTCGGCCTGCCAGCCTATTAAATCCAGACCGTCACAGACAACATCGCATCGAAGCTGGTAGAGTTTGTTCTGCTCTGTTATGTGCTCCTCGCAATGCCGCAAAGCTATAATTCCTGCAATCTGCAATGCCTGGAAAATACCGTAATCGTAATATCCCTTTATAGTGGCCAGGTGATTTATCATCTCTTTATTGCCGGCTGCGAAGCCTATTCGGAAACCGGCCATATTGTAGGGCTTGCTCAGGGTCGTGAATTCAACGCCTACATCTTTAGCTCCTCTAGCGGAGAGAAAGCTCGGCGGACGGTAGTCATCAAAGTATGTCTCTCCGTAAGCGAAATCGTGAATCACGGCTATGCCGAAGCGTTTGGCGACATCAACGATTGTATCGAAAAACCCTTCATCAACGGTCATAGCGGTCGGATTGTGCGGATAATTCAGTATAAGCAGTTTGGGCTTTGGGTAAAGGTGTTCGCACACATCGACAATGCGCTTTAAGAACGCCTCATCGCAGCCAAGCGGGATAGATATTACATTAGCACCTGCTAAGACGACACCGTAGATATGTATTGGAAAGGCCGGCTCGGGCACAATCGCTGTATCACCGGGACCCAGCAGTCCAAGACACATGTGGCTAAAGCCCTCTTTTGAACCGATAGTAGCAAGGACTTCCGTTTCGGGATCAAGCTCTACATTCCAGTTTTTAGCGTATTTTTTGGCAATTTCGCCGCGAAGGTTTTTTATGCCTTTCGATGCGCTGTATCTGTGGTTTCGGGGATCCTGTGCGGCTTCGCAGAGCTTGTCTATTACAATCTGGGGCGCGCCGTCAGTTGGATTGCCCATTCCAAGGTCGATAATGTCTGCGCCCTGCTGGCGTTTCTGCATCTTCAGGGCATTTAGCCTGGCGAATAGATACGGCGGCAGTCTGCGTATCCTCGAGGTAGGTTCTATTACGAAATTGCTCATTATATCAGCCTAAAATGTTCGGGTGGTTAAATTTTACAGTAGTTTACAAAGATGCGGATTTTTTTCAAAATAATTTACGCATTTTAGCGTTGTTCGGCCAAAATGCCGCAAAAAATTATTCCCACTCAATGGTAGCGGGCGGCTTGCTGGAAATATCATAAACCACCCTGTTGACACCACGCACCTCGTTTATAATTCGGTTTGACACCAGCGCCAGCACCTCATACGGAATATGCGAAAAATCAGCGGTCATAAAATCGGTCGTATCGACAGCGCGAATTGCTATTACATTTTCATAGCTTCTTCCATCGCCCATTACACCGACCGTTGAAACCGGTAAGAGTACAGCCAGTGCTTGGGCTGTTTTTCGATACATGCCTGCGGATTTTATTTCTTCAATCAGTATATGGTCTGCTTGTCGCAAAATTTCCAGTCTTTCGGGAGTAATCTCTCCGATAATACGCACCGCAAGGCCGGGACCTGGGAACGGATGGCGCCAGACCTGATCTTCCGGCAGACCGAGATATTCACCTACTAATCTGACTTCGTCTTTGAAAAGGTCTCGCAAAGGCTCGATAAGCTCAAAACCCAGTTCTTTCGGCAAACCTCCAACGTTGTGGTGGAGTTTTATATTCGCCGCGGCCTGACCAGTCCCGCCGGATTCTATCACATCGGGGTAAAGCGTACCCTGTGCCAGGAATTTAGCATCTGGTATTTTGAAGGCCTGGCTTTTGAACGCTTCGATAAACTCATGGCCAATAACGATCCGCTTTTGCTGCGGCTCGGTTACGCCTTTTAGCTTTTGCAGGAATTTATCCGACCAGTCAACCACGCGCAGGTCGATGTGGAAATGGTCGCGAAAGGTAGATTCTACGGTTTCACGCTCCATAAGCCTGAGCAAGCCGTTATCAACAAAAATGCAGGTCAATTGATCGCCGATTGCTTTATGGACGAGCGAGGCGACTACTGATGAATCAACACCGCCGCTAAGACCACAAATTACACGCTTATCGCCAACTCTGGCGCGAATATCCTCGATGGCCTGGTCAACCAGATCACCCATTGTCCAGTCGCCTGAACATTTGCAGATTTTATACAGGAAATTCTTCAGTATTTCTTCACCTTGCGGCGTGTGCGAAACTTCCGGATGAAATTGAACGCCGTAGAATTTATTCTTTTCGTTTCTGACCGCGGCGTAGGGACAGGTTTCGGTAGTGGCCATTGTCTGAAAATCAGCAGATATCTGCTCAAGCTGATCACCGTGCGATGCCCATGCGGTGGTGCTTTCGGGCAGGTTTGCCAATAAATCAGAGTGGTCGGATATTCGCAGGTTCGTTCGTCCATACTGGCGTTTTTGGGCAGGTTTTACATGACAGCCCATAGCTCTGCAGGCAACCTGCATACCGTAGCATATACCAAGAATCGGCACGCCCAGCTCGAATATCTTTTGGTCACATGTTGGGGCGTTCTCAACATAAACGCTGGCTGGGCCGCCAGATAATATCAGGCCTTTGAGGTTTAGTTTCTTAAGCTGGTCAATAGGTGTATCGGAAGGGAAAATCTGCGAAAATACATTCTGCTCGCGTACGCGGCGAGCTATAAGCTGCACATACTGGCTGCCAAAATCAAGAATTGCTACTACTTCACGGTTCATTATTGTTTCACCTGTTGTCAAAACGGCTTAATCTTCCATCGGCCCTGCCGCTGAATAGTTTGGGGCTTCCTGTGTTATTTGTATGTCGTGTGGGTGTGATTCCTGCATTGAGGCGGTGCTTACGCGGACAAATCTTGCGTTTTTGCGCAATTGTTCGATGTTTTTTGTACCGCAATAGCCCATTCCGGCCCGTAATCCGCCCACAAGCTGATAAACGAACTCGCCAAGTGTGCCTCGGTAAGGGACTCTGCCCTCGACACCTTCGGGAACGAGTTTGTGTTTTTCAGCGGAACTATCCTGGCTGTAACGGTCTGCGGAGCCTTTTACCATCGCTCCAAGCGAACCCATCCCTCGATATTCCTTGAACTGCCTCCCTTTATAAATGACCAATTCGCCGGGACTTTCTTTTAGCCCGGCAAATAAAGAGCCAAGCATCACTGATGAAGCACCGGCAGCGATTATCTTTGTTATGTCGCCGCTTTGCTTTATACCTCCGTCAGCTATTATTGGGACACCGTACTTATCTGCGATAGGCGCACAATCCATCACTGCCGATATCTGCGGCACACCTACACCGGATATTACCCTGGTGGTACATATAGCACCGGGGCCTATACCGACTTTTATAGCGTCGGCTCCTGCTTCGATAAGGTCTTTGGCGGCGCCGGAAGTTGCGACATTGCCGGCGATTACATCGATTTTGTACTGTTTTTTGACCTTTTTGACCGTATCTATAACATTTTGAGAGTGGCCGTGAGCGGTATCAACGACTACAACATCCACCTCAGCTTCAATCAGGGATTCGATACGGGCGTAATCGTGGATACCAACGGCGGCGCCGACCCTCAGCCTGCCCCTTTTATCCCTTGCAGACAGCGGATACTGCTGGACGCGATCAATATCTCGCATGGTAATCAAACCTGCCAGCTCGTTTTTACCATTTATCAGAAGGAGTTTTTCAACTTTGTGCCGCTGTAGAATTTCCTGGGCTTGCCCAAGGGTTGTACTTTCCGGGCCTGTTACGAGGTTTTTGGATGTCATAACATCCCTGACCGGCACATTATAGTCTTTTAGAAACTTCAGGTCGCGTTTGGTTAGGATTCCAACAAGCTTCCTACCGCTATCAATGATGGGTATGCCGGAGACATGTTGTTCATCCATAAGCTCTCTTGCCCGGCTGACCGGCTCGTCCGGGCCGAGTGTAACGGGGTCCTGAATAACGCCGTTTTCAGAGCGTTTTACCTTTGCAACTTCCCGTTTCTGCTGCTCTCTTGTAAGATTTTTGTGAATAATGCCGATTCCGCCTTCCTGGGCCAATGATATAGCTAAGGCGGCTTCGGTAACGGTATCCATGGCGGCTGAAACAATCGGGATATTTATCCTGATATTCCGCGTAAGCTGCGTTGAGGTGTCGGCCTGGCTGGGAACGAAATCGCTGGCAGCAGGTATCAAAAGAACATCGTCAAATGTTATCGCGTCTGTAAGTATTTTGCTTGTACCCATTTATGTCTCCATTGGCTTTTTGCCGGCTGTGGCCTAAACGAACACTATAATATGGCCAAAAAGTCCCGTCAAACTTTAATTTTAACCTTTGCAATCGCCTTAAATACCTTTGCGAACAACCAAAATGACGCTGAAAGAGCTAAAAACTCGGCGAAAGGTGGCTTTTTGGGAGATTTGTCTTAAAAATTCTTGACATCGGACTGTTTTGATTTTAACCTTGCGTGGCTTTGTGCAATTCGCGCGTCAAGCCTGAAAGGAAACCCGTAATGTTATTCGTCTTATGGAGGACAAACTGCGTATGGATAATGTAAAGAACATATTGAAAGATAAGTTATCAGCGGAAAATATGGAAAAACTGGCAGCGATTAAAAACAGCAAGCTGCACGATTTTGTGGCTTGGGCGGTTGAACTTGCCAATCCTGATTCAGTATTTGTCTGCACAGACTCAGATGCGGACAGGGATTACATCCGCAAGCGGACTATCGAACTTGGCGAGGAAATCCCGCTGGCTACAAAAGGCCATACCTGCCACTTCGACAATTATAATGACCAGGCACGCGACAAAGCCAATACAAAATATCTGCTGCGTGCCGATGCCGATGAAACCAAATCTCTGAACTGGGTTGAGCGAGAGGCCGGCAAGAAAGAGGTACATTCATATTTGAAAGATTCAATGGTCGGCAGGCAAATGATTGTGGCTTTTTTCTGTCTTGGCCCCATCGATTCGCAGTTTTCAATACCCTGTGTACAGATAACTGATTCGTCGTATGTTTGCCATAGTGAGACAATTCTGTATCGGCCCGGCTATGAGCAGTTCCAGAAAATCGGTGATTCACCTGAGTTTTTCCGTTTCATCCATACCGCCGGCGAACTGACGGAAAATAAAACCAGCAAAAACCTCGATAAACGCCGAGTCTATATCGACCTCGAAGATGAAATGGTATATAGCACAAATACCCAGTATGCCGGCAACACGGTAGGCCTGAAAAAGCTTGCTCTCCGGCTGGCAATTCAGAAAGCACTTCGGGAGGGCTGGCTTGCCGAACATATGTTTGTATTAGGCGCGCACGGCCCTGAGGGAAGAGTCACTTATTTTACCGGAGCTTTCCCGTCCGCATGCGGCAAGACATCAACATCGATGCTGCCCGGACAAACGATTATCGGAGACGACATCGCCTATCTGCGTATAATTGACGGCAAAGCCCGTACTGTCAATGTGGAAAAAGGCATTTTCGGGATTATTCAGAATGTAAGCCCGGAAGACGATCCGATTATTTATGAAGCACTGACTACGCCGGGTGAGGTAATTTTCGGAAATGTGCTTGTTGGCGAGGATAATATGCCCTATTGGCTTGGTATGGGCAAGGAGCTTCCTGAGAAAGGCTACAACCACTCCGGCCAATGGCACAAAGGCAAAACAGACGATCAG
This sequence comes from Phycisphaerae bacterium, assembly GCA_003553245.1. Classification (GTDB taxonomy): domain Bacteria; phylum Planctomycetota; class Phycisphaerae; order Sedimentisphaerales; family Anaerobacaceae; genus T1Sed10-97. Next base: position 6,399 of record PWDX01000123.1, read on the forward strand.
GGCAACGAGATTACCCCATCACATAAAAACGCGCGTTACACGCTTAACATATCGGAGCTTAAGAATAAGGACCCGCGGCTGGATGACCCGGAAGGCGTCGAGGTAGGCGGTGTTGTTTACGGCGGGCGTGACAGTGACACCTGGGTTCCGGTCGAGCAGGCTTATGACTGGACAGAGGGTATTATATTAAAAGGCGCCTCGATCGAATCCGAAACGACGGCGGCAACGCTGGGACAGGAGGGTGTTCGTAAATTTAACATTATGTCCAATCAGGACTTTTTGTCGATGCCATACGGGCAATATATTAATGCTAACCTCGATTTCGGCAAACGAGTCGATAAGGAGCCTGCTGTTTTCTCGGTAAATTACTTCCTGCGGGGCAAAGACGGCAAGTTCCTGAATGCCGTAAGCGATAAAATCGTCTGGTTTATGTGGGCAGAGTTAAGAGTCCACGGCGACACGGACGGCATTGATACGCCAACCGGAGTGATTCCGAAATACGAGGACTTGGTTGAATTGTTTAAAAAATATCGTAATAAAGACTACAGCAAAGACGAGTATGTCGAGCAGTTTAAGATTCGGGTGCCGGAAAATATGGCAAAGCTTGACCGTATCGAAAAAATCTACAAAGAAGAAATATCCGATACACCGCAAATCGTACTGGATACCTTTGCCAAAGCCAGAAAGCGCCTACAAGCTATGGCGGATAAATACGGTGATTATATCAGTCCGTTTGACCTTGCAAGTAACTAAAGGTTGTCAAAAAATAATAGAATTAAGGCCGTTCAGGTATAATGAGCGGCCTTTCTTATGCGCATTAAAAAGGGCCGTTGTAATTAACGGCCCTGATAATTCATACTTCAACCGCCTTAAACGGTAAAACCTATGGCAGCTTTCGGCTCGAGAACACGAAAAGCAAATGACTCTGTCACAAAAAGCTCAACTGTTTCGCGATCGTGATTTGCGTAGCCGATCGAGAAATCTTTTCCGACGGTGAGTTCGAAATCTCCGCCGCGTGTACTTGCCAGAACGCCGCCTTTGAGCACCGGACTCATCAGAATCTGACCTTTGATTATGTCGGATACAATGCGACTTGCCGGATAGCCGTGGTGGGAGGCGTGCAAAAGACCATGATACTGGTCGGGACCAAGCACCAGAGCATACGGACCTTCAACACCGGAGAGCTCGAGCGTTTCCGCAGCTCTTGAAATAGCAGCGGGATATTCGCCTGCATCTGCGGGAAGTTTTATCGCACGGTGTTCGGATGCTTCAATCATACCGATCATTTCACCTTTTTTGAAACCGTTATAGATTACTGTATCTTCAAATCTGGCTGCTTTTGTAACTACATCCTCCAGCGGGTCCAAATCAGCATCTACACTGCCGCGTGAGATGTTGTCAAGTTCGAGCTGGTTTAGCTTAAAAGCTGTGCGTGTTTCAATTAAAGGCAAAACTTTTCTTGCGCCCCATGCAACACCTTCTTTGGTTGGCTGCTTTTGCAGGTCAAGACGACCGAGGTTTACCGCTGCCAGTTCCCAGCCATGCGGCCCGCTGAAATCAACAATTTTTCTGGCGCTGATATTTCTTTTTACGGCATCAGCCGCCACTTCGTCTATTTCCTGCCAGGCCTGACCGCTGACCGGGGCAAAATCTCTTTTAAGAATACTTGGCATATTTACACTCCCTTTCTTTTAACAATATAAAACTCTTTAATAATAAAGTAATACCACACTTTTTCACTGAATGCAAAAAATGTTGCAATTTTGTTTGATTTTTTCAAAATATCGGGAACAATTACCCTTTCACTACGAATTATAAACAGACATTGCAGACGTGTCTTTGAAAAATGGTGAAAAGATTTAAAATTTTTCAAAAAAATAAAAACCAATAGATTTATTTGCCGTATATGCTGATGAAATAAACGAAAAACAAATAGCGATAAAGCTAATACAGTCTTCATCAACTCTCCTCCTCCGAAAAAG
>PWDX01000045.1 GCA_003553245.1 Phycisphaerae bacterium
CGGCACAGTCAATTTCGATTTTGCTCCCATGTTTTTAGCTCCTTTCGATAATCAAAAATCACATTCTAATCAAAAGGAACCTCTCACTCAGCAAAATTCCCAACAACCCCGAACTATACAAAAGCATGTTGATAAGGTCAAACCTTTTTCCTCTTTAAAAATCAATTACGCCTGTAATATAGCAGAGTTCTTACCATAGATAATATGTAGGCCATCCAGGAAATTATTACAATGTTTACAATAAACCGTTTTGTAAACATTATTGAAAGGGATGGCCTACATATTATCTATGTAATACATGTCATTAGAGTGTTGTCTATCTGTTCTGTCGTTTATTGTTGGGCCATATACATCTATCCGCTCTGTTATCGCTGCGAATATATTTCTGAACACCACACCCCATAAACAAATACCCCAGTATCGCTATCAAATACTTTGTTTTGATCGATCGTGCCACCGGTAGCGAAGATTTTGTATGCCGCTCGCAGTTTCTTAACGCTCTTTTCGGAGCTGTGATTCTTTCCTTTCAAAAGAGCATCCTTCCTTTTTCAATAAAACTTAACCAATTCTATCGGACACTCTATAATCAGCAATTGTACAGTTTTTATGGGTCAGGCATGGAAAGGCCTTGTTTTTTTACAGTGTAGAGAGTAAAAACTGCCGATAATACCCAAGTATCTTGATTTTATCGACGGAAAAGCCCATGGGCTATGCAAAAAGTAAATCCGGCGTATCGCTCGCAAAAATGCGGATTTCATACGACAAAGATGCCCTTCGGATTGTGCTAAGGGGGAGGTTGGATAATTACCGAGCCGCGCCTGTCTGGCGAAAAGTGCTCAAATTGCTGGCCAAACGACATACAAAGCCGATCCATATCGATGCGTCCGGCCTTGAGTATGCAGACGGGAGCGGAGTAGCTTTACTGGCCTATTTCAAAGAATATGGTCAAAAGAATGATCTTGAAGTTAAAATTGAAAATTTGTCGCAAAATATCTCATCACTGCTGGATAGTTATACCGAAAATCCGCCAGTCGAAGCCGTAAAGCAGCCCGAATCTCTGAATCTAATTGAGCGTATAGGGCAATCTTCAATGGCGCTGGCCGGCGACGCAGTTGAACAAATCATATTTCTCGGGCGTCTGACACTGGCAACTGCTAAAACCATATTTACACCCCGTCGATTTCGTGCAGGCGATTTCTTTCGTATGTGTGAATTAACCGGGGCCAATGCAATAGGCATAATCGCGCTGCTTGGGTTTCTATTTGGGCTTATTATGGCATTTAGTTCAGCAATGCCTCTACGGCAATTCGGCGTAGAGGTATATGTAGCTGACTTGGTGGCAATTGCTCTGGCAAGGGTGCTGGGGCCGTTCATAACAGCTATTATTGTGGCAGGTCGCACCGGCTCTGCCTTTGCAGCCGAGCTTGGAACTATGAAAATCAACAATGAGCTGGATGCACTGAAAGTTATGAATCTGGATCCGGCGGTGTTTTTGGTATTGCCGCGTGTTGCCGCTACACTATTGATGACGCCCCTTTTAGCTATTATTACCAATGTAGCCGGGCTAATCGGCTCAGGACTCGTTATCTTGTCATTGGGGTATTCTCTCGTTACCTATACCTCGCATGTTCAAAATATTATAAGCATGACAGATATCAGCATTGGATTATTTAAAGCGCTGGTCTTTGGAGCAACAATAGGAGCGGTCGGCTGTTTTCGAGGCATGCAGACTAAAAGCGGGGCAGGCGGAGTTGGCGTCGCCACCACGCGTGCAGTCGTAACAGCGATTATAATGTTGGTGATACTGGAAGGTATATTCTCGGTTATGCTGCATTACCTGAAAATATAACAGTTTAGTTCAAGAATGAATGAATCTATAATAAAAACGCAAAACCTGACGATGGGCTTCGATGGAGTCCCAATACTGGAAAATATTTCTTTTTCGGTGGAAGCCGGTGAGATTTTTATAATCCTTGGCGGTTCGGGTTGCGGCAAGAGCACATTATTGCGTCATCTGATTGGCCTTGCAGAACCCATCAGCGGGGAAATATTCATCGACGGACTATCGCTGACTGACGCCGGCTCTGCCCAACGGGCGGACATTTTATCAAATATCGGCGTAGCATTCCAGGGCGGGGCTTTGTTCGGCTCGATGACACTGCTGGAAAATGTTGCTCTGCCTCTGGAAGAATTTACGTCGCTGCCAAAAAAGGCGATACGCCTGATTGCACAAGCGAAATTGAGGCTGGTCGGATTAGGCGGCTATGACGAACATCTGCCCTCGCAACTGTCCGGTGGTCAGCAAAAAAGAGCTGCGTTGGCCAGAGCGATGTCGATGGATCCGAGAATTTTATTTTTAGATGAACCAAGCGCCGGGCTGGATCCGATTACCGCGGCTCAATTGGACGACTTGATAGCTAATCTGGCAAAAATACTCGGTGTGACATTTGTAATAGTAACACATGAATTGGCCAGTGTCTTTACATTGAACGGCCGCGTGATTATGCTGGACAAAAACTCAAAAGGAATCATTGCTCAAGGCCAACCAGAGGAGCTTCTCAAAGACCGGTCAAATCCGATGGCCTGGCAGTTCTTTAATCGAAGTCTGAAAGAATCATAAAATGTTTATTCCGGTAAAAAGACGATGAAGCAGAAATCTACTTATTTCAAAGTCGGACTGTTTGTGCTGCTGTGCAGTGCGGCGATTGTAGCGGTGATATTATATGTCAGCGCCGATAGACTGCCCCGCGATGTAGCACGCATAGAAACTTATGTCGATGAATCCGTACATGGGCTGAGCGTTGGTTCGGCAGTATTGCATCGAGGAGTACAAATCGGACGGGTTGAAAAAATCACATTTGTCCAAGCCGAATATCCTATGGAATTGGGCAGCGAAGAATTTGAAAAGTTTGCCCGGTATGTAATGGTTGTAGTAGCCATTGATTTGAACAGGATACCGGCTCTGGATGTGGATCCGGATTCGTTTGCGCAGATGCTTGCCGCTCAGGTGTCGATGGGATTAAGATTTAAATTAACTTCGCAGGGTATTACAGGCATGTCTTTTTTGGAAGCCGATTATGTGGATCCTGAAAGACATCCGGTGCTGGATGTGCCCTGGGAACCGGAAAACTTTTATGTTCCGTCAACTCCAAGTTTGTTTACCAGCTTTGCCCAGGCTATTGAGAATGTTTTTCAGCGGCTGGAAAGAATCGACTTCGAGGGGCTTTTTGCTCAGTTTGATAAAACGCTTCAGTCAAGCCAAAAAACATTGGAAGATGCCGATATCGGGGCGATTCGAGAATCAGCAGTGGCGATGATGGATGAATTCAAGACCACCAATGAACAAATACGGGACATACTGGTTCAGACAGACGAACCCATGCCCGGCAATTTCCCTGCCGCTGTCCAGAAATTCAGTGATACGATGGAGCGTATGGACTCGCTTTTAGAGCGGCACGAAATGGATATTGATGAATTTATGAAAAACCTTAAGCCTTTAATGGAAAGTCTGCGACAGATATCGGACATAGCTAAAGATAATCCTGCCCGGCTGCTGTTTTCCGAGCCGCCGGAACATTCGGAGTTCGTGAAATGACCAGTAAAATAACAACAATAGCAACTATCGTCTTATTAATTTTATCTGCAGGTTGCTCAGTTCAAAGGCAGCCTGCACCGGAAAGAACGCAATTTTTACTAAACCTCTCACCTGATTACAAAGCGGACATAGTGCGGTTATCACATCCTATCCGTCTGCGAAGTTTCAGGGCGCAGGCGCCGTTTTCCGGCACCGCATTAGTTTATCGAAGCGGCGAGGTAACCTTTGAAAAAGATCATTACAATCGTTTTTTTATTGCGCCGGACCAGCAGCTTGACAATGCTCTGCCCCACTGGCTTAAGCCTGATGATACAACAGAGCAGAAAACAGAAGATAAAATGCTTATGCTTCAGCCCAGCCTTGAGGCACTTTACGCCGATTTTCAAACTCCCTCAGAGCCCAATGCCTATGCCAGATTAAGATTCGTATTGACCCGGCGCGACCATTCAACCGGTCGTGACAAAATTATAATGGATGAAACTTTCGAGGCAAAGGCCGACCTTGCACCCAATCCCACCGCTGAGGAAGTCGTTAAAGCAATGAGCCAGGCAGCCAGAAAATGTCTATTGCAATCTACCGTTCAATTGAGCAGGAAAACGGCTGAAATTTAAAATTGGCCGCTATCAATAAAAATCGTGTCACAAGGCCACAGTGCTGATAGTCAACAGTGATGTTTCTTCAGAGAATTACGATTACGGCAAATTAGGCAAATAACTCGATCAGGCTGCTATTTCACCTGGACTTCTTTTATGTCGAAGTTTCCCATAATTGACCACAGTTCGAGGAAGCTTTGGGGGTCGTCTCCGCCGAATGACATCGCTATGTGGCCGGGACCGTAATCGCCGTATTGTTCGCTTACAAACGCCGGATCCAGTCCGACCCATCTATCACCGACATACGCCCGCACCCAGGCGTGTCCGGCGAAAGACTGCTCCATAAAGCCCGGCTCATCGACATAGACAACGCCCATCACCACCTGTGCCGGTATGCCCGCGGCTCTGCAAAGCGCAGTTGTCAATACGGCGTATTCGGTGCAGTCGCCGGAGCGGTTTTGTGCCACTTCCGAGGCCGAGGCATAGCCGACAGTCCAGGTCGGGTTGGTGATATACTCGGCAGCAAAGGTCTTGATATTTCGCAGGGCTTCTACTGCGTCGGTCGCATCGGAGACGGCTTCTTCGGCCAGCTCGATAATCTTCGGGTCGTCGCTCTGGACATATCGGCTCGGCTGAAGATAGGTCTGGAACTCATCTGCCGATACGAACTCGGCGGTCTCCGGCCAGTCCACCGGATGGACTCGCAAGATGATATTGCCGTTGTCGTCACGGGTCATTGTCTGGTTGTCGTCTGTCGGCATCGCCATCTGCGATATGTCGGCGTGGTCTCTTGCGGCCAGCGTATAGGTGACGGACTCGGCATTTTCGATGTCTATGGCGACTGGGCTGGCGACGGCGGCGTCGAGGAATATCTCCGGCGCGTCTGCGTCGGCAAGGGCGTATTCTTTTGAGCTTGCCACAAGCTCTATTTTCATCCCTACCATCTTCATCTCGTCGCGCATAGAAAATACATCGTCACTAAGATAGCTGGTCGTGGTGATGCTGCCGGCTGTGGGAATGTCCAGCGTGCTGCGGACTTTGGTAAGCTCCATCAGCCCGCCGGGCATCGCGACCTTTTCTTTGCCGACGACCTCAACGGTGGTATCGACGGCGGTCAGTAATTGAGGCGAAAAGAGTTTAAGCTCGGCCTTGCTGCCCGGCTCCAGTTTCGTCTCAAGCACGGCAAGGCGAAGTCCCTCTGCCATTACCGCGCCTTCGGGCCAGTCTATCTGCTGCTGTTGTTTCTGGCCGAAAGACTCGGTGACGACATCGGCAACGCCGTTGGCGATTTTCCCCCGGATGGTCGTTTCCATCATGCTCATCTGCTCAACCGCGCCGAACGAAACCGCCTGTCCGTCAACGGTCTCGACGCTGGTCTCGGTCGTTTGGGTCTTTAAGGATATGCCTGCTCGTGCGATTTCCATCACCACTTTTTCGGTTGTGGTAACCAGCTCGTCGGCGACCTGACGCGTCCGACGGGCGTAGCCTGCCCGTTCGCCCTGAATATAAACCGCGTAGTACTGATCGCGCTGCCGGGCCGCGGCAATTTCAACCAGCGGAAAAAACGAAATTAAAATAGCGACAATGATAATCTTCTTAGCTGTCATAGTATAATACCTTTCAAATGCCAGACACTTTGTTTATGTTTATCAAGTATAACCAACTTGACGGTATAAACAAAATTATTCTTGCCTGTTTTACGCTTGGCGGCCGATATAGTTAAAAGGATTTTACCCGGAGTGGCTGAATTAGTATAATCAGCCTTTGGCAGGGGTCAATCGGACACCAATGGAAAAATAATTATGAAATTTGACGAATTGTTAAACGCGCTGAAAACCGACCGCACCATCAATGTTCGCATAGATTCGCGGCTTGTCGGCCCTGGCGATATATTCGCGGCCATACCGGGCAGTCAATGCGACGGGCACGATTATATCGGCCAGGCCGTGGCCGCAGGTGCAAAATACATAGTGGCCGAAAGACCCGTTAGCGCCGAAGCGGCAGAGGTTATCATGGTGGACAATTCCGCCGTTGCCGCGGCACTGCTTGGGCAGGCTCAAAAAGGCAATCCCGCCGATAAGCTGACCAACCTGGAAGTTACCGGAACCAACGGCAAGACAACGGTCGCTTTTCTGGTTCGTTCGATAATAAACGCAGCCGGCGGCAAGTGCGGACTGATAGGGACTATAGAATATGACACCGGCAACGAGGTCGCCGCCGCCCCGCTGACAACGCCGGATTGTCTGACAATCGCCGAACTGACCGAAAAGATGGTCGAGGCCGGCTGTGGGTACGCTGTGTATGAGGCCTCCAGCCATGCGCTTGCTCAGCATCGCCTTGGTGGTGTGAGCTTCAGAGCAGCGGCTTTTACAAATCTTTCCGGCGATCATCTGGACTATCACAAGAGCCAGAGCGAGTATCTTGCCGCTAAGTCACTGCTGTTTGAGGGTTTAGACACTGACGCTATGGCAGTTATCAACAAACAATACCCGCAGGCCGAGCAAATAGCCCAAAAAACAAAAGCGCAAATACTATATTACGCCGTTGACGCCGAGGCCGATATTTCCGCGCGGACAATTTCCGAAACAGCAGGTGGCAGCCGGTTCGAGCTGAGTTTCAACGGCCAGAGCAAAACCGTCAAGACTGCTCTTCTTGGCCAATATAACATAAGCAACTGCCTTGCCGCGGCTGGACTGTGCATAGCGGCGGGATTCGACCTGGAAACAGTCGCGGCGGGACTGGAAAAAGCCCGCCCGATTCCCGGCAGGCTCGAGAAAGTTCCCGCACCGACGGGTGCGCCGGCTGTGCTGGTCGATTACGCCCATACCGATGACGCTCTGAAAAATGTTTTGCAGGCGATTAAACCGCTGTGCAAAGGCAATTTGACGGTTGTATTCGGATGTGGCGGCGACCGTGACGCGAGCAAACGCCCCAGAATGGCAGCGGTGGCAGAGCAGCTTGCCGATAAAATCTTTATTACCAGCGATAACCCAAGAAGCGAATCGGCCAATTACATCATCGGTGAAATCGTAACCGGCTTCGAGGATCCGATAGCTGAGAGCATCTATGCCGAACCGGACCGGCAAAAAGCGATCGAATTAGCCATAAAACAAGCCGATGCCGACGACATTATCCTCATCGCCGGTAAAGGCCACGAAACATACCAGATACTCGGCGATACACGGATAGATTTTGATGACCGCAAAATCGCCGCCGAAGCACTGAAAAAATTATGATCCAGTTACCTGTCAGCGAACTTGCCCGAATTATAAACGCCTCGACAGCAGGCGGCCACGGACATATTAGCGGTGTAGGCACCGATTCGCGCGACATAAAGCAGGGTCAGTGTTTTTTCGCTATTCGGGGAGAGAACTTTGACGGCCACGATTTCGTTAATACCGCCCTTTGCGGCGGAGCGGCGTGCGCGGTGGTTGACAGAAGATATAATCATCAGCCGAGTCCGAAAATACTCACGGTGACCGATACTGTTAAAGCCCTTGGCCAACTGGCCAAGCATTACCGCCGGAGCAGACCTTTTAAGGTCATCGCCATAACCGGCTCGGTCGGCAAGACCACCGCACGGCATATAATAGCAGCTGTGCTTGCCAGAAAATTCAAAATCCATCAGTCCCCTGCTAACTTCAATAACTCCATAGGCCTGCCGCTGACGTTGCTGGGCGCCGAGGCCGATTGCGAAATTATCATCGCCGAACTGGGCACAAACAGCCCCGGCGAAATCGAAGTGCTTTCAAAAACAGCCTCGCCCGACATCGCCGTGGTGACGGCCGTCAAACCCGCTCATCTGGCCGGTTTTGAAACATTCGAGCATCTGTTGGCCGAGAAGCTCTCAATCGCCAAAGGCCTGCGAACCGGCGGAATGCTTATATTACCGGCGGAGCTGACTCAGTCGCCCCAATGTCCCAAAGGTGATTTTACTGTCGCGGCAATCCCGCCAATGCCAGAGGATATGGTTTTTTCCGACAAAGGCAGCAATTTCACACTGGCAGGGCGGAAAATGACACTGCCGCTGGCGGGTGCGGGCAATGTCGCCAATGTCGTGGTTGCCTGGGCGGTTTGCAGCAGCCTGGGCATCGAAGCGGACGATTTTGCCGAAGCGATAGGGTTGCTCAAGCCGATAAAAATGCGGACTGAAATTGTCGAATACGCCGATATTA
>PWDX01000247.1 GCA_003553245.1 Phycisphaerae bacterium
AAGCAGTGGATTGTCATGCCGGACTTGATCCGGCATCTACAAAGCTGAAAACACAGCTATGTCGCAAGGCCGCAGCCATAGGGTTCGCAGCGGTTATAGACCCCGCATCAAGTGCGGGGTGACAACTTGGTAGTTATATAGTAACAGTCCGACAGCAGCGCTGGTTGCGGTTTGTAATAACCCAGGGCTGTTAGAAATGCAACTGTAGTCGCATCATGTATATGTCCGTTTTTCCGATGCCTTTGCGGTCGGCATTGACATAGTTCCACATAACGCGGGTGTTGGGGTTCAGGTGCCAGTTTATACCTGCCGTGATGTTTTCCAGTTTGCCGCCTTCGATGTTGCCGTCATTAAGGTCAAGCTCGCTGTAACGAGCGGCCAGTTCCCACGCGCCCCAGCCGCCGTTTTGTCCGAAGTTGCGTTCAGGGTTGACATATCCAAAAGCACCGCTGCTTCTGCTGTAATTTCTATGTTCGCCGGTGAGCCAGTAACTTCCCTGCACATACCATCCGTCATAGTCAACATCCTGCTGGCCCGCTCTGCCGTCCAACGAGGCTCTCATATATTCGCCCTGCAGCGAGAAAGGTCCGTTTACCATCGCCGCTTCCAGGCCGAGGATGCCGACACTATCGGCATCGACAGCGGCAGTGTCAATAAAGCGGTCGGCCCGTCCGGCTTCCGGCCTTTGCCGCACTCTGAATTGGCCGTCTTCGGGGTCTTTATAGGTATATGCCGCGCCAAGATGCAGGACATTGGCTCCTTCGTTTTCATATATCGGGGCATAGGTAATTCTGCCGGTTGCGTTGTATCCGTTGTCCGCTATGTTTCTGCCGGTTCCGTCAGTGTCACGGAAAATACCCGCCGCCCATGTTACTCGCTGATCGGCGACGCTGTCAGAGAGCATAATTCCGGGGTTGAAGCTCGGCGCAAAAGCATTCGGCAATGCGCGCTCCATAAAGGTTGTGCTGTTTGACGAGGTAAGCTCATCCATAGAGAAAGGCTCTTTAAACTGTCCGACAGCGAGCCTTGCCGGCAGCACATCCGTGAAGAAAATATAAAAATTCCTGATAGAAGTATCGTCAGGAGCAAAGTCAAGCTGGATCCGCACGCCCATAAAGTCATCGAAATCACCACGGAACTCAAGCCACGCTCGGCGCATCGCGATTCCATCTCTGGTGCCGGGAAACTGCTGTTCTATTGCACTGTCCGGGCTGAATGTTGTCCAGTCATTGTGCAGGCGTCCGCCGATTCGCATACTGACAGTCTCATCGTAATTCTCAAAGACAAGCCCCCTGTCCCAGTTCCAGTAAAGGCTCCCTGTTCTATCGTCAATCTGTCCACTTTCCGGCGTGTTGGCAGGGCCGTGCTGCTGTCTTTGAGAGTGAGAGTCTGCCTGAAGAATCTGACAGGTCATAAAAATCGCCGCTATTGCTGTCGCTGCCGTTAGCTTTCGTTTCATTGTGTCCTCCTGACATTGGATTATTAAAGCTGCTTCTTTTCAAACCACGCAAACAGTGCAAGTGCCACCGCCCAGAATATCGGGATAATCACCCAATGGGAAATCCCAAGCGATTCGGGCAGTGATATATCGCCGAAATCTTTCCACGCCAGCACTGTTCTGCTCAGCATCGGATAAAGCTCTGCGTAAACTGCCGCACCGATGAGCATTCCTATTATCGCAAAAACCGCATGCCAGCGGCCTTCGCCTACTGCCCCTATTGAAGTGCCGGGACAGTATCCCATAATGGCCCATCCGGCCCCGAATAAGACAGCCCCTACGACAACGGCGCCGACATTCATAGATTTGTGACTTAACTCAACAGAGCCGGTATCGTAAAGGATGTAAATACCGACCATTCCGACAAGAATCGCCGAAAGCATAAACTTGATTATTGTCATATCTTTCAAGAGCATCGCTCCGAGCTGCTTCTCAAATCGCAGCACGCGCCCCTGCTGAAGCAGAGCACCGAAAACCACTCCCGTTATTAAACCCAGCCATTGTGCCTGACTCATGACGACCTCCCTTTATATACCAGATTAGCAACCAGTATTCCCGTTCCAAAAAACAGCGCAAGCGCGACAAACCCGCTTATAGACAATTGCATTAATCCGCTAAGTCCGTGACCGCTCGGACAGCCGCTGCCCATTCTCGCTCCAATCATAGCGACGATGCCGCCGCCAACAGCCGCGACCGCGCGTTTGCCTACTGACTTTCCAAAACGCGCATCCCATATCGGCGGAACGCTTTCGGCTTTATAGCTTTTATCGAAAAGCGAAGAAAGCAAAGCTCCGATGAAAATGCCGATTATCAGCATGAACTGCCAGTTGAAAGAAATGCCCGTTTGTTCAAAATATTCATTGGCCGCTACATGTTCCGGGGCGAAAGCTCGCTCGATGAGTCCTGCCGCTCGCACGAAAGTCGTTGAAGCGCCCAGAAAACTTGTCCGACCAAGCCAGTGCGTGGTCGCCAGCACCGAAGCAATCGCCAGAACCCCCAGCAACGCCCCGGCCAGATACGGACGCCAACTAATTGTGGTTTTTTCCTGTGCCATTTGCCTACCCCTTCCTGATTAAATTATCAATTTAGAGCTCCCTGCTGTCGTGTCTGTGAAAACAACATCAAAATAGATTATATAACGACATCAGGAATTGGCAAGTATTTTAGACAGGAATTTCACATATATTTTTGACTATATTGTTCATGTAGCAGCCCATCTTACAATATCGGGGATTTTACCAAAAATACCGTTACAGGGTTAATACCATTCTGGTCAAATGTCATTAGAGGTTACAGGTCCCAATTAAGTTTATCCTTATTCAGATAATAAAACCGCCCCAAAACGTGGGCCGCTACGAACAAAAAATATAGCCGCACGATGGATCTGATAAAATTCGAAAATGGCAGGTGTCCTACAACCCACATTATTCCGATGAGAAAGAGAAAAAAATACAAATTATTAGAATCAGACCACAATAAGACCAAAATACTCGTAATATCGAAGCAGCAATTTCTATTGGGTTCAAAGCATCAAGAGAATCAAAAAGAGCTACTCGCAATAACGAAATAGGCAGAAAAAAGATACCAACAACTGCCAAAAACCAGAAAATCAAGTCATTTTTCTGAGTAATACCATAGTATAGCCCGATTGGCCAGAGGCAAACGGCGACCGCGCCAAGCATATATAGAAACTGTACGAGTAAAGTCGATTGCGATGGTTCATAGCAAGGTAACATATATGGAGCCGTCTTATTGCCCTTGCTGCTGTCAAAAACGCAATATCCAAAATAATAAAGAACATAAGAAATCAGAAGCAAATAAAAGAATGAATACAGCAAAGCGCCATAAGCGTGAGCGACTGGAAAGATATATTTGTTTGCTAAATCAAGAAAAAAGGAAAGTAAAATAATAATGCCAATACAAATGATCCCTTCCAAATTGGCGGGATATAAAAATATTTCCAAAAACCAGTGTCTCTCACTTTCGGGTTCAGATTGGTGTTTATCCACTATTCTAACCAACCACTTTCGTAAATTTATATTTGCAATTTGCATGGTTAAATAACATGGTATTCGGCACACCATATCATTAAGCTTAGCAAAATCACCTTGAACCATCAAGACAATACTTTTCCTGACAATTTCTTTGAGAATTTACAAAAAAATTCTGATTATGATGGCTGTTGCTGCTTTCAGTTGTTGCTTTTGTAAATACCTTGACCTTCCTCATTGTGATCGAATTCCCATCTTGACATTGCTGTTTTTGAAATTATAACCCAGGCCAGTGCTAATATCCGTTCACAGTAACAGACCGGCAGAAAACTGTAATGCCGGAAGCAGTCGATTGTCACCCCGCACTTGATGCGGGGTCTATCAATGTTGCAAGACTGCGGGTGCGGCTTTGCGAGATAGCCGTGTTTTTAGCTTTGTAGATGCCGGATCAAGTCCGGCATGACAGTTTTTTGGGCTTTATTTTTTGGCGATTTGTGGTATAATGTGAGTTTAGTTTCAGTAAGTTGCTGTCATTTGTCGGAAGCTTCTTAACAAACTTTCTATACAGCCGGCGGCTATCCCCCTCATTCGAAGTAAACTTTGCGCGCCATCAATTTACAAGGGGATAATCTATGTCCAGAGCCAACACACTGGCAAAAAAGCAAAGGGTCATCGAGGATCTTTTCAACGGAAACGGCGACGAGCAGGCAGTTCTGCAAAAGCACCGAATAAGCACACGGGTTTTCAACAATTGGCTGGCCGACGATGACTTTCGCGAGATGTTCGACCAGCGGATTGAGGCCGCCTATCGCCAGAGCAGGCTCATAATCGCCCGATACGCACCGCTGGCGGCCGCTAAACTTCTCGAACTGACCGAATCCGAAAAAGAAGAAACAGCCCGCAAGGCCTGTCTGGATATTATCGAGTCCAAATCACAAGCCAGGCCAAAAACAACTGCCAACACCACCGAACATACACCTTCGATCAGCTCCAGTCAGGCTTCTAAACTGCTGGCCGCACTGGCCAAAGCGGAGGAAAATCAATAACCGCCCACCGATTTGGGTTGCCAAAAGACTGTGTGGCGTTGTATAATTCGGCAAAATAGTCTGCCGGGAACAATATGAAAGGTCATCTTATGGAACGAATGTGCCAAAACTGCGACTTCTGGGAAAAGCAGAAAGGCCAGCATTACGGCTCATGCAAACGACACGCCCCGCCTGTCAGGGAAGATGTCTATTATGCATACTGGCCTATAACCAAAGAACAAGACTTCTGCGGAGAATACAAGGACAGACAGCAGCAACACCAATAGCAGCACAGAGTGATACTTCTGGAAAATTGAAAGGATATAGTTAAATGGCTAAAAGCTACAAAATCGCCGTAATCGGCGGCGACGGAACAGGGCCGGAGGTTACGGTCGAAGCGGTAAAGGTATTAAAAGCAGCCGGCGAAAAATTCGGCTTCTCTCTGGATATGACCGAGTTCGACTTCGGAGGAGAAAGATATAAAAGAACGGGCGAGCTGCTGCCCGACAGCGCGATAGAGGAGCTTCGCGGCTTCGACGCCATACTGCTTGGAGCCATCGGCCATCCTGATGTCGCGCCGGGAATTCTTGAAAAAGGAATCCTCCTGCGGGCGCGTTTCGAGCTGGATCAATACATTAACCTGCGGCCCGTTAAACTCTATCCGGGCGTTTATACCCCTATCAAAGACAAAGGCCCGGACGAGATTGACTATGTCGTCGTGCGAGAGAACACCGGCGATCTCTACACCGGCACCGGCGGATTTACTATGAAAGGCACAAAAAATGAAGTCGCCGTCCAGTCAGCGGTCTATAACCGATTCCAGGTTGACCGCGCCTTGAAATACGCCTTTGAATACGCCAAAAAATACGGCAAAAAAGCACGAGGCAAAGGGCCGGAAAACACCCTCGCGCTTTGCGGCAAGACAAATGTGCTGACCTATGTCTATGACCTCTGGGAAAGAGCGTTTCACGAGATGGGCCAAAGCCAATATCCCGATATCCGCAGAGACTACTATCATGTTGACGCTACCTGTATGTGGATGGTGAAAAACCCCGAGTGGTTCGATGTCGTTGTTACCGGCAATATGTTCGGCGATATCATTACGGACCTGGGCGCTATGACACAGGGCGGTATGGGCATCGCAGCCGGCGGCAATATCAACCCAGAAGGCGTTTCAATGTTCGAGCCTATCGGCGGAAGCGCGCCGAAATATACCGGTATGGGAGTTATCAACCCGCTGGCAGCTATCGCCGCCGGGCAGATGATGATCAAAGAGCTGGGTGAGGAAAAAGCCGCCGACGCTATCGAAAAAGGCATAATGCATGTTACCGCCAACAAGCTGAAATCACTGGCAGCAAAACGGATGGGCTACTCCACCAGCGAGGTCGGCGATATGGTGGCCGAAAAGACGGTAGAGTAAAAAGATCAGACCAAAACAGGAAGAGTATTATGGAATGTAAACAAGACAAGAATATGAACAACTGCAATTGCAGCTACCCCGGCTGTCCGCGCAAAGGCATCTGCTGTGACTGTCTGAGCTATCATTTATCGTCAAAACAACTGCCGGCGTGCTGTTTTCCTGACGATGTTGAAAAGACCTACGACCGCAGCTTTTCTGCTTTTGCTCGCGCCTGGGATCTATAGCCGGCGGCAATGAGAATCTATGAACTTTCGTTTGTAATCGCGGTGTGGGTTTGCTGTTATTGCTCGGTTTGCATTTCGACAATAGCTTCATTTATTGCTGCGGCAAATCGCTCGGCTGAGTCTGCGTTGCGCGAGGTTATTATCCTGCTGTCACTGACTACAGGTTCATTGACATATAAAACCCCTCGTTCGCTCATTCGCTCACGCAGTTCCGGATCGCCGGTGGCGAGTCTGCCTTGCAGTAAATCGGCATTGGCAAGTATCATCACCGCGCTGCCCGAGGCGCCCACGATTTTGCCCTGTTCATTAGACCGTGAGGCCAGTTGAAGGACACTCGCGTGCGTCCAGAGCCCTTGAGCCCCGTAGCCGCCTATAAACACCACGGCATCGTAGTCATCCGGGTCAATATGGTCGATACGCACATCCGCGCGGATTCTGCTGGCATCCTCGCCTACAATCTCACGAGCGCGTGTGCTGGCAACATCGACGGCCAGCCCGGCATCTGTGAGGGTGTTTCTGGTAACGAAAAGCTGTTGATCATCAAAATTATACCTGGGTGCGACTAAAACTACTTTGGTGTCAGGCTCGGCTTCGAGCTCTTCGACGGCAGCTTCCTGGGCTTCGACATCAGGCTTACCGACAGCGATAATATACTTTGCCTCGGCAAGCTGCTCAACTCTGGCAATACGCCTGATTCGCCTGCTGTCGAAAATTGCGAATTCTTTGGCCGCAAGCTCATCTGCATGTGCCTGCATCAGAATATTCTGGGCGATTTGCCCGGTGTGGATATTGATAAGTCTTTGCACATCCGCACTGCTAAAACGGCGAAGAGCAGAGCTTGAGCCGGTTATGACTATACTGCAGGGAGCTTTCTTTATTATATCATCATCGTCGGCGGCTTCCGATAACTCAGGCCTTTTATCTTCGTTATGGACTTTCTCAAGGCTGTGACCGTCGGGTTGATATCGAAAAATCCCTTGCTCGGTAAAGAAATAAAGCGTCGCAGGATATGTTCCATCAATTGACGGCACCGTTCGCAGGTCTTCATCGGCGTCTGTTATCCCCTGTCCTGCCCAGGCCAGCTTTGAAATGATCTCACGGCTTAGCGAGTCACTGAGAAAATGTGTGCCGCTTTTTCGATTTTTGAGAACCTGCTCAAGCGAACCCTCTACTTTGTCGATTTCCGGCGAAGGAAGATTTGTAATATCAGGCTCGCGTCGGCGGGATTCGCGCTGTCGGGCTTGAAGCAATGATGTCGAGCCGGCTACGGCCAGCAAAATAATCGCGGCAGTAAGAACTCGTCGCATTTTGATACCTCCGGCAAAAGTATTATAAAAATTCGTGGTTGTCAGTTATATTATACGATTTACTGCTCTGGCTGACAGGGCAATCTTTCCAGCAGCCAGGGTATTTTTATTATACGAATAAGCAACTGCGATGTTGTCAATAATGAACGGCTTTTTATGCTCAAACGCCAAAAATTAGTGCTTATCCTGCTCTTGCTTTACTGGCCGGGGTTGTTCGTCCTTACTCATATGCCGATGCCGCCCACTACACGGGGGGTTTCCGACAAAAGTCTGCATTTTATGGCATTTTTGGTGCTGACCTTTTTGATGTGGTCGGTATTTTCCGGCGGACAGAAAGTAAAATGGAACCGTCGAGCGGCCTGGCTGACGCTGATTATAGCTACTGTTTACGCCGGGCTGGATGAATATCTCCAGGTTTATTTCGGGCGAAACGCAAACATCTATGATTTTTTCGCCAATTTCGCTGGTGTTGCCGCGGCGATGGTGATAATGACTTTTTTTAAGTTCTGGCTCGCGGCCTTTTCGGTAGGCTCGATATTGCTTTTTGTGCTGGTGGTTTTTTCGAGGGTCAGCTTCGAGCGAATCTTGGGCGTGCCGAATCCTATGGTTTATCTGGCCGGTTACGCCCTGCTGACGCTGATATGGCTGCGCTACGGGCAGCATTATATCAATTCAAAAACGGATATAAGACGGTTTGGCTTGGGATTGCTCGCCCCGACGATGGTGCTGATAATTGCCGAGGCCGCC
>PWDX01000210.1 GCA_003553245.1 Phycisphaerae bacterium
AATTTGTCTAAAGTTACGAAAACCCAAAAGTGCATCATAACGCATATAAGGGGTTATTTCGAGTACTTTTACACATTTAAGGTCAATTTCTTAAGCCACAGTTCGCTTGTTTAAGGTCTAGCTCAGGGGTTTTATTAACATCTATTCCATGTTCTATCAATGTTTTCACCAGAGAATAAGTTCGTTGTTCATATTCTTCTATAGTAAATGGTGAAATAAAGGTACCAGGCCAGTAGTAAGTATCGTAATGCCACTCTATAGCATCTCGAAGAGGTGTCGTATAAGGCGGAAAATCATCAGGATCAATCTCATGGCCCTTGTCGAGTAGCTCCTGCAGGAATTCAACATCCCCATACCTTATAGCCACCCGAATATTATCCTGCTTGCGGTAGGGCTTATAAGTTCGTGTGTACCAGAGCATGAACTTAGGAACGATTTTAATGGCTCCAGTCTCCACAATCAATATAATGATTATTACGAAAACAAATACTATTTTTAATAATTTGCGCATAATATTTCTAATGCTATCAAGGGTTAAGTCCAATTTGAATTTTTAGGCGTCCTTCCCACTCAAGAGCTCCTTCAGTGCTGCAATTTTTAACCTCACAAGATGCGGGTACTTTATTAATATTGCGATCATACCCTGCTTTTGCAAAACTGATCTTGCAACGCGCGCTGACAATCGACATATTGGCTGTATGGGGAAAAGCTGGAATTAAAAATGGCGGTATCAAGAATTCCCATTTTGAATGCCGTATTCGAGTTTTGTTCAAAATGCCCATTTTATAGCCTCGCCAAACCTTCAAATGGAAAACTTGATTTACTGCATTGACCATATTGAATACACCGGCAGATTGCAAGGAAAATTTTGTAGATGCCGGATCAGGTCCGGCATGACAGTTATTGAGGTCCGGCATGACAATCCACTGCGTCCGGCATGACATTTTTCTACCCCTGCTGACACTGCGAACGAATGTGGTATTGTTTTTGACAGGCATTCAAACTATCATTGTGATTTGCCGTAGAAGCATAGACGTTAGCTGTTGATTTATCTCCGGCAGGAGGTTAAAGTAGGTAAAAAAGCTATTATGGTAAATTATGGGTTATAGAATACACGGTTATGGTCTGAAACTGCCGCTTTTTGAACTATTTGTGGTGCTGGCGGCCACGGCGGCGGTCTGTGGCGGCGCGCGTGAATACGGCTATGACTTCAGCGAATCTCAGCGATGGAGCTTGCAGAATTATTCCAACCAGACAATGACGCGGATGCTGCTGGGTATGGACGACCACGAATACGAGCATGTAACCCGCGAGCTGATGATTTTCGATTATGACTTGACCGTTGAACAGCTCGAAAATGACGGCTCGGCGTGGATTCGCTGCGATATAACCCGTATCAGGGTTGAAGACGAAACCATGGGCTACTATGTGACTTACGACAGTGAAGAAGATCTGCCTGTGCCGCAACAGTTTGAAGCTCTGTCGATGCTTGTCGGCCAGAGCTATCGGCTGCATATCACACCTGTCGGTCTGGTAGAGGACGCTGATGTCGAACAGATGCACGAAAATATAGAAGAAAAACTCCAGGATAACCCCGACGGGGAAGAGATTATGCAGGGTCTTCAAAGGCAGTTCAGCCGGGACAGGATAATCGAGCAGACCCAGATGATGCTGGCGATTTATCCCGACGAGCCGGTTCGCCTTGGCCAGCGATGGCAGAGGCAGTTAAACTTTTCACTGGTTTCGCCGATGGTCATCGAGCAGGAGTGGATGATTCGGGGCATGAGAAACGACAGTGCGATTATCAGCAGTGAAGCTACTATAAGCAATGCCGACGCCCCCCGACGCAGACGGCGGGATGTCGGCCATACCGAAATTGATGTTACAGGAACCCAGACCGGAAGAAGCGAGGTGGATATAGAGACCGGACGAATAATCGAAAGCGAAAAACAACGCTCGCTTGAAGGCACTCTTTATATGTCGCTGCCGGGCACTGACGAGCGGATGGATGTGCCGGTAAAAATCGAGTCCCTTATCAGAGTTACAATGGACAAAATAAACGGCGGCGAAATCGACTGACTCAATACCTTCGGCAGTATTTGGCCAAGCCCTCAATAGTGTGGTAAATAATTTATGTTCAGATTTTTTGGAAAACTCCTGGCGACTCCGTTAAGGCTCGTTGGCTACGGTATGAACCTGTTTCGCGCTGAGCCTTCGCTGTGGCTTTGGCGGACAACCTGGCAGTTGAGCAACAATCCCGATGACGCGTCAAATTATATCGGTGTAGCCGCAAGAAGAAAAGGCATAGAGTTCGCTCGTCAGCAAGCGACGCGGGTAATTGAAAAATGTCGCGACAGTAAAATAGCTCTGACGATGGGCTGGCTGGAAATACAGTCCGGCGGCGGTGCTGACCATGCCGCCGAATGGGTGAATCTGGCCAGAAAAGAGGCTCTTGAAAGAGAGCAGCTTCTTTTGCAGTTGGATTTGTATCTTGCCAGGGACAACGAGGAAAAGGCCGAGAGAGTCGTAGAGCAGATTCTCAGCAGGCGGGATGTCCCGATGGAGCTGACGCGATCTGCTTTGTGGAGCAGGGGCTGGAAAATGGCCGAGCAGGAGAGATTCGAGCAGGTCGAGCAAATCGCGGATAAAATACTCGCCGTCGAGGAGCATTACGAAGGGCGGATTCTCAAGTGGATGAGCCTGGCCGCACGCGGCGAAGATGTGTTGGCAAGTCAGCAGCTTGAACTTGCCAGGCGGACAATGCCCTCGCAAATGTTTGAAATGGTGGTCGGTCAGGGCTGGCTTATGCTCGGCAGAGAGGACAAGGCCGCCGATATGTTTCGAGCCGGCGGTTATCAGCAGTAATTGTGATTCACGATTTATGGCCGCAACATTAAGTAAACTATTCTAAGGTAAATAAAATAATGGAACAACGAATTCAATTTGCGATTCTTCTTCTGCCCGGTCTAATCATCGGGCTTACCGTTCACGAGGCCGCTCACGCCATAACCGCAAAATGGCTCGGCGATGAGACCGCCGCGGGGATGGGCAGGGTAAGCCTGAATCCGCTGCGACATCTTTCGCTGATGGGAACCGCGGCGTTATTTTTGCTCGGCTTCGGGTGGGGAAAGCCGGTCATTGTAAATATCTACAACTTCAAACGGCCTAAGTTTTATTATCTGCTTTCGAGTCTGGCAGGGCCGGCGTCTAATATTATACTCTCTGCGATTGCTCTGGGGGTTTTATATCTGAATCCGGGAGTGATTATCGCTACCATCGCCCTGAGCGTCTTTTTCATAAACGCGATTCTCGCTGTGATAAATCTGCTGCCTGTTCCCCCGCTTGACGGCAGCAAGATATGGCCTTGCATAATACCGGGTATGAAGCCGGCTATAAGCGGTAAATGGACGGGAATCTGGATGGTTGTGTTGCTGGTTGCACTTTTCAGCGGCGGGATAGAGATGATTTTATCGCCGATTATGGGATTTTTGCAAGGGCTTTTGCCGGCCTGAGGTAGCGAGACAGGACGATTATATTATCGCCGCATAATGTGTAAAACGCCTTATCCGCCACAAGCAAAAGGGCTGATTTGCCAAAAAACAGCTTGACTTGCACTGAGCAGTAATTTATGGATAATACTCAAAGAATTAGCTAACCGAATGTTTTATTGTCAATCTTAAAAGAAGGTGGAATTATGGCAGATTTGAAATCACTGGCTGATGCGATTATTAAAGGCGACCAGAATACAGCCGTCGAGCTTACCAATGGCGCACTCGAGGAGGGCGTTACTCCCAAAGAGATACTCAACGACGGACTGGTCGCTGGTATGGGCGTAATAGGCGAAAGGTTCAAAAAGAACGAAGTATATATCCCCGAGGTTCTTATCGCCGCACGCGCTATGAAAGGCGCGATGGAGATTTTAGAGCCTGAACTGGTCAAAGCAGGCGTTGAGCCGATAGGCAAGTTCCTCATAGGCACAGTCCAGGGCGATTTACACGATATAGGCAAAAACCTCGTGGCTATGATGCTAAAAGGCGCAGGATTCGAGGTCATCGACATCGGCGTTGATGTTAGCCCGGAGGCCTTTGTGGAGAAAGCCAAAACAGCGGGTGCAAACCTTGTCGGCTTAAGCGCGTTGCTGACCACGACGATGCCTGCGATGGAAAAAACTGTCAAAGCGCTGAAGGATGACAGCATAGACGCCAAGATTATGATAGGCGGAGCGCCGGTAACGCAGGAATATGCCGACAAAATTTCCGCCGACGGCTACAGCCCCGACGCCGCTTCTGCCGTCGATCTGGCAAAACAACTTATAGCCTCGTAACAATACAAGATTGAAAAGGAGGTTACCAAAACCTCTATGGTCAATGCAGATCTGGCAAAAGCTTTCGTTCGGGAAGGAAGAAACTATTTGCTTTCTTTAGACGGAGTGTCAGAAGCAATCCTGGATCAGCACATAAATGATTATAATTCGCGCCATGAGGATATAAATAGTTTGTCGGATTCTTATAAGGTTATGTTGAAATCTGTTCGCAGCTTGCGACATATGCCGAAAGTCATTGATGATGTCGACAATTTCAGTGAAGAGCTATTTAATTTTGAGCCTGGTTCAATTGTTGAGCACTACGAAAATGACCACAGGATGCTTTTCAAGGCTATAGCCCCTGCGAAAACAAAATACAGGGCTCAAAATTCATGGGTGAAGTTTTGTAAGTCGGCGATGTCGGGGGCACATTTTCTGTCGCAATTCAAGAACTATAAAGAATTTATTGCGTTTACCCAAGCATTTACAGCGATCCCGGAAACAAGGATTGGGTTAGCATTGCTCCTAAAAGAAGAAGTCTTTGGGTTTGGTTTTGCGCTGGCATGTGATTTTATCAAAGAATCGGTAAGCCCGGAATATGTAAAGCCGGACACGCACATAAAATATATTTTCAAAGAACTTGGAATCTGTCGAGATAGTGCTTCAGACTATGAGGTTTTTAAAGATGTAGTAGTGTTTTCCGAGATTGCACAAGAAAAGCCTTATACTGTTGACAAATTATTCTGGTTAATAGGCAGCGGCAAGTTTTACTATATTAATCGAAAGGTAAAGACCAATAGACAGAACTTTGTTGAACGACTGAAAAAGAATTTGGCTATATTGTAATAGTCCAGTCTGAAGTGGGTAATTTTATATAATCATTAAAAACAGCCCTGAAATTATGTTCAGGGCTGTTTTTTTATGCGCTTATCTGCTATAATGGAAAATCAAAGATAATGATTGAAGCGCAAAAAATTCGTATTTGAATTTACGAATATATTGTTTTTTTTTGCGAACATATTTCGTTATCAAGGCTAAGTTGTTATAAATGAATGTGTCTGTAAACTACAATTTCGAAACTTAAAAAATGGAGGACATGATGCAAACCGAAAAAAGACATCAAATGATCATCGCACTGATTTTTGTAACCAGCCTGACATTGACAGTATTCAGTTCAGGCCAAAACGCCTACGCCGAACAGATTAGAATACACAATCCTTACCAGCAGGTGGATTGGGATTCGGCAGAATATTATGACGCCAACCTGCATACGCATACCAGATTGTCAGATGGAAGGTTTCCCCCGCACGAGGTCATAGACAAATACCATGAATTAGGATACAGCATCCTGGCATTAACCGACCATGATCACTATCATTATATGGTAAGGCCCAAGTCTCTGTATCCCTGGACGGAAATAAATGACATTTGGAATGAAATCAAAGACGGGCGAGACGGTCGCTGGCGGGAGTCCGGCCCATGGGAAAACAGAGACCCAGAGCAGATGGAAATGGTATCAATAGAGGGCAGCGAAATTTCAAGAACCCATCATATCGGAAGCTATTTTAACGACTATGCAAGCGGGACAAGATCGGAGCAGGCTGCTTTGGAAGCTATCGATGAAGCGGGCGGACTCTCTGTATTTTATCATCCGGGCAGATATGATAGAAGCGTTTCCTGGTATGTAGAGTTTTACGAAGAATTTGATTCCTTGATAGGCATGGAAGTTTATAACAAAAACGACGGATATCCCCAGGACAGACAGAAATGGGACCGAGTGCTCAACGCAATGATGCCCGAAAGGCCGGTATGGGGATTCGCTAATGATGATATGCACAATGAAAGTCAGTTGGGCTGGAATCGCAACATATTTGTCCTTGAGGAACTTACCGAGGACAATGTTAGAAACGCGATGGAAACCGGAGCATTTTATTTTTACAGGCCTAAGAGAAGGACTACGCCTCCGGAACTGTCAATTACAAATGTCCAGACGACAGATGATTCGATACAGTTGACGCTGGCAGGAAATTTCCGAGAGATAAAATGGAGAACTTATAACCCTGAAACACAACAAAGCGAAACCATTCACAGCGGCACAACAATATCATTTACGCAGATCCCTTCAGACGCAGTATTTGTCAGGGCCGAAATTTTCGGGGAAACCGGCAAACTTTACACACAGCCTTTCGGCGTGTCTCGTGACTGATAAAAACCCAAACAGCCCTGGATTTATGTTCAGGGCTGTTTTTTGGGCCTGTGTTGGGCCAGAAAGAGAAGGTGATTATGAAAAAAGTATATTTGAGTTTGGCGATTCTGTTTTTAACAGTTTTTTTTGCGGACAATCTTTGGGCAGGAAAAATTATCTATCCGTGGCGAGCTACTACAGCTATTGCCACGCCCGGCGAGACTTTTGAAGTCTGGTTTATTGCCGAGCCGGAGCAAACGGTCAATTCCGTTAAGTTAAACGGGCCTTATCACAGTGTTAATGCTGATTACAGTGTGGTTAAGGGCAACTGGGTATATGACAAAAATTCTGAAAATACTTACAATCAAAAGCTTACCGTTATGGTGCCTCCTGATGCACCGGCTGACAGGTATGAGATCATACTCAAGACATCAACAGGCAATGTAAGTTCCACCGGCGCATTGAAAGTCGTGCAAGAGTTTCAGGACGAATACTACATCATACATACATCTGATGCTCACAGATGGCAGCATCCTTATGACGGACATAACATCCATCGGAAAATGTCGGAAATTGTGAAAATCGGCAATGTTCTGGATGTGCAAATTTTCATTGAGACCGGCGACAATATGTATAGCGTCAAAAATCATCCCTGGCGAGAAGAGGCCTATTTTCATGGCTTCCCCGAATTGGACATTGTCGGTATGCATGATTCTACCGCGGCCACTTTTATTGTGCCGGGCAATCATGACTCTCCGCGAAATGCGGTTGAACTGGATGAGGGAGGGCCGGACTATACCGCTGACTTTTACAATACTTATTACGGCTTGCAGCACTACCAATTTACTTATGGTGACAGCCGCTTTGTGGCGGTTAACGACAGTTGGTTTTATAGAGAGAAGGAGAAATATGAAAGCGAATACGAATATCAAAGAAAGGAAAGTGTACAGTGGTTAAAGGATACACCCGGTACTTTTTCACTGGTCGCAGGTCATACCGGCCGATGGTTCGAGACGATTGATGATGGCTATTCTTACTCAATGGCTA
The DNA here is from genome assembly GCA_003553245.1 of Phycisphaerae bacterium. Taxonomy (GTDB): domain Bacteria; phylum Planctomycetota; class Phycisphaerae; order Sedimentisphaerales; family Anaerobacaceae; genus T1Sed10-97. The sequence goes on from PWDX01000210.1 coordinate 7,536, forward strand.
TCTGCGGACATCTTCACTGGGATGGAATGGAAAATCCACATGCGGTAAACGACGAACTTAAGAGATATTTCGCCATATCACCGAGATATCCGAACAGCTTTTATTTCAATCTATACAGAGTGAATAATACGACAGGAGAATTCACAACGCCTTCCGGCAAGACAGGGGTTGTTGAGGTTCTAAAATCAGGAAATCCAGGAAACCCCCAAACCTGGGAATTAAATTATGAACTGTCATATGCCAAAAGCAACAATGGCAGTTATACAGATAATACAGCCACTATCAGAAATGATTTTGATTTTCCATTCGAAGGTGCCAGCGTTCGTTTTGTTATGGAAAAGGGCAACCAATATGAAATTACGCAGGGTACCGGTTACATTGAACAGCAATTTGACGGCGATGAATTCCGCATTGTTGATGTCAAGTTCGATGTACCTGCAGGGACCAGCAGCACTATAGGTATTGGAGCTACTTAAAATAGAGTTCGCTTTTACATTTATTGAATTTTTCATTATTAATCTTTATTCGTCTGTCGCTTATTCGCAAGATATCGAAATTGTTAAATGATCAGAAAGGGTATGATAATGAGGAAATGCACAAGCTTATTTATTGCGTTATTTTTCATCTTAACTATTACAACAGCGAGTTGGGCCGGG
>PWDX01000061.1 GCA_003553245.1 Phycisphaerae bacterium
TGCCGCGTTGCATAAACCGGTCAAAACCGCGAACATCTTTAATCTGACCAAACACCGGTTGGACACTCCGGCCTCGAAACTGAACGAGTGATGGCCAGAGTTGCCGGATGTATAAACTTCGTAAGCAATTTTGGTGTAAACTCCGGCAGTAATTGTTAATGCGGCAGGCCGCTGGCAATGGGAAAAATACTAGCGATAAAGGCTCAGAATTCAGAACAATGTTATGCTTGTACTAAGAAGCATTAAAGCTGAGAATCCCCAAACTTTGGGACGATAACAAAAAATTTGAACATACAAGTTTATCAACAGGTATTATAATGCTAAAAGTCGCCGAGGGTGTTCGGAGGACGGCTTTGTACTTACATTTAACAGTTAAAAGGGATACAGGGTTTTGAGGTTGAGCAAAAATACAATACGGCTATTATCGGCTTCGGCAGCCGTTATTTTTGTGGTTGGCATCTTGCTATTTTTCTTTGGCGAAAGCGACGAAGCAGAAGTATCTATGCCGCAGGAGGTTATGGTAGATTCTGGTTCTCCTGCAGGCGGTGAAAATTGGCCAGTATTTCGAGGCGACACATCTTTAAGCGGCAAGGCAGAAGGGACGATTTCTCGTGAACCTGAGCCTGCCTGGGCTTTTAAGACAGACAGAGCCGTTAAATCATCACCTGTTATAAACGGGGCGACGGTCTATATAGGTTCTGCCGACGGCAGTGTTTATGCCATAGATCTCTCTGGTGGTATGGAAAAATGGTCTTTTGATACAGGTGCAGGTGTTGAAGCTCCGCCAGCTGTTGTAAAAAACAGTGTGTTTGTAGGTTCGAGTAATGGGAGTTTTTTCTCGCTGGACGCGGATGACGGCGGTTTGCAATGGGAATATGAAACTGGCGCAAAGATTTTCGGATCAGCTACCTGGTTTGAACGGGATGGGGGTCTACGGATATTCGCGGGCAGTTATGATACCAAGCTATATTGTTTTGAGGCCCAGACCGGGGATGTTCTGTGGAGTTTTGATACGGGCAGCTATGTAAACGGCGCCGCAGCGATAACAGCGGATGGACAGGTTATTTTCGGAAGCTGCGACGGAATGCTATATATAATTGATATCGAAGAAGGTGATATTATCGGGCAAATAGACACAGATAGCTATATCGCAGGCTCACCGGCGGTCGTTGAAGGCTATGTTTTTGCCGGTACAATGGGTGGAGCGATGACCTGTGTCGATTTGTCACAAGAAAAAGTTTTGTGGGAATACGAGGGACGGGACGCCTTTTACAGTTCCCCGGCAGTTTCATCGGGCAGGGTTGTAATTGGAAGTCAGGATAGTTCGGTCTACTGTCTGGACCAGGCGTCGGGGGAACTGTTATGGGAATTTAAAACACAAGGTAAAATAGACGCCTCTCCGGTGATATGTGGTGACAAGGTAGTGGTGGGTTCCGCAGACGGCAGGATTTATATGATAGATTTAAACAACGGCAGTGAGTTTTGGTCTTACACTATTGGAAGGGCTGTGATGTCTTCGGCGGCCATTGCCCAGGGAATGTTGGTGGTTGGAAGCGATGATGGAGTTGTTTACGCATTTAATCTGTATTAAGGGAAAATCGGTCAATGAAGATTATACATATAAGCCCGGGCAGTGGTGATAATTTTTATTGCGGAAACTGTCTTCGTGATGCAGAACTGGCAGGGACGATGAGCGGCCTAGGTCATGAGGTGCTGCTGATTCCGATGTACCTGCCGGGGCAGTTTGAAGCCTGTGAAGGTACGGCGACTCAATCTCCAATTTTTTTTGGCGGGGTTAATGTCTATCTTCAACAGAAATTATCTTTTTTTCGCAGGACTCCGAGATGGATAGATCGTATTTTCGATTCGCCTAAATTACTTGCCTGGGTTTCCAAAAAAGCAGGTACCACCAATGCCAAAGATCTTGGCGAGACTATGATTTCTATGCTGGAAGGCGCCGACGGAAGGCAGGGCAAGGAGTTGAACCGTCTTCTGGACTGGCTGGCATTGCCGGAGAACAGGGCAGATGTAATTTGTTTGTCAAATGTTTTGCTGGCTGGATTGGCCGGAGAAATTCGTCGACGGCTTGATGTTCCCGTTTTTTGCTTGCTTCAGGATGAGGATGAATTTCTGGATGCACTGGAACAGCCGTACCGGGAGCAGGCGTGGGATTTGCTGATCGAGTGTTGCAGGAATATTGATGGCTTTATTTCGGCCAGTAAGTATTACTCGGCTGTCATGTCGAAACGACTCAATATTGAGGCTGGTAGAATATGCACTGTTTATAACGGCATAAATTTCATAGGTGATCAGATTTTTGAGCGTGCCGGCACAGACCGTGCTATCGGGTATCTTTCGAGAATGTCGCCGGATAAAGGCCTTGATTTGCTCGCAGATGCATTTATTGATCTTAAGCGGAATGGTTTTGACGATTTGAAGTTGAAAGTTACCGGCGGTAAAACACAGGCTGATGAGGGGTTTATAAAGAATGTTCAAAAAAAGCTGGACCAGGCCGGCGTAGCCGATGATGTTGAATTTCTGGATGACTTTAGTCCGGCAGCAAAGCGGGAGTTTTTCAAGAGTATTACCGTCTTATCTGTGCCTGAACGAAAACCGGTGTCCAATTCTCTTTATGTGCTTGAGTCACTGTCATGGTCGGTGCCGGTTGTTCAGCCTGGTCATGGGATATTTCCTGAGGTTCTTGGCTTGGCAGGCGGCGGTCTATTGTTTGAGCCCGGCAATGTCAAGCACCTGACCGATAGACTCAGGGAGGTGCTTTCTGATGTTGATTACGCTCAGGAATTGGGCAGGGCCGGTCATTTCGGCGTAGCTGAGAATTTCAGTGTCAATAAAACTGCTGAAACTATGGCTACGATTTATGCAACCGCAACAGGGATAAAATCGGGAGCAGATAATGCTTAAACTTATATCTGTCAGTAAAGAGTACGACTCACCCGACTCGGACGAAAAGACACCCGTTCTTCAGGATGTTTCCCTGTCTTTAGGACGAGGTGAATCTGTGTCAATTGTTGGACCAAGCGGTAGCGGCAAAAGTACACTGTTGAACATAATCGGGGCCCTGGATAAGCCTACTACCGGAAAGGTTGAGTTGGACGAGATAAATTTCACAAAACTCGATGAAAACAGCCTTGCAGAAATTCGCAATCAACGGATAGGATTTGTTTTTCAGCTCCATCATCTATTGCCCCAGTGCACCGTGCTTGAAAATGTTCTGGTGCCTACGATCGTGGTCGGCAACAAAAACAGCAGAGAGCTTTATCGGCAACGCGCTTCGGAATTACTCGATCGTGTCGGCCTTGGTGAGTTTAAGCTTTACAGGCCAGGTCAGTTAAGTGGCGGGCAAAGACAACGGGTAGCTGTTGTTCGCGCACTGATCAATAAACCCGACCTTTTGCTTGCCGACGAACCTACTGGCTCGCTGGATAGTCACACTTCGGGGAAGTTGATGGACTTTCTCCTGGAGTTAAACAAAAGCCAAAATGTTACTCTTGTTATGGTCACTCATGCCGAGTCAGTTGCCGAACGCGCAGACAGAATTTTTCAATTAAAACAGGGCAGGCTTGAGAAGAAAAAATGAATATTGGCCTGCTTAAAATAGTCTTTCGCAACCTTTCCTTTTATCGCCGAACATGTTTCGGTGTTTTTCTGGCTGCATTGATAAGCTCGGCTATTTTGATAGGCTCGCTTGCGGTTGGGGATTCTGTCAATTATAGTCTAAGGCGTATGCTCGATGCTCGACTTGGTGATATTCAAGTGGCTATGCTGGGCGGGGAGAGGTTTTTTCGACAGGAATTGTCCGGTGAAATCGCGGACGATTTAGACACAGATGGAACAGCAATACTTGCTTTACGCGGAATGGTTGCAGACAGTAGCGAACATACGCTTGTCAATGAAGTTGACCTGCTGGGAATTGATGAATCTTTTTTTGAACTCGGCAGAGCCGGTGAGTCTATTGAATTGGACAACGGACAGATCGCACTTAACAGGCCTCTTGCAAGTCGTTTGGGTGTTTCCATCAATGATGAAGTTGTTGTCAGGATTCCAAAGCCGAGTATTATGCCTCGCGACATCCCTCTCACACCGGATTCGGAGCTATCTATGGCATTTCGTCTTGAAGTGGGGCAGATTCTGGATGTCGAAGATTTCGGCTGGTTCGGATTGCAAGCCAATCAAATGGCTCCGCTGAACGCGTTTTTGCCTCGTGAATGGCTTGGTGAGCAGTTGGACAGACAAGGTCAGGCTAACGCTATTTTATTAGGCCGAGGCGAAACGGGCATAAGTTCTGATGCAGCCAATGTGAAGATGGGGCAAAACTGGCAGCTCGCTGATGCACAACTGCAATTACGCGAGCTTGCCGATGAAATGCTTGAAATTCGCAGCAGCAGGGTTTTTATAGATCATGTTTTAGGTGAAGCGGCGGTTTCAGCAGGGGCAGAACCGATAGGAGTGCTCACTTATTTTGTCAATTCGATACGGACTGGTGATCGAAGCACGCCCTACTCAACGGTTGCAGCAATGGCGTCTTCTGAGGCTGAATATAGTGTTATAAGTCCGAATATGGATGATGACGAGATAGTAATAAACCAATGGTTAGCCGAAGATCTTGCCGCGGATGTTGGGGATGAAATTGAGCTTCTTTATTACGCCTTCGATGTTGACAGACAGTTAAGAGAACAGTCGAGTCGTTTTGTAGTGCAGAAGGTTGTCCCGATTGAAGGCTCGGCAGCGGATCCTGGGTTGATGCCGGATTTTCCCGGTCTTGCAGATGTTGATAACTGCCGAGACTGGGAACCTGGAATACCAATTGATCTGGCCAGAATCAGGGATAAGGATGAGCAGTATTGGGATGATTATCGAGGTACGCCGAAAGCATTTGTTACTCTTGCTGCAGGGCAAAGCATGTGGGCTAATCCTTACGGCGAACTTACTGCTGTGCGATATAAACCCGGACAAAACGAAGAGTCGCTGGCCGAAGACATTTTTGAAAGGGTAAGTCCTACGGATATCGGGCTTGTTTTCAGGGATGCTTGGCAAGATGGCATTGCCGCCCAGCAACAGGCAATGGGATTCGGGCAATTATTTGTCGGATTTAATATGTTTTTGATCGCCGCTTCACTGGTATTGATCGGGCTGGTTTTTGTATTTTCGGTCGAGAGCAGAACTGACCAGATTGGTATGCTCAAGGCGGTCGGCTATACCGACAGAATGGTAAAAAAACTGCTCATTCTCGAAGGCGGTTTACTGGGATTGGCCGGGGTAGTTGTCGGATCCGTATTGGGCCTTTTTTATACGCGGCTGATGGTTTGGTGGCTTTCAGGAGTATTTGGTCAGGCAGGTCAGCGCATGATAATAGAGTTTTCGGCCAATGCAGGCACTGTCGCGGCTGGAGCGTTTGCGGCGTTTTTTATAGTAATCGCCGTGATATGGCTTTCTGTTCGAAAAAAAATGAAGCTTCCGGCAAGGCAGCTTCTGAACGGCGAAATGCTCTGGCAGTTTTTCACCGAAAACAAACGCGGCGGCAAAAAAGGTCTGTTCATATCAGGTTTTTGTCTTACGGCGTCAGTAGTTCTGCTTATTACAGCCGGGAGAGGTAAAACAGCAACGGAGGCGGCGGGAGTTTTTTTTGGAGTTGGTTCCTTGCTGTTAATAGGCGGCCTGGGGCTTTTTCACAGCTTATTGACTCGCACAGCGGGTATGTGGAAAAAGCCGATGGAATCATTATGGGGCTTTGGTATTCGCAACGCAACTCGCAGAAGCGGCAGGACTCTGGCAATTATCGCGATGCTCTCAGCAGGTATTTTTGTTGTCATAGCAGTCGGCGCAAATAGACAGAATCCTTTGGCAGAGGCTCATCGCAAAGGCTCCGGAACCGGAGGCTTTGCTCTGTTCGGGCGAGCGGCGATAGGCGTTCCCTACAATCTGGCTACAAAATCAGGCAGAGAATCGGTTAATCTCGATGTTGAAGAATTGGATGATTTTACAATAGCGCAGCTTCGTGTGCAGGAGGGCGATGACGCAAGTTGCTTTAACTTGAATCGTGCGCAGAAACCTCGGCTGCTGGGTGCGTCTCCATCAGATTTTGACCGGCGATTTAGCTTTATTGATGTCGCCGAAGGGCTGGATATTGAAATGGGCTGGAGTGTTTTGGAAGAGGATTTTGGAGAAGGTGTTGTTCCGGCGGTCGGTGATGCGGCTACTATTCGCTGGGCGCTTGGCAAGGCGATTGGTGATGAAATAGAATACACTGACCTGCAGGGAAAATCCTTTAGGGTGCGTATAGTGGGTATGATATATAACTCAGTATTGCAGGGCGGCCTTGTTGTTAGTGACGAAAATTTCAGAGACAGATTTGCCTCAGAGGGTTACAGAATTTTCCTTATAGATGTTGATTATGAGGATGTAGAGGGCACCCGAACCCTGCTTAGTCAAAATCTTCGTGATTTTGGTCTGGATCTGATGCCCGCAAAGCAGCGACTTGCGGAATTTGCCGGCGTCGAGAATACCTATATTTCAATGTTCCAGGTTTTGGGCGGTTTTGGGCTTGTACTCGGCAGCTTTGCCCTTGGAGTGGTGGTGCTTCGTAATATATTGGATAGAAGAGGCGAATTGGCAATGCTCCAGGCATTGGGATATAAAAAAAATGCGCTGAAAACTATGGTTTTTTATGAACATATTGCTATAATGACGGCAGGGCTTGTTGGCGGGGTGGTTTCCGCTTTGGTGGCTGTAAGTCCACAACTGGCTTCGCCCGGTATGGATGTTCCATATTTATCCATGTTTTTGATGGTTCTCGCGATATTTGTAAGTGGATTTTTATGGATATGGCTTGCGATTAGTTTCTCGCTTAGCGGTAATTTTTATGACGCCCTGAGGAATGAATAGAATATATTGAAAAATGGACTTTAGCTTGAAAATAATACCTATTGGTTTAGTAGTAATTAATGTCCTGCTGATCGGCTGGCTTTTTTTGTATGATGCGGCTGAGGGTTTGTATTTGCGCGTTCCGGGCCTTGATGACAGGCCCGAAGAGGAAGTTCGTACAGGACCAGTGAAAATTGAGGGCCAGCTTGCCACATTTGATGTTTCCCCTGCCGATTCTACAGGCCGTTGGGGTCAGTTTCGCAATAACAACAGGGACGGGATAGCCTGGGCAGAAGAGAATCTTGCCAGGCAATGGCCTGATAGCGGGCCATCAGTGATATGGTCGCTTGATGTCGGAGACGGATACGCCTCGACGGCTGTGTTTGACGGCAAGGTATATATGATTGATTATGACACCGAGAATCGCGGCGATTTGATACGGTGTATGTCACTGGATACAGGCGAGGATATATGGCAATACTTTTATCCGCTGGATATCAGACGCAATCACGGTATGAGCAGAACAGTTCCCGCGGTAAATGAAAATTATGTTGTTACAATCGGACCCAAGGCTCATGTTACCTGCCTTGATGCCAAAACAGGTGAATTCTTATGGATGCTTAACCTCGAAGCCGAATATGGAACCAGTGTCCCGCATTGGTATGCAGGACAGTGCCCGATGATCGATGATGACGAACAGGTAATTATAGCACCCGGTGGCGATGAAATACTGATGATGGCCGTTGACTGTGCGACGGGACAAGTTGTCTGGGAGACGCCTAATGAGCCTGGCTGGGATATGACCCATTCTTCGATTGTTCCGATGGAATTCAACGGCAGAGACACCTATGTCTATTGCGGCAGCGGCGGCGTGGTGGGAGTTTGCGCCCAAAGCGGCGAACTTCTTTGGGATACCGATAAATGGCGCATAAGGATAGCTAATGTTCCTTCGCCTGTTATTGTAGGTGATGATCGTATATTTTTAACCGGCGGGTATAACGCCGGAAGCGTTATGCTGCGACTTATCGAAAATGACGGAAATATTGAGGTACAGGAAGACTTTCGTCTTGATCCTCGTACCTTTGCATCGGAACAGCAGACACCTATACTTTATGATGAGCATATTTATGCCGTTCGTCCTGACGGTCAGCTAGCGTGTATGGATACCGAGGGTAATGTTGTTTGGACAAGCGGCAGCGGAACCAACTTTGGTCTGGGGCCGTTTTTGATAGCCGATGGGTTGATTTATGTGATGAATGATTACGGCGTATTGACAATGGCCCAGGCGAGCTCGTCCGACTACA
>PWDX01000128.1 GCA_003553245.1 Phycisphaerae bacterium
ATTAGAAACCGCCGCGGTATAGACCGATAAAATTTTGCCCCCTTAAGGGGGCAAGGCTAACGGAAACTATCACCATTGAAAGAACTACAATAAAATGTGCGAAACTTTCTTGACACTCCCATATCGAGATAATAACATCGCCCATAACCATATAAAAAAGCTGGGATACTCCCATTCTACCAAAACAGAAGAATCGCAGCCCAGAACAGATCGTCAAGAAACTGTGAGAGACATACAAAATCCTTGCTACCGGCAGTTATGATCACTCATGCCTACTAGCAGCTTAGTACCAGTGATGCTATTTATTACAACTGGCGTAAGCAGTGCGGTTAGATGAAGAATATGGTGACATTACCAACAAAAAGTCAAAGCCTGATATCGCACGCGAAAACATTAACCAGAAAGCGGTATACTGGCAGTTTACAACTAAAAAGCAAGGCTTAAGTTGAAAAGATTATACCCATAAGTTCAAATGTTATGAAGTATTGACAGTATTTGTAATTATTTATTCTAGTTCACGAATCCAGACATTTCGGAACCTCACACTATCTTCATGTTCCTGAAGCCTTATAGGTAATCTGTCGGGGTGAGCCTGGTATGGCAGACGTCTTTTATGCCTTGTTGGCCCGGTCAATTCAAAATTGTCCTGGATAAGCACACCGTTGTGAAAAGCGGTGATCCTTGCAGGTTTTACAAGCTGACCGTTATCATCAAAGACAGGTCCACGCCATATAATGTTAAAGCTTTGCCACTGCCCCGGTTTTCGTGATGCATTTACAAGTGGCGGATTTTGGCCATAAATTGACCCTGCCTGGCCGTCGGGATAGGGTTCATTTTCATAAGAATCGAGTATCTGGATTTCGTAACGGTCCATGAAGAAAACTCCACTGTTGCCCCGCCCCTGGCCGTGACCTTCAATTTTCTCTGGAACTGCCCACTCTATATATAGCTGGCAGTCGCCAAAGGAGTCTCTGGTTATAATGTCTCCTGTGCCGTCAACAACCTCCATATATTGGCCTTCTTCGAGTTTCCATTGGACGTGGTCGCCTTCTCTGGACTGCCAGTTTGAAAAATCAGAGCCGTCAAAAAGTATAATCGCATCGGAAGGCGGCTCAACGGAGTATTCACCCGGAGTTACGATGGGCGGCTGAGGCCGATTTACATCGTGAATTTCCCACTTTCCGTTAGCGAGGCCGTTGCATCCGAGGCTCAAGACCAAAACTCCTAAAACCGATACTCTCCAGCATTCATTCGATGAAAACATTGTTTGCTCCTATTGCTTAAGTTATAGTTTAGATTTTTGCTCACAGCTTTTGCTCCATATTCGGCCATTGACCAAAATGCATAATAACATTTTGATCTGTTTCTGATTTTAGCATAATCATTGAGGCAGTATCAACATTTTTTTCACAGAACTCTTCGATTTGAGCAGGCTCCATCACCATGAAGGCTGTTGAGAGGGCGTCCGCGGTAGTTGCGTCGGGAGCAATAGACCAAGCCGCAAACTTTTCGTCAATTTCTCTGGTTGTTTTCGGGTTGGTTATATGCGGGCCGAATTGTAGGCCGGAACCTGCTATTGCTAATCCGTTAAGAAAAGAGTGAAAAAGCAGCTTTTTGTTATTTTTGGGGTTGCTTATTTTAACGGGCCAGCCTTTATCGTAGCCCGGGGCAAAACCATAAATAGTGCTTGAACCGGCATTGACAAAAGCGTTTGTAATTTTCCATTGTTTTAGATTATCAATTATCTCGTCAACCGCCCAGCCTTTGCCAATTCCGCCAAGGTCAACTTTTACGCCCTGCTGAAGTTTTTCGGCAGTGCAACTTTGGATGTCGATATTAAGTTTATCAGAGGTCAGCCCTTTTCCGGCGTAGAAGGCTATATCAAAAGCACCCTGGGTAAGACGATTTAGCTCTACGGCATAGCAAAGACATTTGCAGGTTTCAATATCTATGATTACTTTCTGTCCTTTTTCTGCTGAATTAATCCTGCTGATATCGCTGTTTTCAATGAACATGCTAAGCCGGTTTTCGATATGATTAAGCTTTGTGAAAGCATCATTAGCGGCTTGTCGGGCATATTTCTGGTTGTGGCCTGATATGAGAATTTCAAAGGTTGTAGCCATTGCTAAGTGCGAAAAACGAAAGAACTTTTCCCGGCATTTATCTATACAACGAAACCCAAGATTTGCATCTGCAGCAGTCATTCTATGTTCTCGCCATTAGGGTATTTGCTCGTCATCTGTGTCCAGATATTGGCTTTTATGTATATCTGAATGGCGGCCGCCGGGCGAAGCTCCGCAGGGATGTCTAAAACAGGCAGATATAAGTCACGCTCGCCGGGAGGACGCTTTTGGTACATCAGCTCGACAAGTTTTTGTTCCTGGCGAATATCTGCTATAATAATATCTGAACCTGCTATATCGAAACTGGGTTGGCTATGATAACCTATCTGTGGTAAATCTCTAAAATACCAAGGTAACGGCCAATACTCATGGTCGGTAAATATAACCTGTACGGTTAAGTATTCTTCACTTTGCTCCAGCAGGTTTCTGACTTCCTCGTTTATTTTGTAAAAATCTTCGCGGGGATGGGTATGCACATAGGGATTACCAGGGTCGGTAGAGTATCGGAAAGTGTTCAAATAAGCAAGATATCCCAAATGCACAAAGCCGACCGCCGCAAGCACAATTAATCCAGCTTTTAACAGTCCGCGGGAATTTGAAACCAGCCATACAATGGCGAAACCAGCCAGCAGCGCCATCGGCTGGACAAAACCTGCTATACACCAAGGCGTTTTATAAGGTATTGCTGAATAAACGGCAAGTTGTATAAAACCGTAAAATCCGAGAAATTTCCAGAATTGTCGTCTGGGAACATCCCTTCCTGCAAAACTGATACAGATCCCCCCCAATGCACCTAAAACGATTAGCCACTCGGTCCAAACCGGACCTGAAGTTTTATCCCAGTAAAAAAGAATTCTAAGGAAATAGTGCCAGGGGTTGGCATGTCCGTCACCTTCAGCACGCGATAAATATGTCGTAAAGGTCCTGACGGAGTCTATAACGCCGCTGGGGTTAGTAAAAAAAGAAGAATAGAAGAGTATCGAAATAGCTACCGCGGCAATCAAGCCATAAATCAGGTGGAAAGGATTTAGTTTTGGTAAGAATTCTCTTGTTTGCCTATCTGTAAAGATTATAGCAACTATCGAAAGTCCGCCTGCTCCAAAAGCTATGACAAAGGTTTCTTTTGTTGCAAAGGCCAACCCTGCGGCTAGGCCGGCAAGTACAATCCATATAATTTTTTGGCTGTGGAGATAGCGATAGGCGGATACAATCAAGCCAAACAGAAAAAATACCAGCAACATTTCCTGTATGTAGTATCGACTGTAAAACACCATTGCCGGTGATATTGCCGTAAGCAATGCCCCCGCCGCAATATAAGCGGGCGGCAAGATGGGCTTGAGTGCGAGAATCAAAAGAATAATTCCCAGACCGCTCAAGGCCGGAACAATTCTCAGCATAGCCTCACTGACATCTTCGATGCTGTCAGCACCTGTTGCCCATGCAACAGGCAATGTAAGATAATTCAGCGTAGGGCCGTGATATTCATAAGGGTCATATCGATAATAACCGTCTTCGAGCAATTGGGCAAACTTTATGCCGTGCACGGCTTCGTCCGTATGCATAGGTCGAGAAGACAGTGAAGCAAAACGAAACCCTACGCCGATCAGTACTACCAGCACAAGGGCAAACTGCCATGCAAAACTCTTGCTCATTGGACAGGTTTGCCGTAAACCTCTACTTCGATATAGTGGTTCAGATCGTTTACATTATTACCATTGCTGTAGAGACGGACATATCTTCCCTGGACGCCTTTGGCGTCTATCAGCTTACCTTCAAATGTCTCAATATACCGCAAATCTTCTCCGGCTCCCAAGCCGTGATTATTGTCGAGGTCATTGTTGAAGAGTATATTGACATTTTCGGTAAAGTCGGGGTCATCGGCTGTTTTAACAACGACATCGAAGTAAATCCTGGCTTCCTGGTGATAGTGCCATACATAAATACCATAAATCTCGTACATATCTTCCAGGTCGATGGTAACATGCTGCTCAAATGGGCCTAACTCCACAAAATTGCCGTCCGAGCCATCTTTTACGCCGTTAGTGATCATCTCCAGTTCACCGATAATGGGAAAAGGATCACTACTGGTAACCGGCTTGCCGAGAGCTACATTTTCGGTACCCTCAGGTGCAAGCAACGGCGGCCTTTCTCCGGCCTCCTCCCGCGGAGGCTCGAGATGGTCAACCTCTGCAGGCACCGGTGTGCCGACGAACATCGGCCTGGGCAGCTCCGGTTCGATTTCCACCATCCCAGGGTCAGCGGCTTCTTCGTCATGTTCAACTTCGGGAGGTTCGCCGTTTACGGGCATCTGTTCATCCACTTCTTCATCACCACAACCAACTAAGGTTACAGCAAGCACCAAAAATAATGATAGTAGTAATTTGCTCATCGTAATTTCCTTTAATTCTTTTTTTCAGTTTAATCAGGTCCAGGCAATTGGATAAGACTACCGCCTACGACCAACATTTCAATTTCAAACAAGCAGTGCTTTGTAACTGCAATTATATCATTTAATTCACCGTCTTTCAAGTCGCAGCGGGCAGGTAGCCCAGTATTATCGCCAAAACAACCAGTATTGCTCCAATAGGAATCAAAAGCCGGAGGCTTCGCTGAACAGTTCTGCCCCTTGCTAAATTACCGATGGCTTTTGGCACTATAACCGCCCCAAGAAGTGCAATTGCAAATATAACACCAAAAACACTGCCAAACTGGTCGGGGTGTTTTGAATGGGTAACCCCAACGATTGTCGGGAAAATCACCGAAAAAGACAAACCTCCGGCTCCAATCAGTAAACCCGACCATATTGCACCGCTAACTGTCATCGCATAAATTATGACACATGCTATCAATGCCATCAGGGCGATAACCCAGGCTCCGTAATTTTCGACAATAGCTATCTGACTTGCCAGCAATCGTCAAACCATCATTGTGATAGCAAAAATAGAAAGCATCTGCTGGCTGTTAGCGTCAACTACGCTTTCGGAGAGGCTCTTAAATTCGGTGCTTATAATCTGCTTTGCGTATGGAGCTATCCAGTTGGAGAACGACGCCTCAAGTGCGATATAGCAGAAAAGCGTAAGGCCAGCTATCAGAACAACCGGTTGGCCTAATAAGCCAGCGGCATCACCAAAGGTAAAACCTAATTCGACATCAGGGTACCTTGTCGCCAAAAGTGCGAATATTACCGGCACAAAAGCTATGGCTGCCAATACTGACACGGCATTTTCATAGGTCGTTTTGCGGAACAGGAAACTGGCGATAAACGGCGTTAGAAACAGTCCCAGACCAAAGAATACATTTGCAAGGTTCAATGCAGCAGTTGCTCTTTCTCCGTCGAATAGTACTTCCGGAGCAAGCGTATTACCAACATTATTCAAGCACATTGCGCCGATGCCCAGAAACAGACAAGCCCCAAGCACGGCCTTGTAGGACGGCACCCGAGCAATGACGAAAATAGACGCACCCACTATTATGAAGCCAAGAACAGCAAAAAGTTTATGCCCCACGGCGTCGATACCCATACCTACCACTACCGATGCGACTACCGCCGTTATCATAAGCGCCGAGACCAGCGAGCCGAATTTGCCCGTGTCAATGTTTAGGCGAGGCATTAGTTTTACGCTTATCGCTCCGAGCAGCGAAAAACACATTCCCAAACCGAACACCGCAAACAATGCTGTCAACTGAACCATTTTAATCTCCTTTTTTTTCCTGTCCCTTGATAATTATTTTCCGAACTCCTTTCAAGGAGTTCGCCTTTAATCGCCTGCTATTTCACGAGCTTTTATAAGCCAAATCGAATAAGAATGCATAATCGCCCCAGCTATCCACGCCAGGGATGTATAACGGTGCGCAGACAACAGCAGCTCCTGCCAGTGAGTGCCTGCCAGGTCGAACATGGTCAAAACAATGGACAAAATGACCACAGGGCTTAGCGCCAGAATCGCCCAGAAAAGGATCTTCTGCCACAGCCACAGCGTTTTATTCGGCGCGGCTTTTTTCACAGTATAATCACAGTTATCTATTACCGTCTTTACAGCAGGACAGTCCTGTCTGTTAAATTTACATCTTTCGGCCCAGAATACGGCAAGAAAAGCCATACAGGCCGCAAAAATGGGACCAAAAGTAGCATGTATCATTAGAAGATAGCCGCTAACATGGCTGTCTCTGGCTACAGGATGCCAAAATCCTGTTATACCGAGAACCACCGCCGAAATAAAAGCCAGAATATATGCCAGCTTCCGAAGTATCCCTATAATATTGTGCTTTTGTTCGGGCAGCATCAAAAGCACCAACAAAATTAAGTATCTCAACGGATCAAACAATTGGTTTCTTTGTTTATCGAAAAGCTGCCCGCCTTTTGGAGCAAACAGCGTCCAATGCGCAACAACACCTGCCAGAACTATCACCAAAACTATAACGACGATATTTGCAAACATATTTTAATTCTCCTGCCAGACTACTTTTCGGTTTTCGCGGCGCTTAAACTCTGAAGAGCTTTAAGGGCATATAAAAGCAACACACCGACAAGTACTAAGCTTGCGGATATTGATACAACCTTAAGCGCATTTCTGAACATCCAGGACCAGGCAAACCATTGCAAATATGTAGGGTCCACATCTTGAAAATCGAACATTTGGACAAAACGAGGCTCTCCGACCGGCCCTTCGACCATCACCTCACCGAAGTTAAAGGGACTTTCCGCAGAATGGCAATCCTCACAGCCTCGCACGCCGAGCGATTGGGCCGCGGGTCTTACATTATGGGCAACTGGCCAGCTATAGGGCTTTGCAGCCGGATCTTCGGTATCTGCGATGCCGACGTCGTCGTCAAGGTAGTAAAGCCTGCCGTTGCTTATATACACCGGTTCATCATCGAACTGCTGCGAAAAATCCTCAAGTACTGCCTCGACAACAGCCTCAGTAAAATCAGGCCAGCCTCTTGCCGGTACATCCAGCATCCGCTCTATTATCGGCCCGGCGATATCCTGGACATCTTCGAGCGTTATCGGCGTTATGCCGTCCTGCTGCCGCAGTGCCCAGTAAGCAGGCCAAACCAGATTCGCAGGTTCGATTCTGCCGTCATATCCTGTGACGAATACTGGTGTAATAATACCAGGAAGTGCTTCATCATCTCGCAGTGACTCGTGCGTTCCCAATGCGTGAGCCCGGGAAGTCAGGACGCCTGCAGTCTGTTCCTCAGGCCATAGTCCCGAATGACAGGCAGTGCAGGTAAGTTTGTCAAAATGTATCGGAGGAATGCCTTTGTGATCCGGAACCGGGCCGCTGAACCTCCCGGCAGTTGTATGCTGCTGTTCCTCAATACCCATATGACAGCCCTGGCAAGTCGAAGCTTCTGCCATAGGATTTGCAGATACTTTATGTTCGCCTTCGTATCCACGAATTGTATGGTGAGCCGAGTCCTCCGTATGACAGTCAACACAAGTCATGCCAGCGTGAAGATGTACATCTTCGTCGGCATTGGCAACCGGTGAAAAATCAGTCTCAACATAACGGTTAGAGTGACACCGGTAGCACTGGTGAGATTCGATTTTGCCTCCTACATCAAGAATAACCCGATAGGCGTTATCAAACAGATGCTCTCGATATGTCACTGTTGGCTCATCTGCCATGCCCGACGGAGCAAGATAATCGTACATGTCCGGCATTTCCTTTGCCGAACCTGTTACTGTAGCAAGCTCAGACGCCCCGGTGGGGGCCCAGCGAAAGTTCTGTTTCCTAACAAGGTCGGCGTATTCTGCGTGGTCCTGGCCACTGTGGCCGCTGTGGCAACTAAAACAGTTTATTTCAAGATCGCCGGAAACCTCGGCACGCATTATTTCGTCGAATTTTTCACTGGGTATCTCGCCTGGGCCTCCGCCGGGCATTTGCCGGCCAAAGCGAGTGGTGAACTCAAAAGTGCTTATGCCAAGCTCTTCAGGATTGAAAGTCCCCGGCCAATCCCGGTATGAAAGTGGAACCTGCATTCCGAGAGAATTTTCAACAAGTATCCAGGGCTGACCCGGGCGGCCAGGCGGGACATTGGGGTCTA
>PWDX01000195.1 GCA_003553245.1 Phycisphaerae bacterium
CAAACCAGCCCGGATATTGGCGGTGTGCGGCTTGATGAGCTTGAAAAACAGGCGATACTCGAGACGCTGCGGAAGACAGACGGTAATCGCACCAAAGCTGCCGATATACTCGGGATAACCGACAGGACGCTTCGGGATAAGATAAAAAAATACCGCCGAGAGGAAAATCTACAACTGATATAAGTTTGTAAATTGAATGAGGGTAAAATGCCGGAAAAAGAAAAGCAGGATAAAAAACAACAGCAGGAAAATCCGACCCAGTCGAAATTAAACAGATTGCTGCCAATTATTATATTGATTCTGGTAATAGGCATCTCGTCCGTTGCCGGTTTAGGTGTGGGCAGAATATTCGCGGCAAGAGGCGGTGTTAATTCAGGTTCGCAGGCAGATGACGGTTCCTCAGGCCGTTCCGGGACTAATGAAAGTAAGATATGGTATCGCGATCTTGCTCCGATAGTAGCGAATCTGGACGAGCCGGGAGCGATGCGATATGTTCGGGCGACTTTAACACTGGGTATTTCTTCGCAACTGAGTAAAGAAGAAGGCAAAAGTCTGCTTGAGAAAAATGAACCTGTTCTAAATGACTGGCTAAGTATTTATCTTGCGAGCCTTTCGGTAGCGGATGTTCAGGGCGACAGGAATCAGAGGGTAATACAATCTCAGATTCGCGACGCTTTTAATCAGGAGTTGTTTGGTGACGGTGAGCCTAAAATTGAGAGAGTATTGTTCAAGGAATTCGCGATACAATGACAGCGCAGCCTGAATTAAACAGAACCAGAATACAGCAGATACTTGCGGCGGTTGGGACAGTCAAGCCCGACGACAGCCCGGCACCGGAATTTACTGAGTATGACTGGCGTCAGCCGCATTACTTCACTGAAGAACAGCTTGCCAAGCTGGAGGACTTCACTAATAGATTCGCCGTTGAGATAACTCGTAAATTTAGCGATCTCTGCCATACCGATTTTGACGCGGAGATAGTATCGGTAACTCAACACTTTACCGGCGAGATACTTGAGCAGACCGGCCAGGAACTGACTTTCTATTACACAGCATTCGGGGATGATCATGCAGATAAGCCGTGGGGAATTATCGGTTTTTCGCAGGAAACAGCGGTAACTTGGGCTACGCAGATGATGGGCGATACCGAGGCTGAGGCAAACCCGAGAAAAGAGCTTTCATCACTGGAACTGTCGCTTCTTGAGGATATAACCGCGGCGGTTGTTGAGGCAATTGCCAATTGTAATCAGTCGTTTAAGTTAAAACCAACTAGACAGATAACTCGTGGAAATTTGCCCTTTGAGCCGGAAACGACGGACTCGCTTTGCAAAATTGTTTTCAGCATAAAGCCCGCCGCTGGCCAGCGGTCGGTGGAAGGCTATATTCTATTGCCTTGCGCTAAGCTGGAACCGGTGACAAGTAAGATTGATCAGGCTGCGGAGGATTTTACGGCCAAAGAAATATCAGAGGCGATAAGTGAACATATCCGTGAGATGTCACTGCCTATGACGGTGCAACTCGATAAAGCCGCCTTGACACTCGAGCAGGCAATGCAGCTTGGTGAGGGTGATATTATCATACTGGACAAATCGGTTGAACAGCCGGTCGAGGTGCTTGCTGAGGGCAGGAGATTTTTCTTTGGATATATGGCCAAAAACGGCGGCAGAAAAGCGGTGCAAATAAGTGAATTTTCTAATGTTGAAAGTTAGGCGGAAGTTCTCACAAATCAGATTTTAGTGCTTTAGAATTAAAGAGGTATTACAATGCCGGAAACTACGGAAGCAAAACAGCAGGAACAGGTAGAATCACCCCAGCAGAGCGAATCAGAGCAGGCTGTTGAGGAGATGGCAGAGGCTCAGAGCGTCGAATATCCCGAAGCGCAAGACGGTGAAACCGATGGCGCCGGACAGAATATTGATATTCTGCTGGATATGGACATACCCATCACCGTGGCGGTAGGTCAGACTGAAATACCTGTAAGAAGGCTTTTACAGCTTGGGCCGGGGTCAGTGCTTAAACTGGACAAAGCGGTTGAGGCGCCGGTCGATCTGTACCTGCGTGACACAAAATTCGCTACCGGCGAGGTCGTGGTTGTCGAGGGCCAGTTCGCTGTTCGCATTAAAAACATTCTGGGGCTAAATGCACAGAAAGAAGCAAAGGAATAATATCAATATCGGAAATTAATAATGTCGGGACAGCCGCAGTCAAATCAGCCTCAGATAATTAAAGGATCGCTTGCCAGTTACAGCAATATCGTACTGGTGGTCGGTATCGCTACGGTACTGGCGACGCTGATAATTCCGTTGCCGACATTTATACTCGATGTGCTGATAGCGTGCAGTATTTCTCTGGCGATAGCGGTTCTGATTATCACGCTGTCTTCTACCGAGGCGCTTGAGCTTTCAACATTTCCGGCGCTGCTGCTTTTTGTAACGCTGTTTCGTCTTTCGCTGAATGTAGCATCGACAAGGCTTATTTTGATGCAGGCCCACGCCGGGCAGATCATCGAGACATTCGGCCACTTCGTAGCAGGCGGCAGCCTCATTGTAGGTCTGGTCATATTTCTGATACTTGTAGTTATTCAGTTTATCGTTATTACAAAAGGTTCTGAGCGTATTTCAGAGGTTTCGGCAAGGTTTACCCTTGACGCCATGCCCGGCAAGCAGATGGCCATCGATGCGGATCTTAATGCCGGCCTGATCAGTGAGTCGCAGGCGACAGAGCGTCGTCAAAAGATTATAAAAGAATCTGAATTTTATGGTGCTATGGATGGCGCCAGTAAATTCATCCGGGGTGATGCAAAAGCAGGTTTGCTGATAACGGCGGTGAATATAATAGGGGGCATTATTATTGGTTATACCCACGGGATGTCCGTAGGCCAGGCGGCGACAACATATTCGATACTTTCAATCGGTGACGGCCTTGTCACCCAGATCCCCTCAATTGTTATTTCGGTAAGTTCCGGCTTTCTGGTCACCAAGATATCCTCTAATTATGGTCTTGGTGAAGATTTATCTTTGCAATTCTTTAAATCAGGCAAGCCAATTAAGACGGCGTCGGTAGTAATCGCGGCTATGGCTCTGGTTCCCGGACTGCCTAATATTCCGTTTATCGCTTTGGGTGGAGCGACTTATTTAATTGGCCGTTCACTTAAGAAAAAGGAGCATATCGAGCAGCAAAAGAGCCAGAAGAAAGACGAGAAAAAAACACAAGAGCAAGAACCGGTTGAAAATCTGCTTGAGATTGATCGCATCAGCGTACAGGTTGGCGTTCGTCTTATCGGGATGGTTGACCCGCATAAAAAGAGCAGCATTTTTGACCGTATCGGTGCTTTACGCAGGCGATTCGCTCAGCAGCTTGGCGTGATAATCCCGCTTGTTCGCCTCAGGGACAATATCAACATTGAGCCGAACTGTTATGAGATTCGACTTTTTGATCATACAGTCGCTAAAGGCAAGCTTGAACCTGAGATGTTTCTAGCGATGGATGCCGGAGCCGGCGGTGAAAAAATTGACGGAATTAAAACTACCGAACCGGTTTATGGGCTGCCGGCTTTATGGGTTACACCTGCGAAAAAGGAACAGGCAGAGCTGGCCGGCTATACCGTCATCGACCCTGAATCTGTGTTTATAACACATCTGTCGGAGACTATCAAAAAGCACGCTCACGAGCTGCTGACCCGCGAGGATGTACAGTCATTGATTGACCGGCTCCGTGAAAGCCAGCCTGCGCTGGTTGGTGATGTTGTCGGTGAGCTGGTACCGATAGGACTGCTTCAGAGGATACTGAAAAATCTGCTTGCCGATAATATTCCCATTCGTGAGCTTGGGACGATTCTGGAGTCGCTCGGCGAGAACGCGCCAAAGACAAAAAGCCCGACAGCCCTTACCGAAATCGTAAGAAAGTCACTGGCAAGAACTATTACACAGCAGTACAAATCCGAAGACGGCAAGATTTACGCGATAACACTGGAGCCGTCGCTGGAACATCGTATGATAAGTTCTCTGCAGCAAAATGGCGATCAGCTTAGTATCAACCTTCCTGCCAATGAGACGATGCAGATAAACCGTGATGCGGCGGAGGCTTGGAAACAGGCAATGGACGCCGGTCTTGAAAAAGCGGTGATGCTGTGTGATTCTCGTCTTCGACCGCCGCTTGCGGTGATGTTGTCAAGAACGGTGCCGCCGCTTTCGGTAATCGCTTATGACGAAATAGCGATGGGTGTTGAAATAGAGCCTATAGCGACGATTTCGATGGAAAAGGGTAATATAAAAGAGTTGAACGAGCAGACCGTAGGAGCTGGGACTTGATGGCAAGGATACTTTTATAGGGATTTTTTATGCCGCTGGATGTCAGACCAAATGCAGTTAAAGTGGCAGTGGTAGTGTTTTTTATTACCGCTACGGTCGCTGTTTGCAGTGGTTTGCCGATGTGTGTAAGTTCGTGGCGATCGGCTACGGCGGCGGTGATTAGTTATATCGGTGCGACATTCGCTATTAAGGCAATAAATTCGATTGTGATGAGCGCTATGGTAACAGAGCAAATTAAACAAAATCAGCGTCGAAAGGAAGACACAGGTGCCGGCGGAAACTGAATACACTTGCCAGGACCATACGACAGACAGTCCTGAGCGGCTTAAGATAATGGCCGCGCGCGCATACGCTGATCAAAGACATCCGCCAATAAGTGAACGGCAGATTACCGAATATATTCCTATGGTTCATTCTATTGTTCAGCGAGTGGTAACATATCTAAGGCCGCCGCTAACATTTGAGGACCTCGTTTCGGCAGGCACTATAGGTCTGCTAAAGGCAGTTAAAGATTATGACGCTTCACAAAAAGCCGAGTTTAAGACATACGCCTATATCAGAATTCGCGGGGCAGTGCTTGACGAACTTAAAGGGTGGTCTTTTGTCTCGGCGGATTTGAATAAACGAAT
This sequence comes from Phycisphaerae bacterium, assembly GCA_003553245.1. GTDB lineage: Bacteria > Planctomycetota > Phycisphaerae > Sedimentisphaerales > Anaerobacaceae > T1Sed10-97. Next base: position 4,940 of record PWDX01000195.1, read on the forward strand.
AGCTAATATTGCGAAAATAAGGCGTCAGATCAGCGAGCAGACCGGCAAAGAACCCAGCGATAATGAGATTGCCGCAAAGCTGGGAATTAGCGTTGAAAAGGTCTATCAGGCATACGAAGACGCGCGGGCGCAAAACTTTGTTTCTATTGATGACGGCACAGAAGAAGCGCCTTCGCTGCAAAATATAATTGCCGCGGTAAAGGCTGAAGCGCCGGACGAGAATCTGCAAAAAAGTGAGCTTACCGAAACTCTCACACAAGCTATTGAGGAATTGCCCCGGCGGCAGAGACAGTTAATTGTGCTTTATTATACGAAAAATCTGACAATGAAACAGATCGCCGAAGTTTTTGAAATTACCGAATCTCGTGTAAGCCAGATTCACGCTTCGGCACTGTTTAGTTTATCAGTTAAATTGAAAGAGTGGAAAAATGGTTGACGGCGACTTTAATATAATACCTCCGACTGAGGCGCTGCATAACATCAATCCATTAAAGCAGCAAGAGCGAAGAAAACGGCAAAAACAGGATCAAGAAGACCAGGAAAACAAAGATGAAAATTCGCCTAAAAGCGAAAACCAAGAGCTGGTAGAAAATGTTGACGACGATTTTGATGATACAATCGGCATTGATTATCGCGCATAAGACAAAGGTTAGGTGTAATGGGCAAAACAGCGCATATAATAAAAGCGGGCCGGATACCGGTTACCGGCAAGTATAAACTTCAGCTTGGTCAGGCAGCGGCGATTGACAAAGCAACCCCAGCTCGACCGCGCCTCGGACAAGGGGCGGCTTCTGCAAAGGTAATAAACGCAAATGCATCTTACGCGATGATTGAAGTAACATGCCCTTGCGGCGAAAAGTTACAGTTAAAATGCCGGTATGCATCGGATCCAGCTGCCTCGGCAGATAATACGGAGGTAAAAAAATGAACGGATGGAAATTATTTATTACAATAATAAGTGCCGTATCCTTAGTTATTTTTTCGGGATGTAACAATGCTCAACCTGAGCCGGCGGCGCCCAATGAGCCGCAGGTGAATTCTCAGCCGCAAAGCCCTGTTGGCGTTCACAGGTTTCAGCCCAATCAACAGGAGCAAACAGCGGTGGAATCTGCGCTTGAGCTGTCTAAAAAATACTCCGAACTTGTGGATAAGGCAGCGGATCTGCGGCAGCAGAATGTGGAGCTGATGAAGGAAAATCACCAATTACAAAACCAGCTCACTCGTATCGAAACCGAATATGAGCAGACTCAGCAGGAACTAACCGAGGCCAATGATATGCTGCTTGAGATGCGAGTTGAGCTGAATAACTGGAAGACTGATATACTTGGTTTTCGCGACGAGATGCGCGAAGCACAGAAAGCCCAGCTCGATACGCTTATGATGATACTGGAAATGCTCGGCGGAGAGATACCCGAAATCGAATAGGATGACAAAATAATATGAATATTATAAAATCTGCTAATATTATAGTGATAATTGCGATTGGTCTTTCAGGATGCCGACCATATCATGGGGCTGAGCTTCCCGGGCCGGATTATTACTATATCAGTGAACAGATGGATGTTCGCCAGTTGGGTAGGGTCGCTTTTATAGAGCTTGAGAATCAGTCCCGTTATCCGGATGCTTCCTCTGATATTACGCAGGCTCTATATCATGAGTTGCAGAAAACCCAGCGGTTCGGAGTCACGCTTATCCCTGCTGATGACACGGACTGGAAATCTCTTCAGCTAAGGCCTCAACCATCCTATTCACTGGAACAACTTTCGATGATTCGCCGGAAAATGCAGACTGATGCGATATTGCTGGGAACGGTAACCGAATATCAGCCTTATCCGCATTTACAAATCGGGATAAGATTATGGTTGCTTGATTTGAATGAGAACCAGATGCTCTGGGCTGTAGAAAATGTGTGGAATACGGCCGATAAAAACACTCGTAACAGGATTAAACGCTATTACGATGAGGAAATTGGTCATGGTTACGCGCCACTGCGCGAACAGATGATATCGGTAAGTCCGCTGAAATTTTTCAGATTTGTCGCAAATGAGATAGCCGGAACGCTTAATCGTTAGCAAAGGCGGTTGTTATCGGCCGAAACGATTGCAAACTTTAATAAAATAATTAAAAATTCAAAAAAGTTTTAAGTTTTTTGGAAAACCAGCGAATATATAGTATAGATAATAAAGCAATTAAATAACTTCGATAAAAGCAGGTGTTATGATAGACCGGATTAACAACAATCAAATTCAGAATATGCAGGCCGGTGCCGGCTCTGAGAAAAAAGTCAGACCAAAAGCCCAACAGGAGCAGTCAGTGGATGCTTCGGCTCAGGTTAATCACCAAGAGTTTATAAAAAAAGCACAAAATATTCAAACCAACGATGCTCAGAAAGTGGCTCAGGCCAAGGAGCTTTTGCTATCAGGTGAGCTTGACAGTATTGAAAACATAAAAAAAGCAGCCGAAAGCATTATAAACTTCGGCATATGATCCGTAATATACTTGCAAGGGTTCGACAACGGATTGTCGAATTTACCTGATAGCATACCTCTACAAGAAGACCATACTTAATTATCCTGGTAAACGGTCTAATCGGCAGCACAATAGTTTTGGTCTGTGCTTGGGTGCTATTGACTATCTTCTGTGTTGTCTTTGGCTGCCCAGTCTCCGCCGAGGGCGAGGAAGAGATTTACTCTTGAGACCCAGATTTCTCCTCGAATTTCCGCGACGGCTACTTCTGCTTCCCGGCGCCTGCGCTCTGCTTCGAGGACCGCAAGGATGCTTTCAATACCCCGCTCATACCGCTGTCGAGCCAGCCGCTCTGCTGATTCGGCATGGGAGAACCGTTCAGTCAAATGTTGAAATTCCTCCTCAAGCGTTTGGCCGCTTACCAGTGCGTCTTCGACCTCCCGCATGGCGTTCAATACCGTTTCGGCGTAATCGGCGGCAAGTTCTTTATAACGGGCCTCGGCCTCGCGAATCTCCGCACGAAGCGCACCACCTTGCCAGATAGGAGCGAGAATTTGCCCTGCCAGACTATAAACCTCTGTCTCATCGCGAAACAAGTCGCTGAATTGGCTTCCGGTGCGGCCATACCTTCCGCTTAATGTCAAATCAGGATACAGGTCAGCCACATTAACGCCTATTATTTCGCTTGAAGCTGCCAGTGACATTTCAGCGGCGACCACATCAGGCC
>PWDX01000111.1 GCA_003553245.1 Phycisphaerae bacterium
AACAGGCTACGGCAATCGATCCGACACCAATCAAAAAAATTCGTCATCGCACCTAAATTCTGTGATATACAAGATATTGGTGTTACTGGAGACATGTGCATACCCCCATTTTTTATTTTCTTCGGATCGGGGCTGTCGGTCGGGGTCGTCGCTGTTGCCCGATTCTGGCACGAGTTTTGCTAAGGCTTTTTTGGATGCTATCATTGTAAACAGCGGCGCCAAATCCGGCAATTCAGCCTTTGTAATTTGCGATAAGCTATCAGTTATCTGCTGGACTTCACTTATCAAGTCCCGGATGTATCCATCATCAACATCTTTCCCTTTTCTCTGCTTTTCAATCTCTCCTTCGAACTCAGCTTGCCGCTTTTCAAGCTGATCCAATAGCTGTGTCGTTTCAGTTTGGCAAACTACAACAACTACAACACTGATCCGGTAGGGATCTTGTCAATCACGCCTTAGTCTTATTTAGCTAGGTGTCTAAAAAGTCGAAAATCGCTTTTAACAGGTCAAGGAGTGCTTTTTTGGGGGTGATTTGACTTTTGCAATTTTTTGCCTATAAGAAAGTAGCAAAGCTATGCCCGATAAAACGGGCGTAATGACACAAATACCCCGATAAACGGGACGGAGTCGGTTTTCGGACGCGGTTGGTCGCTGCGTCCTGTCTTTTTTTGGTCGAAGAAGCGGAAAAAGCGAGAGGAATAAAATTTCAGGGACGATAACGGACAGCAGCGGAAAGTATTGATGGCCGGCAGGTACGACGAAAATCTTATAGCCAGGATTCAGCAGGCAAACGACATTATTGATGTCGTCAGTGAGCATGTGCGCATTAGCCCTAAGGGTAAGGAAATGGTGGGCTTGTGCCCTTTTCATGAGGACCATAAGCCGAGTATGTATGTCAGCCCGGTTAAGCAGATATTTAAGTGTTTTGCGTGCGGAGCGGGCGGGGACGCTTTTAAGTTTATTCAGATGCGCGAGAATCTGTCTTTCGGGCAGGCGATCGAACGGCTGGCAGAGCGGGCGGGGATAGAGCTGCCCCGCTATTCGCGGAATATGCCTGATGAGGCTGAGGACACAGAGAGGGTCGATCCTAATGAGCTTGCACGGGTGAATAAATGGGCGGCCAAGCTGTTTGAGATGCTGCTTTGGGACAAGCAGAAAGGTAAAACCGCTCGTGATTATATAGCCGAACGGGGGTTTACTGAGGAGACGGCCAGAAAGTGGCAGTTCGGGCTGGCCGATACGGAGGATACGCTTGTTAAGCAGGCTCAAACCAAGGGCATCGACTACGGGCTGCTTGAAAAGGCCGGCCTTGCGGTGCGGAACGCCTCTGGAACCTGGCGTGATAAGTTCGAGAATCGGCTGATGTTTACGATAACAGATGCTACGGGCAGGGTTATCGGCTTTGGCGGCAGGACGCTGGGTGATTCGCCGGCTAAGTATATGAATTCGCCGGCGACGGCGCTTTTTGATAAGAGCAACGCGATATTCGGGCTACAGCAGGCACGACACGGGATTGTTTCTTCGGGCACTGCGGTTGTGGTCGAGGGGTACACCGATTGCATCATGGCGCATCAGTATGGGTGCGACAATGTGGTTGCGACGCTGGGGACGAGTTTTACGGCCGGGCACGGTCGGCTTTTGAAGCGGTACGCCAACAGGATTGTGCTGCTGTTTGATAATGATGTGGCGGGGGCAGAGGCGGCGAATCGTGCGCTTGAGGTTTGTCTTTCGCAGCGGATAGATATCGCTCTGGCATCGGTTTCACAGGGTAAGGATCCGTGTGATTATCTGTTGGCAGAGGGTGCGGAGGGATTTGAAAAGCTTATAGCGGGTGCGACGGATGTTTTTGAGTTTAAGTGGAGCAGGCTCAGGGATAAGTTCGCCTCGGATAATACGATGGCAGGCAGGAAGCAGGCGGTTGATGAGTTTCTGCAGACGATAGCGACGATTCATCCGGTGGGCAAGGCGGCAATTGAGCGGGGCATTATCGTTAATCGACTGGCGTCGGTCGTGGGTATTGAAGCGCGGGAGATTAACCGTGAGCTGGCGAAAAAGATGCGCAAGGCCGGCGGGCCAGCGGTTTATGCCACTGCCAACAGTAGTGTTGTCAGCATAAGCTGGCCTGGCGGGGCCGAGGCGGCGGCTCAGAAAGAAATACTGGAGGTATTGCTTAATGAGCCGGAATTACTGGAAAACGCAGGTGAAGGGATATCGGCTAGGTGGTTTGACACTGAGCCGGCAAAGCAGATAGCTGCGGTGTTTTTTGAGTCCATGAAGGAAGCTGGGCGAGTGAGATTGCAGGATATTCTGGCGAGAATTGAATCGCCGGAGCTTTCGGGTGCGATTGTTTCGCTTGCTCGTGAGGGCGAGGAAAAGGGTAACTTCCAGCGCAGGTTGACCGAGTCAGTGGAGTTTTTGAAAAGGCGCAGGAGCGATATTGAGATTACCAGTGTGGATGAAGGCGAGAGACAGCGGGATTATCTGCGAATGTTGGCAGAGCGCCGCCGCAATGGCAATAGGCATGTTCCGGGTATGCGCTGACGGCGTAAAAAAGCGAACAATGAATGTTTTATGGCCGTAACGAATTTTATCAGCCATTTGAGGAGAGAATATAAAAGCAGATAAATCCGGATACGGCGAATAAGGTAACTGTTAAATGGTTTATTTAAGGTAGTTGCAGTGGCAAAGAAGAACGCAAAAAGCAAAAAAGAAGTCGAAACTGTCGAAGCTGTCGAAACAGAAGCGACACAAGCGGTCGATGAGACAAAAGGCTCAGGAGCCGAAGAGCAAATAAAAGCTCTGGTGGAAAAGGGTAAGAAGAAAGGCTACCTGACTTATGAGGAGATGAACGACGAGCTTCCCGAAGATCTGGTGTCTCCGGCTCGGCTGGATTCGCTGTTGTCGAATCTCGATGAAATGGGCATAAAGCTTATCGACGAGGACGATGTAGCGGACGAGGATGAAGGCTTCGAGGACGAGGATAAAGATATTGCAGATGATACTGTTGACGAAGATGAAGTTCTCGAAAAGGAGCTGAGCGCCAGCGACAGTCGGCGGATGGATGACCCTATTCGGATGTATCTTACCCAGATGGGCGAAATCCCGCTTCTGGATCGTGATAATGAGATATCTTTGGCCAGGAAGATCGAGCTTACCAGAATGGCTTTTCGGCGTAAGATGCTTGAGAGTGAGTATTGTGCGCGCAGCGCGGTCGATATACTTCAGCAGGTTAATGACGGGAATTTGTCCTTTGATCGCACAATGAAGACCAGCACTGCGGAGAACCTTATTCGCAGTACTATCAAAAAGCGTATGCCGGGCAATATCGAGACGGTTAACAAACTGCTGGGGATAAATAAGTCATTGTTTGAGCAGTGCAAAGCCGAAAAAGACAACGCCGCGGCGATTAAAAAGTATGTCAAGCAGATGCACCGCAACCGGCGTAAAATAGCGACTCTGCTCGAGGAGCTTTCACTGCGCACCGAGCGAATACAGCCGCTGAAGGATAAGCTGCACGGCATGAATCGCAAGATGCACCAGCTCAAGCGGGTTATCAGCGAGGGGCCAAATCAACAGTACACCGAGGAAGATATAGAGGTTATGAAGCAGGAACTGGAGGGACTTGGCGACCTTATACTCGAGTCTCCAAAGCAGTTCGATAAGCGTCTTCGAGGTATTGAGCGGGTGTTTATGCAGTATGAACAGGCCAAGCGGTATCTTTCGGGGGCTAACCTGCGGCTGGTAGTTTCTATCGCCAAGAAGTATCGAAATCGCGGGCTTAGCTTTCTTGACATTATTCAGGAGGGTAATACCGGCCTGATGCGGGCGGTTGATAAGTATGAGTATCGTCGGGGTTATAAGTTCAGCACATACGCTACATGGTGGATTCGTCAGGCCATAACCCGCGCTATCGCAGACCACGCACGGACAATTCGTATTCCCGTGCATATGATCGAGACTATGAGCCGACTTCGCAACGCAAGCAAGACTCTTATACAAAAACACGGCAAAGAGCCTAAGATACAGGATGTCGCCAAAGAAGCAGGTATGAGTATTGAGGAAGCTCGGCGTGTGATGAAGATATCGAAGCACCCTATCAGTCTGGACAGACCTATCGGTGAGAGCGATGACAGTTATTTCGGTGATTTCATCGAGGATGACGCAGTTGATTCGCCGGTCGAATCGGCAACACAGGGAATGCTCAAAGAGCGGATAGATGATGTGCTGAAAACTCTTTCGTATCGTGAGCGGGAGATTATCAAGCTTCGTTACGGTATTGGTGACGGTTATACTTATACGCTTGAGGAAGTCGGTCGTATCTTCAAGGTAACCCGAGAGCGTGTTCGTCAGGTCGAGGCCAAGGCCGTTCGTAAGCTCCAGCATCCTGTTCGCGCCCGGAAGTTGGACGGCTTTATAGACCAAAAGCCGGCCGCAAGCTAAGCGGCAAAGCCCTGTGCCTGAGGCACATAGAAAGCCGTCGTAACCGACCAAATCCCAAAAAACAAGGATTTATAAAAAGTTCTTGGCGAATCCGGTGATTGCGCTGTAATATATGCGTTTTCATATTTCGAACGAATTGGATTGAAACAGCTTATTGGAGGTTTGAAAGTGGCAAATATCAGCGAAATACGAAATGTTGTTCTTTTAGGGCACGGTTCGAGCGGAAAGACTTCTCTGGCCGAGGCCATCTTGCATGCAACTGGAAAAATAAATCGTCTCGGAAATGTTGATGACAAAACAACAGTAAGCGACTACTACGACGAGGAAAAAGAGCATAAACATTCTGTGCAATCATCGGTAATGCACACAAATCACGCCGGTAAGGTCATTAATCTGATAGATACACCTGGCTACCCCGACTTTACCGGCCCGGCGGTAAAGGCTATACCGGCAGCGGAGACGGCGGTTCTGGTTATCAGCGCTTCAGCAGGGATTGAGACCAATACGCGCAAGCTTCTGGCGCTTGCCAAGCAGGCTTCGAGACCGATAGTAATAGCCGTCAACAAAACTGACGCTGAAAATGTGGATTTCAAAGAACTGCTAAAGCAGATAAAAGATAGTTTCGGCCAGGAATGCCGTTGCGCAAACCTTCCCGGCGCCGATAAGAAATCTGTAATCGACTGCGTTGCAAATAAAGAGGGAGATTCGCCGGTTATGGATGTCGCCCAGGCGCATACTGAGCTTATCGAAAGCGTAATTGAGGCCGACGATGAGCTTATGGAGAAATACTTGGGAGGCGAGGAAATCTCCGATGACCAGATAGCCGGGGTATTTGTAGAGGCACTTAAGAGCGGAACTCTAATACCGGTTGTCTTTACAAACGCTCGAGACGAGGTAGGTATAAAAGAATTGCTCGATATAATCGCCAAATACTGTCCATCACCTGCACAGATTGAACCGCCGGCACTTCTTAATGGCGAAGAAAAAACTCAACTAAAAGCCGATGATAATGAACCTTTGGCAGGCCTGGTGTTTCGTGTCGGTTTTGACCCGCGCTCTAATATGAAATATGCCACTATTCGACTGTTCAGCGGGAAAATATCTTCGGATACAAATTTGATCCGCAACGATGAGAAAAAAGGTATGAGGCCCGGCAATATTCTAAAAACCCAGGGCGGTGAGACCGAACAGATAGATACCGGAATCGCCGGGGACATTATCACGCTGGCCAAAGTCGAGGAACTGAAAATGGATGACCTGGTGCACGACGGCAGCTACACTGGCGAATTCGAGCTGCTGCCTGTTCCCAAACCGATGTTTTCACTTGCCTTAGAGCCGGCTTCCAGAGGTGATGAAAGCAAAATCGGCAACGCCTTAGAAAAACTGTCAGAAGAAGACCCCTGCTTTGTGGCCGAGCACGATCTCCAGACAAAAGAGCTTGTCGCACGAGGACTGGGGGACATGCATCTTCGCATAAAGCTGGAAAAGATGAAAAATGCTTATAAGCTGGAAGTGAATACCAGACAGCCTAAAATACCATATCGCGAAACTATCACCGCCAACTCCGAGGGCCACTACCGGCATAAGAAACAGACTGGCGGCGCAGGTCAATTTGGTGAGGTTTTCCTGCGGGTTGAGCCTGCCGAGCGAAATTCCGATCCGCCACTGCAATTCAGTTGGGATATTTTCGGCGGCTCTATCCCAAGTCAGTTCGAAGGTCCGATTGTAAAGGGGATTCAGGATGTTATGGAAACCGGCGTGGTAGCGGGCTATCCAATGCAGGATGTCAAAGTATCTGTTTATGACGGCAAACATCACCCTGTCGATTCAAAAGAAGTCGCGTTCCGAGCGGCAGGCAAAGGCGCTTTCATCGACGCCGTGCAAAAAGCAAAGCCGGCACTGCTTGAGCCTATTGTTGATATGGAAATAACTGTGCCTTCCGACAATATGGGTGATATTACAGGTGATTTGTCTTCTAAACGAGGTCGGATCATTGGACAGGAGATGCTGCCCGGTAATATGATTATCATCAAAGCTCAGGTGCCGCTGGCCGAGGTTACGCAATACAGCAACGAACTAAAAAGCGTTACCGGCGGTCAGGGCAGCTACTCGATGAGCCTTAGCCACTACGAACCGGTGCCTTCTAATGTCCAGCAGCAGATAGTCGAAGCCCATAAAAAACAACAGGAAGAGTCCTGAACCCCGGCTTGAGGGCAGCCCAAAAAGTAAGTTAATCACCGCGCGGAAATCGCCTGTTCGAGCGTCCGGCGGTGATTGTCTATCCATTTTGCTTTTTTGAGAATCATAGACAAAAACGCCCTGCCTCGCAGGTTACCAAAAAAACCGGTGGCTGCTACGGGAAGCGTTGCCTCTGCAATGAGCGTCTCTATCATCATATCAAGCAGCGCATCTGCCGGGGGGATTTTCCGGTCCATATTCGCCTTATAGCCGTGGACGAACTCGGTCAACCTTTTCTCATCGAGGTAACCAGGCCAATCGGCAGGATTGGGTCTGCCGCCTACAATTGAAAACTGGAGCATAGCATTGGCAAGGTCTGTTGCCGCAGGCGCTATTCTGACAGAATCAAAATCAACCACGGCCACAAGCTCACGATTTTTGAAAAGCAGGTTGCCCGGATGCCAGTCTCCGTGAACCACTTGTCTCGGCCACTGGCTGAAGCCGGCCTTATTAACTCTTGCGACGCATTTATTGTATATCCTCATTAGATCATCGCTTAATCCAAGCAACGCCTGTTCGCCGTCGTTGGCGCCGCGCTGGTAGACTATTTTGAGATATTTGCGCACAGCTGGGCTGTTATGAAAGCAGCCTCTATTGAGGTCGTTTTCTGCCTGAAAGCCATCCAATATATTATGAAACAACGCCAGATGGAGCCCTGCTATGCGCGTTTCCTGGGCTGTGCCGTCATATCTTGCGCCATCTATAAATTCGAAAAGCTCATAAATCCTACCGTTTAACCTTACACCGGAACCACTCTGGTCAGAGGTAACCATAAGCCGCGGAACAGGATAATTTTCTTTCATCAACTTTTTTTGAATATTGTGAGCAAAGCGAACCCTCTTGATGTCCATAGAGCTTCTCGGCTTTCGCCTTTTCAGTATGAATTTACCCCGCCTGGCCAAGACAACTACCTTCGGAGCCCAGCGGTCACCACCTTCGAAAGGCCTGAGATGCTCGACAGCTCCTATGTCGTAATGGCACAGAACTTTTGCAAGCTCTGATGCTGAAAAATCTACTTCACTTGAAGGCATGTTCGCTCAAAAACCAACACGGATATCTATAGAATGACAAAAATCATTTGTCAATATATCCGTGTGAAAGATTGTTATCCGAATAGAAGAATAATTATAATAATAACCGCAAGGCCTAATCCTACGGCTAAAAACCCTATAATCGTCCTGTATTTTGTAATAAGTTCGGCCTCATATACATCTTCCTCTTCTTCCACCGGTTCACCATCTTCGAGCTGTTCAAGCATAGACACATCAAATCTCTTTCTGGCTCTGTAAGGCGGTTGGCCGCTCTGGATAGCTTCAATATCAAGCATAAGCTCTTCGATATTTTCATACCGGTCTGCTTTGCGCTTGGCCATCATGATTTCGACAACTTCCGAAATACCCGC
>PWDX01000171.1 GCA_003553245.1 Phycisphaerae bacterium
AAATGTGCTGATGGCGTCGATCAGGCCAATGTCCAGGGCTTCCTGGGCAAAAAACACCTCTCCGGGGTTCCACTTTGCACCCTCGGAAAGTTTGTCATGGCGGTTTTCCATTACTGCCGAAAGGAAGTGGGTGTTGAATGTGTCGGCCAGGGATTGCAGTCTTGCGGTATTACCTTCAATGGCGTCGAGGTAGTCCCGGTTTTTATCGGAGCTTTCACTGGCATATACATCAATGATGCGAAGGCCCTGATCCAGGTACCACTTGGTATAATCCGCAATGGAGATATAGGTGCCAATGGATCCGATCCGATCCATTGGGGAAGAGGCTGCAATGAAGTCGCAGGCTGAGGCGATCCAGTAAGCTGCGCTTGCACCCATGCCATCGATGAAAGCGAAGGTGGGTTTTGACAGTGAGCCAATGGCCTCGGCCATAAGCCTTGCGGCAGTGCCTTCGCCACCACCGCTGTCGATATGGATCACGTGGGCTTTAACCTGGTCGAGTTTATCAGCCTCTTTCAGCATCCGGGTTTTGGCAGCCATCCCCAGGGGGCCACAGAATTGGTCGTATTTGGTAATGGGGCCAAAGATGTCCATGATTAGGATCAGATCATTATCGGTATCCTCATCAAGGGTGTCGATAACCAGGTTATCGCCAGTGTCCATTTGGGCGATGGAAACGGGATTTTCTTTTGCGCTCTCAGCCATAGGGCTTACCTCACCGGTAAGCACCTTATGGATCATTGGGTAATATCCACGGGCTGTATCCGGCTGCATAAGCCAGACGCCACGTATAATTTCATTAACAATATTCATACAGCTATTAGTTATAAGCAAGGAATCAACTAACAACTGCAATGATAAAGACGCTACGGGGAATTATAAAGGACTGATAATCCGCGTAATTAAGGGATCATGGGGCAGGGCTTGAGCAGCTGGCCGGAAAACTCAAAAGCGTATCCGGACCTGGCTGAGGGGGAGCGGCCGGAGGTGGCCTCAAATGAGAAGGTTAGCGGGGTTTCCGGGGTGCCGGCAAGGCGCGTAACAAGGTTGTTGTCTTTAATTTTCACCACAAAGCTTTTGCCTCTTAGGTTGTTAAAGATCTGACCAGCCTCATAGGATAAAGAGGGGTAAAATCCACGAATTCTGACTGAATAATAGGTCCCGGATGCGTTTTGTTGGGTTTGTTCATCAAATCGTAACGTTCCCCATGTGGAGTATCCTGTAAAGAAATCATGGCCTCCGGTCACTACGAGTTCGGTAACGGTGTTTTGGTCACTGTTTGTGGCCAGAACAATGATTTTTTCCGCCTCAATAAAGGAAAAACTATTGCAGCCGCCTATGTTTGAGTCGGTTGCGGGATCTGGGAAATGTAAGGACATAGCAAAAATATTAGGGGACTACACAGGGACAACTTTACACGTTTTTTTTTTGACTATACCGGTAATATGACTTTTTGAGCGATTCGTAGTTGATTGCATTGAAGGTGATGTGATAATCGCTGCAAAACATTAAAATACAGGCCTTAATCTCCTTCATATAGCGTTGTTTGTCTTCCACGTAGGAGTGAAACACATCTTTAAAATACAGGTAAAGCATACGCTCAAAAAGGCGCTGGTTATGCTCTGATATGTACATGGTGTGGAACGCACAGTTCTTTCCATTGAACTTATAGGGAATGGTAAAGGTAAAGCTGTCCCGGCAAGGGCTTTGAGGAACATACCCATTGGGGTTACTTTCCAGAAGGGGCTCCAACATGGCTCCGATGATGCTCTTGCGTGAGCTGAAACCCTCTTCATCCTGCAGTTTACAGATCAAGAACTCCCTGAGATAAGGCCGCAGTTTTACCGTTACCCTGGGGTTGTTTTGCCGTGAGTTGTTTTTTTTCATCTTGTAAAATAATGTTAGCTAAGGCTTTGTGGGTCAGTTTGGATTGCTTGCCAGTCGTGAGGTTTTTTACCGTATGCTCAGCCTCCATAGGCAATGATCCGGTACTTTTTGAACTAACGATTTCAAACCTATTTTCACCCCAAAGAAAAAAGCGGGAAGTAAAACACGGATACTTCCTGCCCTGTATTGTCAGGTAATTCATATGGATTATGATTGACTATAAATTTAAGGATAAGCTTCAAGAGAAGACTTGCGTGCCAGGGAGAAGTTACTCACTTGTTAGTAACTATTTAGGGGAAAAAAGTATTTTTCTGGCTTTCCATAAGGCACACACCTTACCCTACGGCCCTACAACCCTACAAAGACCTACAGTACCCTACACTGCCCTACAAGTTTTCAGGAGATAATATATTAAAAAACAGTATTTTAAATATTTGTAGGGTTGTAGGGTGAGTGCAAAGCAAAAAATCTCAGGTAACACAAAAAAACACAATAGCGAAAAACACGCACAGTTCCATCTATGTACCTGCGTTGCATGAGAAATGCAATAGCACTTACATTAAGATAAAGAGGGTGAAATTATACTTGGAAGGTAAGGTGCCGGGCGGCGGGAACGTTAAAATGGCGGGTCATCCGGGTTGGTAGCATCATCCACGGGCAGGCTTTCCTGGGATTCAAGGGAGATGTTTAACAGGTCATAGTCAAAGACGTATGCGCTGGTTACTGCGGTGTCAAACCTGGTGGAGTCAGAGTACCCGATGTACGCCTTGTGGTGTTTGATATAATGGAGCATAGATGTAAGGTCCACACCGTTTTTTCCGTATTGTTTCCGGTGGGCTTCCATATACAGGGGGTGTATTTTTGAAAAGCGAAAGAAGATTAGCTTTGCAGGCCGTGATCCGAAGTCCATGGTTTCCCACTGTTCCTTCTTGTTTCTAAGGCGCAGGCTTTTGGTAAATGTTTGGATTTTAAAATCCTGGCCTTCGGCTATTGGCGGGGGCGTTGTTTCATACATAAACTGTATCATGGACCAGAATGTGTATACGGCTTCGGAGTTGGTAATTTTTGCCGTTTGGTTGGTAATGTTGTCAACGGCCTGCTGAAAAAGCTCCTGGAAGGAAAAGCCCGGATCGGCAATCTTCTTTTCAATGACTATTTTTGGGATGGCCATAATGCATGCATGGTTTCTGACCAGGCGCTCATCGTAGGATATCCTTTTTTGCTGCAGGTGGTATTTTAACTGATCAAAGATATCGGCAAAGGTGGGTGTGAATAAGCGTTCTATGGTCTGACGGTGCAGAAGGATCTCGGTGATTATACTGGATATCCCCTTTGTTTCCAGTTCTTTTAGCTCATCAAAGTATTGTATTTGTTCCCGCGAGTAGGTTTTTTTCTCAAAAGGCAGCAAAACAGAGCGCGTCAAAAGGGAGTTATCGTCTCTTGTAGGCAGGTATTGTCCGGAAATAACGCAGGCACTGTTGACCTTTGTTACTTCGGTTCTGGAGTCTTTCGACATCTTGCCTTTTTCATGGCCCATGCCGTCATAGGCACTCTTTAGGGACTGAAAACGGCGCTCATCAATATCATTTGTGTACTCATCAAACCAGCAGAGTGCATTTTTCACCCTGGAAAGCCTTCTGAAAAATCCCACTTGTGTACCGGAGTTGAGGTTAAATGCAGGAAGCTGATCAAAAAAGGCGTTGCTCAATGACCAGGCAAGCTGACTTTTCCCGGACTGCTTTTCACCGAACAAAAACAGGTGAGGAAATATTTTGTAGGTGTCATAAATCAAAGAGCGAAACATGCTGGAAATAAAAAAGGCTATGGCGGTAATGGCGTTGTCGTCATATACCTGCCGCATAAGGCGGCACCATGAGCTGAGTTTAACCGGGGAGGGTTTGTAGACAAAATAGCGGTCATTTTCATACTCGTCATCATCTTCGCGGACATCGGTATATATCTTGGAGAACGAAGGGGAGAAGTACATTTTGCCCTCATAACTGCAAACGCCAATGTCATCCACGGCCTGATAGCTGTCACTGAATATTCCATTGGCAAAGGCAAAAAAGCCTTCGCGCTGCCATCCAAGGGTGCGCAGTTCGTTGGCTATGGGGAAGTTTCTGGAAATGGAGCTCAGTATCCGGTAATGATGAATCTTTGTTCCAAAAAAGATAAAGTTCCCTTCATTGAATACCGACTGTTGAAACAAATCGGTTGACACAAGGTTTTTACTTGGCAGGTCAAGCATCTTGGACTCCCCATATTCATTTCTGACTTCGATAATGCGTTTGTTGTCTGTTTTGGAGTATATGTGCAGAATGGGTGTGACGGTGAAATTGGACGCTTTGTATAGTCCATCTTTGGTGATAAAATAATAAGCTCCCCGGCTTTCAAAGAACCCCTTTTTCAGGGCGTCATCCTGGTCAATATCATCGGGCAGATCCATTTCAACCGGCAATGTCGCTGACTCTGGCTGGGCCTTCAGGGCATGTTTGAGTTTTGCCTGAAGCACCCTTTTTTTGATTTTGAATTTTTGCGAGATCTCGTCAATGAATAATTCCCTTGCCCCTTCGTCCTGAACCTCCCTGAGCAGTTCAACGACTTTATCGATGGCTTGGTTTTTATCTGCAATGTTCTCTTGGGCTCCCTGAAGGATCTGCTCAGCCTCAATGATGATTTGATCTTCATTGACTATATTGGGGTCCAGTAAGTTATCCATTGAAAATTACCTGTTGTGTTTAGATTTAAGAGATAAAACGTGATCGGTGTAATGCTCCGCCAGGTCCATGACTTCTTCAAGCCTACCTTCACACTGCAGGCGTTGCACGGTGTGAATTTCATCGAGCTGGCTTTTGAGGTCATTGGCATATTGAGACAAAAAGCGGACATTGTCTTCAAGCAGCTGGTTTCTGTCGTGAAGCAACTTTGTCTCCACCATATATGCGTAGGCATACCGCATGACCTTAAGGAGTTCATTATAGAATTGCATTTGGTCGGAGGGTGTGCTTTTGGATTTGTGCTTGGACAGTATGCCGCTTAGCTGTGCGATTTTATCCAGCAGCAATTCCGGAGCGGCTTCATGGATGGAAAATGATGATTTCTTTTTCATAGCAAAGGAATTAAATTTTTAGCCCTGGCCAATGGTATCGGCACCTGGCCTTGTCAAGGAGGAATTGGAATAGCGCTGGCTGCTTTAGAAGCCAAGCATATGCCGAGAAAATCCTTTACAAGGCTGGGGCCGATACCATATTTTTGCTTAGAAATTTAATCCGTGGCACGTCCTCAGTAGGGGATGTCATCGGAGTCATCTATGGTTTGATCGGGAATGTCTTCCATTGTTCCGCTCAAATCACCGGCAAAGGCATCAAAGTCTTTGATGTTTCCCAAAATGGGCAGCATTTTATAGGCCTCCTTTTGCTCATCGGAGGCTTGCTTCCAGGTTTCAGAGTCAACGGTTTGCGCAACAAAGCCATGCTGGCCGTATTTGTCAGCTTCGTTATGGGTTATGACTCTTATGGGCAAGTACAGAGCCCCGTTTTTCCCCTTCACCAGGTGGTTATCATCTATGGGGATAAAGAGTCCGGTAATGCTTTGCTGGTTTTTGTTTTTGACCTCAATGATCCTGTTTCTGAGTTTGGTAAGGGCCAGACTGCCCGAAAATGATCTTTGCATAACAAGTGTTTTTTTGGGGTTAAGACTAAAGAATAAAGTGATCGGTGCTTCTTTTTTGCGAGAACTTTCTCAGTGTTTCAATGGCATCATCAACCTTGGAAAGCTCACGGGCATCAATAATTTGCTGATAGAGGTTTTTTCTTTTCTCCTGCAGCTGACTTACGATCTTTCCCATGGACTCGCGGGAATCACGCTTTGCGGGTTTATTTCCGGAAGTTGATTGGGAGAGAAGTCCGATTTGCCTTCTAAAGTAACGATAGTATTGTTTTAAAAAGCTCTTTAAGTTACTGCGTGCTATGTTTTTATAGTAGGCCATCAGGCCACACTGATTGATAAAATATTCAAAGTGTTCTCTGGTTTGATCATAAACCTGCAGTTCATTCATGATTTTAAAAGTCACGTGCTGCAGCGTAGAAGGATTCTTGGAGAAGAAGGCTGCGATTTGCGAATTGGAATATCCTTTGCACTTTGCCACAAACATAGTCCAGTGCCTGGCCTTACAGGCTTCTATTTTGCGGGAAAGCAGGTCGGTATCCTGAGGGATATTGAAATAGACACAGGCCGTATTGTAAATATCTTTCAGGTCGGCCATCGTTTCGGAAGGTACTAATTTGCTATTATTTACTTTTTCAATGTAGGGGGTCTTTTCTTTAAGTCCGGGTATTACATATGGATTCATTTTTGGTTTATAATTATGGGCAATCATAACCACGCGATATTGTGGCTCTGGTGCCGGTGGTTAATAGATTGTCACCCGTGATTTCTTTTTCTTTTGCCGATAGCTTCAATATCGGTTTCCTTGTAGCGTTTCATGTTACCGATGCGAATCGGGTGCAGTATATTCTTTTTTTCCCAGGACCATACAGTTACCCTGGAGATGCTCAGGCGACGACAAACCTCCTTTGTGGTAAGCAGCTTTTCTTGCGGCAATGCAACAGGCTTAGGCTCAACGATTTTCTCATCCAGCCGCTCAAGCTTGTCGTGAATAGAAGACAATTTAGCGTTAATTAATTCAAATGGATTTACAATTTCATTCATATGGCTATCGTATTAGTTCTGACACAAAACTAATACGAAAAGCCCCCTTAGGGTAGCAAAAGTTATTCACTAAAAGCAGCAATTATTAAGCAAAATACCCTTAAGAAATTGTAAATAAGTTTGTAATGGTAATGGAGAGTTAAGCAGTTTTAAATAAGTCTGCATTAGCGCTGGACTTCCAGAAATTCTGCAGCTTAAGTGCATGCTCTTTGGGGGTGACTTTGATGTATTTAAGGAAGGATGATTCAGTTTTATGACCAGTTATGGCCATAATACTCAACGAAGGAACACCGGCGTTGTAGGCATTGGTTGCAAAACTGCGACGTGCAGTATGTGAGGACACAACTTCCCATTTCTTATAAACATTTGTCTCTGGCTGACCGCCTTTTGTGATGGTTTTTTTAAACGGAGTTGTGATTTTTGCAGCTTTTGCCACCTCCTTGATGTATTCATTCACGCGCTGATTCGTTGGCACTGCGGGCAGCTCTCCGTCATATTTGTTTAAAATAAACTCAACCATAGGGTGTACGGGGATCCATATCTTACCACCGGTTTTTGACTGCTTAATGGATATAAGGCCATCGTGGATGTTTTCCGGACTTACCTGGTTCCAGTCGGAAAAGCGCAAACCGGTCCATGCACCAATTAAGAAAAGGTCACGCACTTTTTCAAGGCGTTTGTTGTTACTCAGATCGAGCTTGAACATTTCGACCAATTCGTCCTCATTGAGGTGAGCACTTTCGGTTTCTTCTTTGATGGTCGTGAAACGATGACTCTTGTATGCTGTATAACTGTTTGCACCCGTATCCGAGGCAGCATTTAAAAATATTTTTAGCGTTTGAATTTTCTTTCCTATTGTATTGGCTGCCAACCCCAGGCTTGTCAAATACGACATAAAGTCGTGGTAAAAATCAAGGTCAATATCTTTGAAGTCGATTCTGCGTCTGTTCTGGTTTGCAAAATCTTTTAGATAATGAAATGTTCTTTCATATTCGCGAATCATTTTATAACAAACCGGTCGCCCGGTTTTGGGATTAGGTCTGGTGGGTGCCTTGGCAATGAAATCTTCAATGAATGCAAATAGTTTAATCTGCTTGTCATTGCTTTTCTTGCTTTTCTTTTTGGGGTTTTTGAACTCTTTGACTGTTTTTTCCAGCCAGTTATCCGGAATGGTTTTCTCCGGGGGCAAAGAGTTTAAGATGTATGTGCTCAGTTCTCTTAATTTGCTATTCAGATCATCCTTGCCTTCAGCTTCGGCAATGTTACGTACTCTACCGGTTTTGTTACTCCAGTGCTCTGGTGAAACCAAATAACCTGTATTGACTGTTTTGTCAATGCTGCGCCCGGAACGAAGCCTGACATAAATAGGTGTGTGAATATTAGCCTTGCGTTTTGTGCGGGTAAAAAACTTAACAGTAGCCATATTAAGAAGGGATAAAAAGTGTTAATGTGAATGG
>PWDX01000025.1 GCA_003553245.1 Phycisphaerae bacterium
CTATTACCGGTATTACCTGGCCTCGCAGATTGATAACACCTTTTACATAATCAGGTGTGCGGGGCACGCCGGTTATTTCCATATAACCGATGATTTCACGGACTTTGAGGATTTCCAGGCCGTATTCCTCAGTGCCAAGGGCGAAAGTCAGATATTTGCCCTCCTTGTCCAAAAGGACATTGGCGGCCTGCTCTGTTCTTGCGGTTGCTTCGGCCATAATTGTTCTCCTTACTTAATGTTCCAAGTGTTTTAAAAACATCCTATAGTTTGACTAAATTATGAGTAATAGCCTTACAAGTAAGCTGAGCTGCATTGTGAGCGTTTAATTTGCGCATCAGCCGGTTACGGTGATATTCAACGGTTCGAGTCGTCCGGTCGATTATCTGTGCGATTTGTTTATTCCTATAGCCCTTAACAATTAACTTCAATATCTGCTGCTCGCGCGGTGTTAAGTTCTCAGATGAATTAAATTCTTTTGGCCTAAGTGGCTTAACTTTTTCGTCAGTACTTTTGGGCTTTTTGAAACCTGTTTCTTTGCCTTTATTATTGTCCGAAAAAGCCATCATCACCGAGCTATCTGTTTTAGGCTCAATAGATGTGAATAGATTATTAATGTTGGATAAGCGTAAAATTTGTTGTGCCATTTTATCATCTCTGTATACAAATTCTTAATTACATGCCGCGATTACTTTTTTACTAATCAACAAAAACCGTCCATAAAAATAATTGTGTAACTGTTAGGCTTTCTCTAATCCGGTATCGGGAAAAGGATTATTGAATTTAACGCAAAATTAATTTTTTTTTGCTATTTTTATAAAAATTTCATTTAAATACCTGAAAATGCATATAATATAATTTTAATAAAAAATTATCTATTGGCATAAAACTCCATGTTCCGATAATACAAGGCTTTTTAGCTGGTTGGAAAATAAAGATTTGGTCAAAGAACTTACTGCAATTGCCGATGAACTCATCGACTTTGATCAGGACGGCTGGTTTGAGGTTGTTCGGGTTCATGATGCCGGTGGAGTTTTTCGACGCTTTTACTACCTCAATATCCTCGTCTCTTAGTAGCTGGACATCCTGCCTCAGAGAAAGCGTAAGGCTCACCGCAGCCGCTTCAGCGATTATGGCCGTTTTGACCGTCAGCCAGAGTGCCGGGGTAAGCGGCGACTCGGCAAGTTTGTAGCCTGACAGCGGCTTGATGTCGTGTGCGTCCATCTGGGCGGCGATGTGATCTGCCAGTTCCAACGGATCCAGTCTGTAGCTTAACCACATTGACATTGAGGATATAGCTTCAGGCTGATGGTGGTTTTACTTACACGGCTCAGGAACTATCCTGATTTGCTCAAGGAATCTTACTCCACCATTTCTTGCCATAACAAAGCTTTATGACGCTGTATGAAGTAATAGGCAGAATTTCTTGCCTTGGTGGTTTGTTTCTGACATAATTAATAAGCAGACTTAGGGTAGATAGAGACTTGAGCGCCGTATTTGCTTTAGAAATGGAGTATTGATGGCCAGGAATACTATACTTGTTGTCGATGATGAGCAGGATATTCTCGAACTGCTTAGGTATAATCTCACTGCGCAGGGATATGATGTTTTAACGGCAGAAACGGGTGAGAAAGCTCTTGAAACCGCTCGTAAAAAGAACCCATCCCTTATAGTTCTTGACTTGATGCTGCCTGGAATCGACGGTCTTGAGGTCTGTAAAACTCTAAAGAGCAACCATAAATGCGCCCACATTCCGATAGTCATGCTCACAGCCAAAGGCGAGGAATCCGACATTGTGGTCGGTCTTGAGCTTGGCGCCGATGATTATGTTACCAAGCCGTTTAGCCCTAAAGTGTTAACAGCCCGCATTCGACGATTGCTTAAAAAGTCAGCTCATCAGGCTGGCGAAGATGGGCAGATTATACATATCCATGAACTTAGCCTTGATACTATAAGGCATGAAGTTACGGTCAGTGGAAAAACCCTTGAGCTAACCCTGACGGAATTTAAAATTCTCCAGACGCTGATGAAACGCCCGGGAATGGTTTTTACGCGTTATCAGATAGTGGATTCCATTCACGGCGGTGACTATCCGGTAACGGATCGCGCGGTCGATGTTCAGATTGTTTCGCTAAGGAAAAAGCTGGGAAAACATGGCAAATACATTGAGACAGTCAGAGGGGTGGGCTACCGCTTCGGGGATTGAAAATGGCCAAACGCAAGCTTATCTGGCAAATATACCCTTCTTATCTGCTCATTATACTGGCGGCAATTATAACAATTGGCTGGTTTAGCTGGTATTCGTTTGAGCGGTTTTATATCGGCCAGACTCGTGATGTTTTAAGAGCCAGAGCCGGCATCATCGGATCGCAAATAAAAGACACACTCACAAACGCTGATGCTGGTGATCTTAACAGAGAAATAGCGAGAATTAGTGAAATTTCCGACACCAGGATAACGGTAATTGCACTTGACGGAACGGTGCTGGCTGATTCGCATGAAGATTTTCGCGATATGGAAAATCATAGCGGCAGGCCCGAGTTCATTGCGGCTGTTCGGGAAGATTTCGGAAGCTCGATAAGATTCAGCAGAACTCTCGGACAGAGGCTTATGTATGGTGCGGTTCCGATAGTGGTTGACGGACAGCAAATAGCGGTTATTCGCACCTCGGCTAAGATGACCGACCTGCAAATCGCTACTTATGATACTTACAGAAATATGTTTATTTTTGGAGTTGCCATAGCTATTATTTCCGCTGTTCTTAGTTTATGGATTTCACGGCGTATTACCGAGCCTTTGGTGGACATGACTAGTACCGCCGAGCTTTTCGCCAAAGGCCGTCTCGAACACAGAATCGTCGCTCCTGATTCAGCGGAACTGGCATCGCTGGCCGCTGCAATGAACAAAATGGCTGGATTGCTGCATGAGCGTCTGGGGACAGTAACGAAACAGCGTAACGAGCTTGAAGCTATTCTTTCAAGCATGGCCGAGGGTGTCATAGCGGTTGATGAGAATTTCAGGCTGGTTATTGTTAATCAGGCCGCGGCGAAATTTCTTAATATCGATGCTGAAAAAGCCTCTGGACGAAGCATAGAGGAGGCAATCAGAAACCCCCAGATTCAGGATTTTGTGCAGAAAACTCTTCGCGGAGAAGGTACGGTAGAAGCTGATATGGTGATGTCAACCAATGGCAAGCATTATTTCCAGCTTAGGGGGGTGAGTCTGCATTCTGAAAGCGAAAGTCCTTTCGGAGCGGTGATCGTCTTAAATGACATTACGCACATTCATAAACTTGAAACTGTCCGTCGTGATTTTGTAGCCAATGTATCTCATGAGTTAAAAACTCCGATAACATCTATAAAGGGTTTTGTCGAAACGCTGCTGGACAGCGATTTTACCAATACCGAACAGAGCAGGCGTTTTCTGGAAATAGTTTCTCGTCACGCCGATAGGCTCAACTCGATAATTGACGATCTTTTGAGCCTGTCGCGTCTGGAGCAGGCCGACCAGGTTCGTGAATTGTCTTTTGTAAAAACACCATTGAGGCCTTTGCTTGAGAATGTGATACAGGCATCTAAACCTGCTGCGGATGAAAAGCAGATAAATATAAATTTACAATGTTCCGATTATATTTGCGCCATTGCCAATGGGCCGCTACTGGAACAAGCAGTGGCAAATCTGGTTAATAATGCCGTAAAATACAGTGACACCGGTACTAATATACAGGTTGCCGCTGCCAATACCGAAGATGACTATGTTTCAATATCCGTTCAGGATAGCGGCTGTGGTATCGAGAAAAAGCATCAGCAGCGAATATTCGAGCGTTTTTATGTAGTGGACAAAGGTCGAAGCAGAAAACTCGGCGGAACCGGTCTTGGCCTGGCCATAGTCAAGCATATCTGCAATGCCCACGGCGGCTATATCTGCGTTGAGAGCCTGCCTGGCAAAGGCAGCACTTTCACCATCACTATCCCATCAAAATAAATTTCATTTCTTTTTTCATTTTAACCCAATTCTAACACAAAGCTCATACTTGGCTAACAATGCCGCATTATCCTGCTCGCCGAATGACAGGTTCACCGGGACAGGCCTGGTGAATGTTTTGTGGAAAAGAATTTAAGGAGAACAAAAATGAAAGGAAAGGTAGTAGCGGCAGCGGTACTGACAGTTTTGCTAACCTGCCAGGCGGTTCAAGCGGATTCACACGCTGAACTGCAGGAACAAATCCGGCAGCAGAGTCTGCAATTAGAGCAGTTGCAGACAAGGTTCGACAGGCTGGGAGCCGGAGAAGAAATCAGGGATAACGATTTTCGAGTGTACTGGAGTAATGGGCTTCGGTTCAAAACTTATGACGACTCTGTCGAGATGCGAATCGGCGGGCGACTGCACAACGACTGGACATGGATAGGCGCAGACAGTGCCATAAGAGATGAGTTTACGGATACCAACGACGGAGTGCAGTTTCGAAGGGCCAGGCTGTATATCAGGGGTGATGCCCATGATTTTATGCATTGGCGGCTTCAGTTTGATTTTGCAGGCAGTGATGTGGCATTCCGGGATGTTTATGCCGCATTTACAGATATACTGCCTTTCAGGGTCGCGGTCGGACAGTTCAAAGAGCCTTTCTCGCTGGATGAGCTTACATCTTCGAATAACATAACTTTTATTGAACGAGCGCTTCCGACTGCGTTTGCTCCGAGTCGAAATGTTGGAATTATGTTCTCAGACAGCGTAATGGATCAGCAAATGACATGGGCCGCGGGTGTTTTCCGCGAGACCGACGACCGCGGTAGAGCAGTAGCAAGCAGCGGCTATAATGCCACTGGAAGGGTTACTTATACCCCGATATATGAAAATGAGGGTGCGGATGTTTTGCACCTGGGTGCGGCCTATACCTATAAGAATCCACAGGATAACGAATACAGAGTAAGGCAAAGACCCGAAGCGGGCATAACGGAACGTTTTATTGATACTCAGAGCCCAGCCGGACAAGATATTTCTACAGACAATGTTGGAATTCTCGGCCTGGAAACGGCTTGGGTTAATGGACCTTTTTCGCTGCAGGGTGAATATATGAAAGCTATGGCAGATGGTAAAGGTGCTCAGCAAGATGTTGATTTTGACGGCTGGTATGTTCAGGGAAGTTACTGGCTAACCGGTGAAAACAGAAATTACAGCCGTGGCAGTGGAACTTTCGGCTATGTCAATCCGATTGACAATTTTGGTAAAGACGGCGGCCTCGGGGCATGGGAGCTGGCTGCTCGCTACAGCGAGCTTGATTTAAATGACAAAAATATTGAAGGCGGGAAACTGGAAAACATCACAGTCGGGCTGAACTGGCATCTTAACCCAAATGCCCGCGTTATGTGGAACTATGTTAACGCCGACCGCAAACAAATCGGCAAGGCGGATATATATATGATGCGGTTGCAAGTGCATTTCTAATCGTAACAAAAAAAACAGCAAATTAGCGCAAATTTAACAGAGTCTTAACACGATCTTAACAATTGAAAATTATGATACAGACAGAATTAAGGAGAAAAGCTATGAAACGAAATTTAGTAATTAAACTAACACTGGTTATGATGATTTTACTTGCCTTTGGAGCCGGTCAGGCATCTGCACAAAGGCTCACAATTGACGGTTCAACCACGGTTGGGCCCATCGCGGATGCTTGGGCAGAGGTGTTTCAGACAATGTATCCCGATCTTAACATTACTGTGCAGAAAACCGGCAGCGGTAACGGCATAGCGGCCTTGATAGACGGCAGAGCAGATGTCGGGATGTCAAGTCGTTTTATGAGGCCCAGCGAGTTCAAAGAGGCTATTGAGAAAGATGTTTATCCCGTAGCGCATGTTGTGGCTATGGACGGAGTATGTGTGGTGCTGCATCCATCCAATCCCGTAAATAATTTAAGCCTTGACCAGGTAAGGCGTATTTATGCAGGACAGATTACAAACTGGAACGAGGTTGGCGGGCCGGATATGAGTATAGTTGTCGTTAGCAGAGACACCTCGTCAGGAACTTATGGAAGCTTCAGCGACGCTGTTATGGGTTCAGATAGAATGTCGGGCAGGGTTGAATATGTCAATTCCAATCCCCAGGCACACGCACGAGTAAGAAACACCAGAGGCGCCATAGGCTATGTTGGCGTCGGCTTTCTGGATGATCAGGTAAAACCCGTAGAGCTTGATGGCGTTGCGCCTTCTAACAGAAGCATAGCAACAGGCCGGTATCCAATAGCCCGGGCACAGTTTATGTTCACAAACGGCTTTCCAAAACTTGGTTCGGTGGTTCACGAATATGTAACTTTTTATCTTACCGAACTTGGACATGAACTTGTTGAATCGGCAGGGTTTGTGCCTGTAACAGATTACTAACAAACTCAAACATAAAGGCCAAATGACCACAGAAGCATTGAATATTCATGAGGCGGCGGCTGGCACAGACCAGCCGCTGCTGAGAACCGCAAGCCAGGACCTGCGGGGGTATCTCTTCTCGAAGGCTGGTCGTTTGCTGTTGCTGGCAATCACATCTTCCAGCGTTCTTTCGGTGCTGTTAATATTTTACTTTGTATCCAGAGAAGCATTACCTTTTTTTGCTGACTACAGCATTCGGGATTTTCTTACAAGCACCGCCTGGTATCCTCAGCACCAAGATCAGCAGTTCGGTGCTTTAGCGATTATAATGGGTTCGGTGTATGTTACCGTAGCGGCTTTGCTAATCGCCGTTCCGATAGGCATATTGGGTGCCGTCTTCCTAAGTGATATTACCTCTTTCAGGATACGGGGCTTCGTAAAACCGGTCATAGAGCTTCTTGCGGCCATTCCATCGGTTGCATATGGGTTTTTCGCGATACTTGTACTCGCCCCTTTTTTGCAGGATAAATTTGGCTTTGACACCGGAGCAAATGCCCTCAACGCATCTTTCATTTTATCAATAATGGCTCTGCCTACGATTATAAGTGTTTGTGAGGATTCACTCTCGGCAGTCGGACGCGAGCTTCGCGAAGCGTCCTACGGCCTGGGAGCTACGAGATTTGAAACTATTTTTAAGGTTATTATCCCTGCCGGTCACAGCGGTATTATTGCAGGTATTGTTCTCGGAATGATGCGGGCAATCGGCGAAACAATGGTTGTTTGGATGGCCAGCGGCAATGCCACTCAAATACCTTCGCCATGGTGGGATCTTTCTCAGAGCATCAGGACAATGACCGCCACCATTGCCGGCGATATGGGTGAGACAGCGCGTGGTTCTATGCATTATAGATCGCTGTTTGCCGTCGGGGTGTTGCTGTTGATTATGACATTTATACTTAATCTTTTCAGTGAATACTTCCTGACACGAGCCAAAAAACAACTGGGAAAAAGTAGATGAGAACAAGATTAAGGAGCGTTTTCGATAGACTTTTTACTGGGTGCACCTATTTGGTAGTAGCCATGATGGTAGCGGTGCTGCTTGTTATACTGATTCCCATATTCAGGCGAGGAGCCTCGGCAATTGTTTTCAGAGAGACAATAGAATTTCGCAGGCTTCAATTCGACATGAATGACCGCGGTGATATAGAAGTACTAAAAGCAGAAGAAAAACAGGAAAATCAGTTTCGCAGCAAAGTCTATAAGCAAATTGAAGATTTCAAGCAAGCTGTTGACACTGCCGCTCTTTTTGATAGGGCAGATGAAATATACAGAGATTTTAACGATGAACTGCGACAGGCTGATATTCCCAGAACTCAATACCTGACAACGAGAATTGTAAATCAGCAGATTCGCGATCATCTGAGAGCGGCTTTTGAGGCCGGTGACCCCAATCAGGCGAAAGAATCGCTGGACAGTGTGATGGAGTTTTCTGAAGATCAGCGATTTGTAGGGACGGTAGCTGAAGAATTTTTTGAACTGGCTCAACAGTTTCGTGGTACTCTTGAGCAGATTGACCTGGCAAGTCAAAGAAAATATTTAGCAGAGGTAGAGCAAGTCGAGGAAATTGTCAGAAGAATGTTCGGGCCAAAGCCTGGTGAGCCTGTCC
>PWDX01000050.1 GCA_003553245.1 Phycisphaerae bacterium
CCACATCGCCGCGATAGCGAAAAAATTAAAAAGCTAAGGAAAGTTATAGACAAGGTGGCCGCTATTATGAATTCAGATTCTCGTATATTCTTCTTATTAACATTCTTTGTTGTTCCTATTGCTTTGGTTATTGGCGGTTGCGGTCCATCGCCTCGAATTGACACCCGTGTCTGTCCGCCTGAAACACAGATAACCTCCCGAGCGGTGCTTGCGCATTCGGTAGAAGGCAGACAAATCGAATATATGCGAATAGGCTGCGGTGAGAAAACAACCCTCGTAATAGGCGGCATACACGGCAATGAACCTGCCAGCGAAATAATTGCCTGGGAGCTGGCTGATCGACTCAAACAAAACCCAAATATACTTAAAGGACACAGCGTCATAATAGTGCCGGCCAGCAACCCGGACGGCCTGGCAGCCGGCACTCGTGAAAACGCCCGCGGAGTTGACCTGAATAGAAATTTCCCCGCCGAAAACCGGGAAAACATTCCCTTATACGGCATGGAAGGTTTTTCCGAACCGGAGAGCAGAGCATTACAGGAATTAAAAGAAATCTACCCGCCTTCGCGAATTATCAGCATCCACCAACCGCTGGAGTGTATTGATTACGATGGCCCAGGCAGAGAAATCGCTGAAGCTATGGCCAAATATTGCGACCTGCCGGTAAAAAAACTCGGCGCCCGTCCCGGCTCTTACGGTAGCTATGCTGGAATCGAACTTGGGATTCCTATCATCACCTACGAGATGCGCCGCTATGACGAGCAATACAGCCCGGAGGAGCTTTGGGATATGTACGGCAAGTCGTTAATGGCCGGAATTTATTATCCTGAGCCGCCTGTTTTACCTTAATTTTAGGTTCGAAGCAGGGACGACATTTTATCCAACGCTCTTTCGGTTGCGCCCTGATTTCGGATGATAGTTTCTTGGCCTCGCTGTGCCAAAGCCTGCGAAAAATCAGAATTTTTCAGGCATTTTCGCACGATTTCAACCAACTCGCTGCCGTTTTGTACCTCAATAGCTCCCTCTGATTCGAGCAGGTCGGTTACTGTCTGGTTAAAATTAAAAGTGTATGGGCCAAAAATGGTAAATTTTCGCAGCGCCGCGGCTTCTGCCATATCAGAACCTCCCATAGGCACAAGGGTTCTACCCACGAAGACTACCGTACTGAGCGAATAAAACTTCCGCAAATCACCCATCGTATCGCCCAGAATAACCGCTTTTTTATCCCCTTTGATTGCTTGACCGGCCTTAAAAAGGCTGTAACGCACGAGGCCCAAACCCATCTGCCTGATAAGATCGGCAACCTCATCAAATCTTTCAGGCTTGCGAGGAACTATTGCCAGCCGCAAATCGGCCAAATCCTCATCCTGTAGTACTTTACGGTATGCATCCAGGATTATCTTTTCTTCTTCCGGCCCAGTACCACCCGTAACCCATAAACGCTTACCTTTTAGCCCAAGCTGGTCTGCCAGTTCATCGGCGCCTTCGACCTTGTCTGCTACCTCAGCGGTATCATACTTGAGCGATCCGACTACGGATATTCTCGTCGGATCCACGCCAAGTTTACTGAACCGCTCAGCGTATTCATTGCTTTGAGCCAGCACGAGGCTTAACTTGCTGAATATTGGTTTTATTAAGGGTTTTATCCTGCAATAGCCAGTAAAGCTCCGTTGGCTTAATCTGCCGTTTGCAACCACAACAGGGATTTTTCTTCGATGCGCCAGCCTTATAAGATTCGGCCAGACCTCCAGCTCCATAAGCACGCACACGGAAGGGCGGAGCTGTCTAAGAGCGGTGTTGATTGCCCAGGAAAAATCCAGCGGAAAATAGCAAACAGTATGGCGCTTGCCGTATAGTTTAAATGCGCGGGCATATCCCGTATCGGTGGTGGATGTGACAACAATCTCATATCCCTCAAATCTCTCTTCAATAGCCGTTATTAGGGTTTGGGTGGCGTTTACCTCTCCAACGCTTACGGCGTGTATCCATATACACGGTTTTTGGGGATTTTTTCGTGAGATAAATCCCAGTCGATTTGACCAGCCGAGCCTGTACCGGCCATTACGAATCATACGGTAAACAACTATCGGCGCAACTGCCAGACTAAGCAGAGTATATAACACATCTGTCAGAAAAATCATTTTATCATATAACCTATGATCACAACGGCGCAAAAAGCTAATGCCACTATCCAGTAGCCCATCTTCTACCTGGCATTAGCTTCAGTTTAATAAGATTCTGATGATTTGAATAGCTAAAAAATCGCCGTCGAATTAAGCGAATCTGTCTGCATGGCGATACATGCCAAACCGGTCACATCAGGAAATTTGAATTATGCGGTTGTATTAACCTGTCGGTAGAAAATTTGCCTCTAATTTTCTTGCAATATTTAACCGGCCCGTGTAAAGTATGCATTAATTCATTAGAACATTTATGTGAATTGAAATTATATTCGGTATTGAAGCTGGAAGGCATTATTTTAGTATAGTTTTCGTTGGGGAATAGTGTAATGGCAGCACGACTGACTCTGGCTCAGTTAGTCGGGGTTCGAATCCCTGTTCCCCAGCTTTATATTTGCCTATTTTTATTCAGGTGTTTATCTGATTAATGAAGGCGTGCTATATCCGGGCTGGTATTTGTTTACCGTAAACATGACAGGTTTCAGGGCGATTCCCGCTCCAGGTAGCTTTTAACTGATTTGTGAAGCGTTTCCTCAACTACCAATTCTCCGCAAGAGCCGTTATTATACAACTTGTTGCCGGACAGTAGTGATGTTGCGATTACCCTGACTGCTGATATTTGCCTTTGTGACGGTTTAGTCAAGCTGCATCGTCATCAGGAACTCGGCATTGGTGCGGCATTTACCGAGGCGGTTTTTCAGTAGCTCAACTGCCTCGACCGGGTTTAACTCGCTTAAGACTCTGCGAAGCCTGTAAACCAGTTCCAGTTCTTTCTTGTCCAGTAGAAGTTCCTCGCGTCTGGTTCCGCTTCGGCTGATGTCAATAGCAGGCCAGGTTCTTCTTTCTGCCAGTCGCCTGTCGAGGTGAAGCTCCATATTCCCGGTGGCTTTGAATTCCTCGAAGATGACATCATCCATTTTAGAGCCTGTGTCGATAAGCGCCGTAGCGAAAATCGACAGTGAACCGCCTTGCTCGACATTTCTGGCAGCACCGAAGAATTTTTTCGGCATTGTCATCGCGCCGGCATCAACACCGCCTGTCAGGATTTTACCCGAATGCGGCATTTCCGTATTATATGCACGCGCCAATCGAGTGATCGAGTCCAGCAGAATAACAACATCCTCGCCATATTCTACCAGTCGCTTTGCTTTTTCGATGACTATTTCCGCTATCTGGCAGTGTCGAGAGGTGGACTCATCAAATGTAGAGCTTATAACCTCAACATCCGGCGCTGTGTTGCGTTCCATCTCGGTTACTTCTTCCGGCCGTTCGTCGATTAGAAGCACAATTAGCTTTATGCGTGGGTGATTGGTTGTTATCGCATTGGCCATTTTCTGCAATAAGACGGTTTTTCCGCTTCGCGGAGGCGCCACCAGCAGACCTCGCTGGCCTTTGCCAACCGGCGTTACGAGGTCAATGATGCGCATGCCGAGTTCTTCGGATTTGGTTTCGAGAATAAGACGATTTTCAGGATGCAGAGGCGTCAAATCGCTAAAAACCACTCTTTCTGCTAGCTGATCAGGCTCTTGGAAATTTATCGCCTCGACGCGTAGAAGGGCAAAATACTTTTCGGAATTCTTCGGTGGTCTGATCTGGCCCGATACAACATGTCCGGTGCGAATTCCGAAACGGCGAATTTGTGAAGGGGAGACATATATATCGTCCGGAGATGACATATAATTGTAGCGAGGATTGCGCAAAAAGCCGTAGCCGTCGGGCAGCAGCTCCAGAACACCTTCGCCGTAAAGCAAGCCGTTCTGGCGGATGCGTTCTTTGAGGATTCGGAATATCAGATCCTGCTTTTTGACTGCGGCATATTCTTGTATGCCTTCTTTTTTGGCAATTTCGTGCAGCTCCGCAACGGTGAGCTTCTGGAGATCGGACAGGTAGAGATCGCCTTTTTTAACACGCTCATACTTAGCGTGAGTGGACTCATCTGCCTGTTTCTCTTCGCCATTTTGAGCCTCTTCAGCGGTTTCTGTTGCCTCCTGGGCTGCTTGTTGTTTCTGTTCAGCCTGCTTGGCAGTTTTTTTCCTGGAACCGCTGCTTTTGGTTGTTCGTTTCTTTTTCTTGGCTTTTCCGTTTTTTTCCGCGGCTTTAGCCATATAGTTGCTCCTTAGAAATACTTCTTAATAAAGCGGATTTTCATGAAATCCTGTTAATAAAATGTGTGCGTTAAAAATACTGGGACTGGAGGTTTGCCTTCTATTTCGCAAAAGACTCATTCTACAGCGGCAGGAAACGCAAGATAAAACTGATTAAAACCCCAATCACCTGTTTTCTTTTATGTAAGAGAAAATTTCAGAGACTTGCTCAGACACTGTCGAGAAGCCGGAATTGTTATCGATGATATTATCGGCCAGTTGGGCTTTGGTGTCCAGAGAAATCTGAAATTTTTCTCGAATTTTGAGCTCTTGCTCACTAATACCTTTATTTTTTGCTCTTTTCAAGCGTTTTTCTCTCTCGCAATCCACAAAAATAACATAATCACAGTATTGAACCCATCCAACTTCTGCCAGAAGCGGAACATCGAGAACAATCGCTTCTAACTGGTTCCGGCAGCGGAACTGTTCAATAAGCTGTTCTACCCTGGCCATTACGGGTGGATGTATTATGCTGTTTAGTTTTTCGAGCTTTTGGGCGTCGGCAAACACTATCTTGGCCAGCTTCGGCCGGTTGATTACGCCGTTTTTATCAAGTATGGATTTGCCGAAGTTTGCAATTATTTGATTTTTTACCTCGGTACTGCCCAGCATTTGATGAGCGATCTTGTCGGCATTGATTACCTGACAGCCAAGCTTGGCAAATTGCCTTGCGACATAGGTTTTTCCGGAACCAATTCCTCCGAGGATACCTATAACTGGTTTTTTACACGACTTTGCCACCTGTTGGAGTGTAGGTTAAAAGCTGCCGAGCGTCAAGGTTTGAATATCAGGGCAATCGCAAGAAATATTCCTCAACAGGGCGTGTACATTGTCTTTTGCAAGGCCTTCCCTTTAAGAGGAGTACACAGGGTAATATAGCATATCGCAAGTTACCTGTTTTGGCATTCTTACTTTTTCTCAACAACCTAAATTTTCATGCTATCGCCCTGAAATGGGCTTAGGATTTTGTTGACGGGGCCAATTAAATGTGGTAAACAAAGGGTTTATCATTATTTGGCGATTTTCTATGGTGACTGCTATGTCGCTTGATCAGTGCAGGAAACGGATAAACGAGATAGATAAGAAGCTTGTCGCTTTGCTGAACGAGCGTGCGCAGGTCGCTGTTGAAATTGGCAGGCTAAAAGCCAAAGAAGATTCGCCTGTTTACGCTCCAGACCGCGAAAGGCAGGTTTTTGAGCGAATACGGGCTGCTAATAAAGGCCCGTTGCCGGATAAGACGCTGATAGCCATATGGCGTGAGATGATGAGCGGATCCTTTGCGCTGGAGAAACCCTTGCGGATAGGTTTTTTGGGCCCGGGCGGCAGTTTCAGCCATACGGCGGCACTTTTGAAGTTTGGTCAGAGCGTCGAATATGAGCCCTTGGCCGATATTTTGAGTGTGTTCGGCGAGGTCAGCAAGCGCCACTGTGATCTTGGCATTGTGCCAATAGAAAATACTGCCGGCGGAGGCGTTATCGAGACGCTGGACGCCCTGATTGATTCTGATGTTAAAATTTGCTCGGAAGTTTTGATGGCGATTCATCATAATCTTCTGGCTAATTGCCGGCTTGATGAGATTGAGGTTATTTATTCCAAGCCTGAGATATTCGCTCAGTGCAGGGGATGGCTAAGCGCGACTTTTAAGGACGCTCAGACGGTGGCTGTTGCCAGCAGCGCCAAGGCGGCCCAGCTTGCCGCAAAAGAGCCAAAAGCCGCGGCAATAGGCTCATCGGTGGCGGCAGAATTGTATGGACTTAAGATAATATGTGAAAAAATAGAGGATATCGGCAATAATGTAACCCGCTTTCTGGTAATAGCTACCGAAGACGCTAAACCCAGCGGTGAGGATAAGACAGCGATATTGTTCAGCACGGCGCACAAAGCAGGAGCTTTGACAGATGTGCTGAATGTTTTTAAGGATTTCGAGATAAATCTGACAAATATTGAGTCCCGGCCCAGCAGGAAAAGGCAGTGGGAGTATTATTTCTTTGTCGATTTTCTGGGACATCGCAGCGAGGATAATGTACAGAAAGGCCTCGCAGAGGCCAAAAAGCACTGCTTGCAGCTTTCGGTGCTTGGAAGCTTTCCCAGAGCGACGGAGCTTGTGGAATAAGGTAATTGTTAAACGACTGAATTTTTAACCTGAATTTTGGAGCAGCAAATGAGAAAACCATTCGCAGCAGGTAACTGGAAAATGAACACAGACAGCAAATCGAGCGTGGAATTAGCCGGGGCTATTAAAGAAGGTGCCGCGGATATCGCGGGCAATCAGGTCGATGTGGCGCTGATTCCGCCTTTTGTTTATATACCGGGCGTTGTCTCGGCAGTTGGCGGTTCCCAGGTTGCCGTTGGCGGTCAGGATGTTTACTTTGAAAAAGAAGGGGCATTTACAGGCGAGATAAGTCCGGCGATGTTGAAGGATGTTGGTTGTTCTTATGTTCTTTGCGGCCACTCCGAAAGGCGTCATGTTCTTGGTGAGAGTGATGAAATAGTCAATAAAAAGCTCAAAGCCTCGATTACAGGCGGTTTGCTGCCTATTCTATGCGTTGGTGAGAAGATTGAACAGCGTGAGGCTGAGCAAACCGAGCAGGTTGTAAAACAACAGCTTGTAAAAGGACTGGAGGGCGTCAGCGAGGATATGGCAGAGGCCGTTACGATCGCTTATGAGCCTGTCTGGGCGATAGGAACCGGTCTGACCGCGACAAAAGAGCAGGCTCAGGAGGTTCACGCTTTTATAAGGTCAGAGCTTGCAGCTATTTATAGTCAGGAAACGGCAGAGAATATTCGTATTCAATACGGTGGTTCAGTTAAAGCGGCCAACGCTGCTGAGCTTATGGGGCAGAAAGATATTGACGGCGTTCTTGTCGGCGGCGCAAGCCTTAAGGCTGATGAGTTTATGGGAATAATAAAAGGGGCTTTTTAAGGCCTTGTTGAAATACAGGTATTTCGTATAAGAGGAAAAATTATGAGTATAGGTATATTGGCGGCGGGTTTTTGGATGAACCTGGTCGCGGTGTTTTTTGTTATCTGCGGTCTGGTGCTGATGCTTGTTATTCTGATGCAAAAGGCCAAAGGCGGCGGACTCGGATCAGCATTTGGCGGCGGCGGTGCAGGCGGATTGCTCGGCACTAAGACAGGCGATTTTCTTACCTGGATGACCATTGTTCTGGCAGGGTTATTTCTTATGTTGGCTGTTGTAATGGCTAAGTATTACAGACCGGCAGTTCCTGAAGCACCACCGGCGGCTGAGCAACCTGCAGAGCAGGTGCCGGGGACAGGCGGGCTGGATCCTGTGTTGCCGGAAGATGAAGCCGAGCAGGTACCTCAGGAGGCCCCTGAGCAGTTGCCGGAAGAGCCGCAGTTGTAATTCTTTAGATTTTTAGGTTCAGAGCTGAACAATGATAAAGAGCATGACCGGCTACGGCAGTGCCGAAGGACAGTTGCACGGAGTAACATATACCGCAGAGATAAAGACCGTTAATAACCGTTTCTTCAAGACGATTATAAAACTGCCCGATCAGACCGCGTATCTTGAAGAAGATATCGAGCGACTGTTGCGCGGCTCTATCGAACGCGGAATGGTCAATTATACGCTTCGCACGGCGGGCATAGGCAGCGAGTCGGCTCTGGATATAAACGAGCAGGCTATAAAGGCTTATATGACAAGGCTCAAACAG
>PWDX01000161.1 GCA_003553245.1 Phycisphaerae bacterium
CGAGGGAAGGCTCGTAAATCTCGGTTGTGCAACAGGTCATCCCAGCTTCGTAATGTCAAACAGCTTTACGAACCAGACATTGGCACAGATAGACCTCTGGCAAAATCCCAAAGAAATCGGCGTTTACAGACTATCAAAACAGCTAGATGAAGAGGTGGCCCGTCTGCACCTTGATAAACTTGGTGCAAAGATGACCAAACTGACAGACGAGCAGGCCGACTATATTGGGATTAAGCCGGAAGGACCATATAAATCAGAACACTATAGATACTAAACCGAAAACTGATTCCTGCAGCGTCCGATTGAAATCACCCGGTCGTTTTCGGGAACGAACTCAGGAGGACAATACTATGGCTTTTACAGAAAAGCAATCATTCGGGGCGGACCCAATTGCGGTCCGCCAGACGGATCATTATCAAAAGGAATACGCAAAGACATTCGTTGAAAAGTGGGATGAACTCATCGCATGGGATAGTCGCGCCAAGAGCGAGGGATCTTTTTTCATTGATCTGCTCAAAGAACACGGTGCTCACAAAGTGCTCGATGTCGCAACAGGAACAGGTTTCCATTCGGTTCGGCTGCTCGAGGCCGGTTTCGATGTAACCAGCGCAGATGGAAGCCCGGAAATGCTTGCCCAGGCCTTTGAAAACGCCAAAAATCGCGGGAACATCTTAACCACCGTCCAGGCTGACTGGAGATGGCTCAACCGTGACATACACTGCGAATACGATGCGGTTATATGTCTGGGAAATTCCTTTACCCATCTTTTCGACGAGCGAGACAGACGCAAAACGCTTGCGGAATTCTACGCTACATTAAAGCATGACGGCATACTGATAATCGACCAGCGAAATTACGATTCTATTCTCGACCACGGTTATTCAAGCAAGCACAAATACTATTACTGCGGCCAGGATGTGGTCGCAGAACCCGAACATGTCGATGAAGGGCTGGCTCGATTCAGGTATTCATTTCCTGATAAGTCCGTTTATCATTTAAATATGTTTCCGTTGCGAAAAGAATATGTCAGGCGACTGCTTCATGAGGTAGGCTTCCAGAGAGTTGAAACTTTCGGCGATTTCCAGGCAACATACCGGGATGAGGATCCTGACTTTTTCATCCATGTAGCGCATAAAAAATACGAGGTTGACAGAAAGGAGGATAAGTAAATGGCTGAATATACCTCCACAGCGGTAAATACCGCAAGGGAATACTACAATAGCTCCGATGCGGATAACTTTTACTATAATATCTGGGGCGGCGAGGATATACATGTCGGACTCTATAAATCCGACGATGAACCTATATTCGACGCCAGCCGGCGTACAGTTGACCAAATGGCGTCAAAAATACCCGACCTTAACGAAAATCACCGCGTCCTCGATCTGGGCGCCGGTTATGGCGGAGCGGCAAGGTATCTGGCAAAAAAATTCGGCTGTTCCGTAGTATGTCTGAATTTAAGCGAAGTCGAAAACGAAAGAGACCGGCAGATGAATGCTCAGCAGGGACTGGCTGATAAAATAGAAGTCGTGGACGGAAGTTTTGAAGAAGTTCCCTTTGAGGACGCTTCGTTCGATATTATCTGGTCACAGGACTCAATTCTGCACAGCGGCAACCGTGAGAAAGTTATCAAAGAGGTGGTTCGCCTCTTGAAGCCGGGCGGACATTTTGTTTTCACCGATCCGATGCAGGCAGATGACTGCCCCGAGGGTGTTCTTCAACCTATCCTTGACAGAATCCACCTTGAAACCCTGGGTTCGCCGCAGTTCTATATAGACGCTTGCCAAAAACTTGGCCTTACATTTAAAGAATTCGACGACAATACTCCGCAGTTACCAAGGCACTACGCCAGAGTCTTGGCAGAAACCGAAGCTCGAGAGAATGAGCTCAAGGGCAAGGTTTCAAAGGAATATATCGACAGGATGAAAACGGGCCTGAAAAACTGGGTAGATGGCGGTAAGAAAGGTTACCTTGCCTGGGGAATCTTTCATTTTACCAAATAGCCGCCAAAGTGTATTGGACTCAACGGATAAAGCGAGGCAGGCACCAACCGGTGCCTGTCTTGTCGCATATCTTGTGCTGGAAAAACAGATATGCTTTAAAGTCAAATTAATATAATTGGCTGGATATTGCTTTTGAATTTCTTAAAAGTGCAAACATCTGCTTGAAAAATATGTCTGGAGTTTAAGATGCCCATGTTACGGGTTGAAAATTTAAACAAGATTTTTGGGACTAATCCCAAATCCGCACTGCCTCTGGTAGAAAAAGGTCTCTCTCGTGAGCAGGTCAGGGAACAGACAGGCCAGACCATAGGCATCGCCAATGTCAACTTCGAAGTTCAAAGGGGCGAGATACTTGTTGTAATGGGTCTTTCCGGCAGCGGAAAATCTACACTTGTAAGATGCGTTAACAGACTTATAGAACCGACATCGGGCAAAATATATATCGGCGATGATGAAGTAACCTCTATGTCGCGAAAGCAGCTTATTAGTCTTCGACGACGCAAACTCGGAATGGTCTTTCAGCACTTTGCTTTGTTGCCTCATCGCACGGTCTTGTCAAATGCCGAATATGGTTTGGAAGTTATGGGTGTTGACCAGACCCAAAGAACTGAAAAAGCAATGGAGGCATTGAAGCTGGTCGGACTCAAAGGATGGGAAAATCAATATACAAGTCAGCTGTCCGGCGGAATGCAGCAGAGAGTCGGGCTTGCAAGAGCACTTGCTTTAGATCCTGAAATAATACTAATGGATGAAGCCCTAAGCGCGCTCGATCCTCTAATAAGAACCGATATGCAAAATGAGCTGATTGACCTTCAAAGAAAACTTGAAAAAACTATTCTTTTTATTACACACGATCTCACTGAAGCTGTGAATATGGGCGATCGCATAGTTTTGATGAAAGACGGCAAAGTCGTCCAGATCGGAACTGCCGAGGAAATACTCACAAATCCTGCAAGCAGATATGTTGAAAGATTTGTCGAAGAGCTTGAAAAGTCAAAGGTGCTTCGTGCAGAGACAATCATGAGGCCAATACATGAAGTAATACATGGCGGTGACGGTCCAAGAGCCGCTCTGCATAAAATCAAAAAAGCCGGGGTATCGGCTCTGTTCTCTGTTGATTCGCACGGCAAACTTAAGGGCACCGTCCCTGCCGACAAAGCGGCTCAACTGGTTGAAAAAGGCGTAAAAGACCCTAAAGCAATGTTAGACACTAATGTTAAGTCAGTAACCCTCGATACCAATTTGCGGGACATAATGACTTTGATGGTGGAAAACCGCCAGCCCGTGGCCGTTGTTGATGATGAAAACACACTAAAAGGTGTTATAGTTATCGGCGCACTTCTTGCCGCGGTTTCAGAGCACCCCGAATCGCAAGAAAGCGAAGCTGTTGAAAGTGAAAATACAAAGTAAACATAAATTACTTTTATTTGGAACATAAAAATGCTTGATCTCGATTTGCCAAGGTTCCCGTTGGGTGACTATATTGATTGCGGTATTGATACACTGCGAGAGGCAATTGCAGCCGAAACTTCCGCTGTAGCCGATTTTGTCAACTCAGGTATAACCAGTGTTGTGGATTTTCTTGTATTTTTCCCTTCGTGGGTAATGATGCTTTTAATAGCGGCACTTGCCTGGTGGATAACAAAAAGACTGAGGTTCACAATTTTCACTTTCCTCGGCCTCTATCTGCTGTTCAACTTTGATCTCTGGGTGGCGACAATGCAAACAATCGCACTGGTAAGTATATCAACGCTGGTGGCAATCACTCTGGGAATACCGCTGGGCATACTGGCAGCCTTGTCCACAACTTCAAGAAAAATAATCTGGCCGATACTTGACTTCATGCAGACGCTTCCGCCGTTCGTATATCTTATCCCTGCAATCCCTTTTTTCGGCCTGGGATATACTTCCGCTATGTTTTCAACTGTTATTTTTGCGATGCCCCCGGGAATAAGACTTACTACACTTGGAATAGAGCAGGTTCCAAAAGAACTCAACGAAGCTGCCGATGCGTTCGGCTCGACAAAAATGCAGAAACTTATCAAGTTGCAGTTACCATTGGCCGCTCCTTCAATACGCGCAGGTGTAAACCAGACCATACTGCTTTCACTCTCGATGGTTGTAATTGCTGCTATGATTGGAGCAAGGGGACTTGGTGGTGTTGTATGGGAAGCGATTCAACGCCTCCAGCCAGGCAAAGGATTTGAAGCCGGAATAGGAATTGTTATTGTCGCGATTATACTCGACAGGCTTGTAGGGCATGTTAAAAAATCACAAACATAATACATTTAATTGAAGAGGACTGTTATGAAAAAAGCACTAATCCCGATTGCTGTTATTGTGGTAATGATTGTAATCTATACTGTGTCAACGCAAACCGGAGAAGTTGACGACCGGCCCACGGTCGAACTGGTTTATGTTGAGTGGTCATCAGAACTGGCCAGTACCAATGTAGTTAGGGCCGTTCTTCAGGAAGTAATGGGCTATAGATGCGAAATAGCACCCGTCAGTGCCGCTGCTATGTGGCAGGCCGTTGCTGCAGGAAACAGAGACGGATTTGTTGCTGCCTGGTTACCTACGATGCACGGCCATTATCTTGAAGCCAATGAGGACAATGTACTTGATCTAGGTCCGAACCTTGAGGGCACAAGAACAGGACTTGTGGTGCCGGAATATGTTGACGCCAAGTCTATTGACGATTTAAATGTTTACGCTGATGACTTTGACCACGAAATAATCGGAATTGATCCCGGCGCCGGAATTATGTCAACGACACAGGAAGCTATGGAAGAATACAATCTTGATGGATACAATCTGGTCGAGGGAAGCGACGCTACAATGATCGCTGTCCTCCAGGATGCCGTTCGTAACGAAAAACCTATTGTAGTTACCGGCTGGACCCCGCACTGGAAATTCACCCGCTGGCCACTGCGATATCTCGAAGATCCCAAGGAGATTTACGGTGGTGAAGAACAGATACACACAGTCATTAGAATGGACTTGCCTATTGAAATGCCGGAAGTGCATACTTTCCTCGATCAGTTTTACTGGGAGCCGGAACATATGGAAGAACTGATGAACTGGAATGATGATCATCCGGAAGAATATGCCAATGCCGTCAAATGGCTGACGATGAATACAGACCTTGTCAGGCAGTGGTTGGAGGGCACTGGTTATGCCGGGCAGGTGGACGAACTCGAGAATCTCGAAGTGCCTGATGCCATAGAACTGGATTAACAACCCGGCTTAAATAAAGCACTATAATATCTATAGAACAGCCTCGGCCTGAAACCGGGGCTGTTTTTTATTTGTATGACAGAAACTTTTTGGCTAAAAATTACTCATATATGCCATAATCAGGCAATCCCTATACCGGAATAAGCATTAGCCGTATTGTCTGGTTCGAGTTTTACTAATAGTATGGAACAGAAGTTAGTGTGAAACTAAAAATTGAATTTTATCAGTCATGAGGACGCGTTTATGAAAGTTTTAGAGCCAGCCGATTTGAAAAAGCTGATTGAAACCGCACAAAACCCCTCGATCTCAATTTATATTCCAACTCATATTGCCGGCCAGGACACAAAGGAGAACCCGATCCGTCTTAAAAACGCGGTCAGAAAAGCCGAAAAACAGCTTAAAAACCAAGATTTTCCTGTTAAACAAACCGAAAAACTCCTCGACCCCATCCACGAACTTATCGAAACGCATGATTTCTGGCTCCACCAGAGCCAGGGGCTGGCTGTTTTTTCATGTCCGGGTAATTTTAGCTATTATCGGCTGCCTATCAAATTTAAGGAAACCTTATTCATCGAAGACCGCTTTCACATAAAACCTTTAATACCTCTTTTCACAAGGAACGGCAGGTTCTACATACTCGAATTCAATCAACACCAGGTGCGGTTATATGAGGCGACAAGGTACCATATCCACGAACTGAATTTGCCCGATGAGGTTAAAAATATCAGTGAACTGCTTAAATATGACGAACTCCAGAAATTATCATTCGGCGGAGTTCCATCCCGCTCCCATGTCCGAACAGCCGGCAATAGAGCAAAGCTTCACCACGGCCAGGGTTATGAAGGCGATCCGAATAAATATAAAAAAGATATTCATCGATTTGCTAACGAACTTGACAAAGCCGTTTGCAAAAAACTCCGTGATCGACGCAATCCTCTTATGCTTGCCGGTGTCGAATATGCCCGTGCAATCTATAGCGAAGAAAACACCTATCCGAACCTGATAAAGGACGGTATTGACGGCAATACCGAGCTATTTGGAACAGATCAATTACACAAAAAGGCTTGGCAGGTAATCGAACCGGTATTTAATGAGGACCTTAATAAAACTATAAGTATTTACGGCGATTTGTCGGGTACGGATAAAGTATCAGGCAACATTTCGGAATTGCTACCTGCCGCTCATCAGGGCCGAGTACGCTTCCTGTTTTTCGATAATGACCAATATATATGGGGGAGATTCAACTCTGAGGACGGCAATGTAGAAATACATGACCAGCGAGAGCCCAGCGATCAGGATATGCTCGACTTACTTGTAACATATACACTAAACACGAGAGGCTCTGTTTATGCCATACCGCCTGAAAAAATACCGGAATTCAATGTTGTAGCCGGAATCTTACGATATTAGTATAATATCATCACGATTGCCCAAGTATTTATGGAGATATAAATGTTCGGAAAAAGCATAAAGCTCTTCAAGCTCTTCGGATTTCAGGTTAGCATTGATCTGACATGGATAATACTGGCGGTGCTGGTAACATGGTCACTGGCTCACGGCGTTTTCCCAATGCTTTACGAAGATCTCGAAACCGCTACATACTGGTATATGGGTATAGCCGGTGCGGTAGGCCTTTTCATATCGATTGTATGGCATGAGTTCTGGCATTCAATGATTGCTCGAAAATTCGGAATGGCCATGAAAGGGATTACTCTATTCATCTTCGGTGGTGTAGCAGAAATGACCGAAGAGCCTCCAAGCGCAAAAGCCGAATTCTCAATGGCTATCGCAGGACCTATATCCAGTATTGTAATAGGATTTATATTTATTGTCATAGCCTGGGCAATACCTGCCGACACAGAATTTGGCGCCGCCGGGGCGGTATTTGGTTTTGTCGGATATCTCAATTTTCTATTGGCCGGTTTTAACATGGTTCCGGCGTTTCCACTGGACGGCGGAAGGGTATTGCGCTCTATACTATGGGCGGTAAAAGGAAATTTGCGATGGGCTACTCGTATTGCTGCCTCGGCCGGAGCAGCCTTCGGATGGTTTTTGATAATTTTTGGCGTATTTCGACTTATCGGCGGAAATTTCGTAGGTGGTATCTGGTTAGCCCTTATAGGAATGTTCATAAAAGGCGCGTCGAATATGTCATACCGCCAGCTTCAGATTAAGGAAGGTCTAAAAGGTGAACATGTTCGCCGGTTCATGAAAGACCAGCCGGTAACAGTCCCTCCTGACATAACGATAAGGGACTTTGTTGAAGACTACCTATATCACTATCATTTTAAAATGTTTCCTGTTTCTGATGGCTATAAACTGCTCGGTTGCCTGCGATCCA
The DNA here is from genome assembly GCA_003553245.1 of Phycisphaerae bacterium. Taxonomy (GTDB): domain Bacteria; phylum Planctomycetota; class Phycisphaerae; order Sedimentisphaerales; family Anaerobacaceae; genus T1Sed10-97. The sequence continues at coordinate 7,582 of PWDX01000161.1, forward strand.
CTGATATTAAGGAAATTCCCAGAGAAGAGTGGACACAGCATAAGGTTGAAGAACTATTGAAGTCCTGTGGAACTGAAAACACAGTCCATCCTAAAACCGACGCAGCCGATGCTTTGGCGCAAATGAGCAACACAGGTAACCGCAGACTGATGGTCGTCGAAAATGGAGAACTCCTCGGAGTGCTTACGATGCGCGATATGATGGATTTTCTCTCAGTAAAGCTTGATTTTGAAGGAGAATAACTTCTTAACGCAAGTTCTGGGTTTTACGGTAAAAAGAATCAAAAGCGGGCGCCTGTGGCAGAGCTTTACCAAAGCCCCAGCGTCTCTTCCAGGCCAAAGATAAGATTCATATTCTGAATTGCCTGCCCTGAAGCTCCTTTTACAAGATTATCTATCGCTGAAAAACATACTACAGTGTCTTTGACGACCGTCGGATATACATGACAATGATTTGTATGGGCCACATCCTTTACTGCCGGCGCTTCCGAGCAGACCTGCACGAAAGGCTCACTAGCATAGAAATCATGATAAAGCTCCGTCAATTGCTCACTGGCAACTTGCACATCTGGACGAGTATAAATTGCCGAGAGAATCCCTCTGTCGAAAGGTCCGGCATGTGGTTGAAAAAGAACCTGCGCATACTTCTGACCGGATACTAATGCAGCAAGCTGTTCCATTTCCGGCATATGACGGTGCGTCCCTACTCCGTATGGGAAAAGGTTGTCGTTCATATTAGGGAAATGGAATTTGGACATCGGCTTATTTCCAGCGCCGGATATACCGGTTACGGCGCTTACGATTATGGACGAAGGATCAATAAGACGCTGTTTAAGCAGCGGCGCAATCGCCAGAATCGCCCCAGTCGGAAAGCAGCCGGGATTGGCAACAAGGTCTTTGCCCTCGATTTCATCGCGAAAAAGCTCAGGCAGGCCGTAAGCAGCCCGCTTAACATTTTCAGTATCGCTATGTTCGACCTGATAGAATTTCTCATAAATTCCAATATCTTTAAGCCGATAGTCGGCGCTGAAATCGACAACTTTTTGTCCTGCCGCCAGAAGTTTCGGCACAAACCCCATAGAAACCTTATGAGGCAGACAGCATAGCACCACATCCGAAACATCATGCAGCTTACTCAAATCCAGCGGCTCGATATTCATCTCGCATCGGCCTTTGAATTCGGGGAAAATCTCACTGACTTTACCGCATTCTTCCGGCAGCGCCGTCAGATATGTCAGCTTTACTTCGGGGTGCTTTAGAAGTATTCGTATTGATTCGGCGCCGGTATATCCACTTGCGCCAATTATTGCTGTCCTGATCATTTTGCGTCCTTAAAAATATTGTGATAAAGACAACCTGTAAAAGCGTAACTAAACGCGCATCCCTGAAACATTTGTTTCGAATGCTATCAGGTTATCCACGATGCCCTGGGCCTTACAGGTATAACGGCGTTTCTTAAAGCGGGTTATTTCTCCGAGCAGATACAGTCTTTTGCCGGGCTCGACCGGTGCTCTGAACTTAGCCTGTTCGATACCGGCAAAACCGATAAAACCTTCGACGCCGTAAATTTTTCTGACAAAAAAGCTGCTAAGCTGGGCCGCCGCCTCAATCATTATCACAGCGGGCATCAAAGGTCTGCCGGGGATATGTCCTCGAACCCAGAACTCTTTCTCTGTTACATCCTTGTAGCCAACCACAAGATATTTATCCTTATCATACCAGAGGATACCGTCGAGCTGCTGCATCTCATAGGATTGAGGATTTACCTGCATTATCTGGTCGCGGTCAAAAATCGGCTTGGATTGCAAGTCAATCTCACTAAGATCAATCAGCGGTTGCGGGGGCATAGGCGGCTCCTGAACTTTAAAGGCGTAAGATATTCGCAGTTTTTAGTAATAGAGTTATCACCGGCATCGGTTAGATTAACCGGGCTTATCGCAAAAAGCAAAAAGCGGCTGACTCGAAAGTCTCAATCTGAAGAACGCAATTCCAGAATAGTGTTGCGAACATCCTGTGCAGCCTGCTTGATTACCTGCATCTGCTTGCGAACCCGCGTGCCGGCAGCTTTATTGCCACCCTGGGCTTTATTTATGTCGGCTTCAATTTCCTCGACCAGTCTTTTGAGGTTTTCATATTCCTGCATTAGTAATCCTCCATAATTTAGGTTAAGATTTGAAATGAGATTACAGTGGCAAATCGCATCTGTCAAAATAAAACCCTGCTCAAAAGCAAAAAAAACGCCTTTTTTGCCATCAAGGTGCCAGCTTAAGCGTAAGCTCGGCAATTTTCTGCCCGCGGTGCCTGCACTGCTGGTCAGCCCGTGCGTCCGGCTTGCCGATCGCTACCGGCCCGTAATGGTCGCCCTGAGGGTCACCCTGAACTACCATTCCGTTTACCAACATAATACAGATTATGCTCATCAGGGTTGTTTCGTTGCCTCCTCCTATGTTGGCCGAACTGCTGAAAGCACCTCCCACTTTTCCATTGAGCCTGCCGTGGAATGTCACCATATCATCAAAAAACTGCTTCATTGGCCCGGCTACCTGGCCATAATAACAGGGCGAGCCAATCACTATCGCATCATAACCGAGCAATTGTTCGCCGCTGATTTCGTCAATTGACAGACAATCGGTTTTAAGCCCCGAACCTCGCATACCTTCGGCGATTTCCTCTGCCATATGTTTCGTATTGCCGCTTCTTGAGTAATATACCACTACTCCTGTCGCCATAATAAATCCTCCACTATTATTGCGCCTTGCCGTTAATCAGGCAGGGCGGTTATGTCAGGTTCCGGGAAGCTATCGGGAATTTCTATCTCGAAGAGTTCTTTTTCGAGCTCGGTATTTATTTCAGGCTCGATAAAATCGAATTGATAAATATCGCCTTCAGTTGTCTCAGCTACTATTTTCGCCGGCAGAAACAGCCGCTGGTCAATTCCAACACGAACCCACTGATAATCATCGGCATATTGCGAATCGGCTTTTACCGCTAAATGCAGCGTAAAAACATCGTTTTCCGAATCGGCGTCATCTTTTAACAGGCTGATATCGAACTGCTCTTTCAACTGGTCTATCTCGTCAAAGCCGATAATCGGGAAATTTTGTCGTGCAAGCTCAAAAGCACTTGCCGGTTCATCTTCGTGTGCCATCTGACGAAGCCTTGCCGATTCCATACGGTAATCAATCTGAGCGAGCCAGACACCATCGAAAATATAATTTTCGCGATACGGTTGAGGGTCGCTGTCATCCTGCTGGAGTGTGTCAAAATCAATTCGAAGCTTGGTTTTGTCATCAACATTTATAAAGTATAGCTTACCTTGGCGCAATGTCTGCGAATCCAGAATAGGTTGGCGATATACATACTTGATCTGACTGGCGTAACTTTCAACCTCCGCCGTTGACTCATTGAGCTTTTCAAGTATTTGCTCGATATCAGTATCCCGACACTCTGACAAAGCTGGCCCGCAAAGCGAAAAAAGCCCTGCTAAAAAAACAGTTAAAAATGTATAACGAGTAATTCCGTATGTCATAATTTCCTCAAAATCATTCAGGATAGCTGTAAATTATCAATTATTTTAAGTATATGGTCAATGCGTTCAATTGTAAAATCCGCGTGTGGAGCAAAATCATCCGCGTTTTTATGAGTGGCAAACAGCACCGCCAATGCCCCGGCAGCCTTTGCACACTGTATGTCATAGAGATAATCACCGACCACCATTGACTGCGACGGCTCAATGCCGAATGTTCGACAGATTTTCAAAACACCATCGGCGTTGGGCTTGACCTCAGCTTCGTCCCTGCCAAGCACAATGTCGAATTTCAGGTTATGTTTATTTATTACCGCCATAGCATTCTCACGCGTATTTCTTGTTAGTACGCCCAATTTTATTCCGCGTTTGCTTAATTTGTGCAAAGTTTTAGCCGCACCGGGGTTGAGGCTGGACTCGTTGACTGCTGCTTGTTCGTGAACGCGGAGTATTTCCCTGCAGCGACGGCGCTGCTGAGAGTCCATGTGTTCCATAGCTTCAAGAATAGTCCCATCTTCCGGCCTCATACCTATTTCCACGCGAATTGCGTCAAAGTCAAAAAAGGGCTCGGTTATAGTCCCGTCAAGATCGAAAATTATTGCTTTTATACTCATTGGATCTATACGAATTTTTTGTCTCCGCTGGTCAGAAGGTCAATAAAATACTTGCTTGCTCGTGAAAGTGGCTTGTCGGCACGCACAATTATCCCCGTCGGCCTGCTGAAGTTATCATTAGAAAAAGGAATCGCCCTTAAAGTGCCCGTAGCCACTTCCTGCTCCAGCGATATCTCAGGCAAAATGCTAACGCCGGAGCCGATTTCGACGGCTCTTTTGACAGTTTCAACATTATCGAATTCCATAGCTACCTGCAAGTCCACATTGTATCTATGCAGTATCTGGTCAATCCATATACGAGTAGGCACTTCCTTATCGAAAGCGATAAACCTCTCATACATTATCTGGTGAATATCAATTTCCGGCTCATGGGACAGCGGATGCTGTGGATTACACACGAAAACGAGTCTCTCATCCTTAAATTCGTAAACATTCAGCCTTTTATCATGCCGCGGCACAGCCACCAGACCGATATCAACATCGCCTGCCAGAACCATTTCGTAAATCTTATCGGCAGAGGCATACTCGACATGCATGTTTACATTTGGATACTCAACCATAAACCATTTTACATATCGAGGCAGGGCATGCATTCCTATACTGAAAATAGAGGCTACATTTATCCGTTCCTCACCCTTTGAGCGTGCTGAACTTAGCTGACTTTTGAGTTTTTCGTAGCGTTCCAGCACCTCTTTTGCGCCTTGGTAGAGGATATGCCCGTGCGGCGTAAGCTCGATAGGGCGTTTTTTACGGTTCACTAACTGGCATTTATGCTCAAGCTCCAACTGAGCAAGCTGCTGGCTTATTGCAGACTGGCTCAGCAGATGTTTTTCCGCTGTTTTGGAAAAGCTTCGCAATTCAGCCAGATCACAGAATACTTTTAGTGTTTCAATATGCATAGATTATCAGCTCTTCTAATAGTTTCTATAACTACCGCTGTATGTTATTATTTGTTCTTATGAAACACAAGCCATATTTTAGCTATGTAAATTATTTATCGCTGATGTAGCTAAGCACTTTCTGGTTTTTGGTGTCGGCGTACAGTCGGATTGAGCCGTCAAAAATGGGGTCTTTGCCGTCAAGAACGAAAACTGTGTCAGCCCATTGTGACTGATCCGGGCATATTTCAGCCAGGTGGTTTTTGGCACGGTCGAAAAATTCCTCGTTGAGCCTGTGGCCTTGCCTGCCGGGATAGAGAGCCATATAAAGTATTTCAAATTCTATCAAATCGCTGAAAAAATGCGTTCCCAGCGATACATCCGGCACAAAATCCTCCCGCATCGCCACAATCTCACATATTATCGATGCGGTGTTTATCTCGGCGAAAGTTACGGGTATGCCAAGTGAAGCGGTGCTTGTTCCCCACCTGCCCGGGCCAAGCAGCATAATAGTTTTGCCTGTCGAACTATCTTCATGAGTAATCCTGCCGATCAATCGGGCTATAGAATGGCGGTCACGCTCACTAAGGTAGCCGTATTTCTTGGGTGAGACATAAACAATTCTGTCGATACTCTCTGCTCTGCTTTGGCCAATAACCGGTCCGGCGCTTTTGAGGATAAGATTCTCATCCGCTACATCTTCGACAGATTCACCTAAACTGGCTGCGCCTTTTATCTCAAGCGGACGGCACTGCACCAGACTGATATTATAATCCCCCTTCTCGGCGTCGTTGAAGAAATTCAGCGTAAATTCGATATCAACGGTAGAGCCGTAAGCTTGTTCCAGAATTTTCATCATTTCGCGCATATTCGCCGCGAAATCTGTTTCACCCAGCAGTTTAGAAAATGTTAATGTCCAAGCGAAAATATCACGGACATTATGCTGCCTTGCGCGTCTTAACAGTTCGGTGTCTTTTTCAGCAAACATATCGAGGGGCAGGCCGGGACATTGCCCGGCGATATCTTCAAATGAAAACGACTCAAAAGAGCTTCTTTGCATATCAAGAGCATCTACTTTTCGCTGTGTATGGCCGTTGCCTTCTAAGTCTGCCGTCGGTTTTTTTTGCGGTATGTTCAACGCCACGATTCGAGTATAATCATCATCAGCGCGATTAACCGCGCGAGTGCCCAGACCGAACACAAGTCGAAGCATTCCCGCCTCCGGGTCAACCTGTTCATCCCAAACATACGGGTTAAATGAAAAACCTACTCCCGCCGCCTGCGGGAAAAACAAACTGCCGTAATTTACTCCGCTTACCCGCTGGATAAGCAGAGCCATTTGCTCGTCTTTGTCAAGCAGGCCTCGCTGCGCCCTGTAGGTCAGTGCTTCTTTGCTCATTGTGCTTGCGTATATGTGGCGAATCGCGTCAATAAACTCGTCAAGTCGTTGCTGCCGGTCGCCCTGATTTACGCAGAAAACGCTGTCATATTTGCCGGCGAAGATATTGCCGAAATGGTCCTCCATCAGCGAACTGGAGCGGACTATAATAGGCCACTGCCCGAAATAATCCAGAACATCAATAAATTGCTTTATAATATAATCGGGAAACTCACCTGTCAGTATCTGCTGCCTGGCCTGGTCAATGTCTTTGAGGAACCCTTCTTTATCGCGCTGCTGCTGACGATACCACCATATGTCGTTTTGCACCAGAAAGGTGTAAAAAACATCCGAGCCTATATAAAAAGAATCGTGCGGCTCAAGCAGTTTGTTCCATTTCTCATCGGCCTGGCGAAGAATCGCTCGCGCAAGTAGCATCCCATCACTTTTGCCGCCGATCAGTCCGGTGCCTACCATACGCCTTCGTATTGCTAGGACATCCTCGAGGGTCAGGTACTTTTTTGCCATTTCCAGAACTTTCGGCTCTCGCGAAACAACCATCCGCAAAAGCCTATCACGCCATTGCTCGGCCTGGATTTTGTCGATTCGACCGGCGGAGTAGTCGGCTTGTGCCTGTTCTGCCTGTGCGAAAGTCCTGCTCCAGTAGCCGTTCATCAAACTGGCTGAATCGAGCCTTGACCACGGCTTTTCAGTAAGAATTTCAGTAGTAGGGCCGCTTGTTCGCACAGCCGGGAATTCATCTGCCTGCCATAAATGCAGAGTATTCATTGTTGAGGAATATCTGCCGGCAACTTTTATCGGGTGAACATATAACTGCTCCTGATGGTTATAGATATCCAGAAACAGCTGAGTTACGCTGACTATTGGGCTGGTGGCGTGAAAGCTGTGGCGGTTTCTCAGGATCGCGAAATAAGCGATTGGGTCCATTCGATACAGATATGGGCAGGTCAGTGAAAAGAAATTACCCAGCATTCGGTCGCTGTACCAGTCCGCGGCAAGGTCGCTTAGGCAGTCGAACAGATAGCAGCAACCCAAGCCGTGTTTGGCGATAATTGCGTGAATTTTTGTGATAAAATCCTCAAAACCCAACGCGGCATTAAGTTCATACACCGCTGTAGCATCTTCTTTCTGCAAAAGCGGTTTGTGTCGGGCAAAGCGGATATAAATAGTATCAATGCCGTTTTTAATGTTGTAATCGCAATATGGCCGGACAAACGGAATATAATCCTCAACCGAATCCACCTGCCAGACGACATTGTCGCCGGTTCGCAACCCTTTTAGCGCAGTGTCCAGCCCCTTCAGGCCGGTGCTGAAATTGTAATCAGACATATCAGTAAAGCCCAAATTAGTATAAATTTTGTTAATATTAGATATTAACCTTTTGATGTTGCTTTTTCCAGTCGAATTCGCTAATTTTGCTACTTTTGGTGTCAATCGAGAATTTTACCTGTCAGTAAGAAAAATATTAAACCGTAGAATAGAGGAAATTTTATGTCAGCGAAAAAAACAATTGAGAGCGTATTTGAGCAGGTGGTAAAACGCAATCCGGGGGAAGCCGAGTTTCACCAGGCCGTAAAAGAAGTTCTGGAAAGCATTGAGCCGGTGATTGAGCAGCGGCCGGAATACACAGAAGCCAATATCCTCGGCAGAATTGTTGAGCCGGAAAGGGTGATAATGTTCCGCGTGCCGTGGCAGGATGACAGAGGCGGAGTGCAGGTCAATCGCGGTTTTCGCGTTGAGTTTAACGGTGCTCTTGGGCCATACAAAGGCGGCATCAGATTTCATCCGAGCGTTTATCTTGGGATTATAAAGTTTCTGGGCTTTGAGCAGATTTTCAAGAACTCGCTTACGACGCTGCCTATGGGCGGCGGCAAAGGTGGGTCGGATTTCGATCCGAAGGGAAAATCTGACGCCGAGGTTATGCGTTTCTGTCAGTCTTTTATGACGGAGCTGCAAAGGCACATAGGGCCGGATACTGATGTTCCTGCCGGTGACATTGGTGTCGGTGCGCGGGAAGTCGGCTACATGTTCGGCCAGTATAAGCGAATCAGAAATGAATTTACCGGCGTGCTGACCGGGAAAGGGCTGAATTGGGGCGGTTCTCTGATAAGGACTGAGGCCACCGGTTACGGCTCGGTATATTTCGCGCAGGAAATGCTCAAGAGCAAGGGCGATAGTCTGGATGGTAAAGTCTGCTCTGTAAGCGGCAGCGGTAATGTAGCGCAGTACACCATTGAGAAAATTAACGAGTTTGGCGGCAAGGCTGTAACTTTGAGCGATTCCAGCGGGACGATTTATGATCCGGCGGGGATTGATTCTCAAAAGCTGGCGTATGTGATGGAGCTTAAAAATGTCCGCAGAGGCAGGATTAAGGAATACGCTGAGAAATTCAAAGGCGTTGAATATATGGCGGGTAAAAATCCGTGGTCGGTAAAATGCGATTGTTCGTTTCCATCAGCGACACAGAATGAAATCTCAAAGGCCGACGCTGAGACGCTGGTTAAGAACGGCTGTAAGCTCGTATCTGAGGGTGCGAATATGCCTACTATGCCGGAGGGTGTTGATATATTTCTTGACGCTAAGATTCTTTTCGGCCCGGGCAAAGCGGCAAATGCGGGCGGCGTGGCGGTTTCCGGTTTGGAAATGTCGCAGAATTCGATGCGGCTTAGCTGGAGCAGGGAAGAAGTTGACGCCAAGCTACAGGGTATCATGAAAGCGATTCACAGCCAGTGCGAGCAGGCTTGTGAGGAGTTTGGCGTGAAAGACAATCTCGTTGCAGGTGCAAATATTGCAGGTTTTACGAAAGTTGCAGATACTATGCTGGATCATGGTGTTGTCTAAACGGTGTTTTTGAGCTAAAAACCGGGTTTTGTGATTTTAGTGGGGTTGGTCTTTGTGGTCTGGGTAAAATAGGCAAGGGAAAAAGCGGTAAGTTTTGGTATGTTTGGGGCTGGTTTTGGTAGCTTTCGGTAGTTTTGCGCAAAAAAATACAAGATTTGGGCGCGAATTTAGCGCGAAATTCGCTTAGATTTTCGAAATCAGAATTCCGGTATCAGATTGTTGAAGCGGCTTCGCCACGGCTGAAAAAATACCCCTCCGGCCTTGCGGCCACCCCCCCTTGGCAGGGGAGGAGTTAAAAAAGCAGGGGCTTTGTAGATGCCGGATCGAGTCCGGCATGACAACTTTTGCCGTTCGGACTGGCGTGCGGGGGGTTAGGCCGGGTATCAGGTGCGGGATGACAGGGGGGTGGGGACGGTTGTTTTTAGCCAGGATATTAGTGTGGGCAGGCAGGCTATCGCGAACAGCAGGCAGGTTGATGCGGCGATGGTGTGGTTTGTGGGCAAGTCGTAGCCTACGGCCAGATACATTCCGGTGAATGTGGCTATGAAGGCCGCTATTGTGGAGATGATGAGGACGAGGCCGAGTCTTCTGCTTAACATCAGCCCGGCTGAGCTTGCTACTACAAGGTAGCAGAATACCAGCAATGCGCCGGCGGTTCTGGAAGAGACTGAAACTGTCAGGCCGAGCGCAACGAAAAAGAGGAACTCCCATAGCGAGGTTTTTACTTTCAGGACTTTTGCGGCTTCTCTGTCGATGAAAGTGTAAACTGTCGGTCTGAGGAACATCAGGAGATATAGCACAACGGGTATCAGGACTGAGATAATGACTATCAGGTCGTGGGGCGTGGTGAAGATAAGGTCTCCGTATAGCAGCGCCTGGACTTCGTGGAGGCCGAAGCCGCTTTTTGAGACGATGAGGATGCTAAGGGCCGAGGCTACGACGAAAATTATTCCGAGTATGGCGTCGCGTGAGATTCTGTGTGATTCGAAGGGATAGCTCAGCAGTATTACGGTTACGAGCGTCAGCAGGGCGGCTCCGATGTATGGGTGTATTGCCATTACGAATGAGACGGCGACTCCGGCGGCGGCGACCTGTGAGAGTGCGACGCCGATGAATACGACGCGTTTTAATATGACAAAGACGCCGAGAATTGAACAGGCGGCGGCGATGATGAATCCGCCTGCGACGGCGTGTGGGAAGTTTTCCAGCAGCATACTTACATTATTCATAGGCGTGTGCCCTTTTTGCTTTGATTTTCTTTAGCCAGGAGCCTCTTGGGTAAATTTCGGATGTTGGGACAACGGCGGCCTGGCCGTGTTCGACGATACAGATGTCTTGTGACCATTTTACGAGGTTGTCTATTCCGTGGTGTGCCAGGAGGACGGTTTTTTTGTGTTTTTTTGTCAGGTCGAATAAATGTTCGAGGACTTCGTGCTGTGCGGCGTCGTCGAGTTCTGATGTAGGCTCGTCCATAATGAAGACTTCTGCGCCGCTTGCGAAGGCTCTTGCGAGCATTACTTTTTGCTTCATTCCGCCGGAGAGGCAATCGAATGTTTTATCGGCGTGCTGGGTAAGTGAGTATTTTTCGAGTGCTTCGTCTATTCTTTGTTTGTGTGATTGTGACGGTCTGCGCCACCACTGAAGTTCGGGGTAGAGTCCCATTTTGACTATGTGTTTTACCGAGACAGGGTAAATAGGGTCTATTACCTTATACTGGGGGACATAGCCGGGAGCTTTTTGGGCAAAGGGTGTTATTATCTGGCCGCTTTTCGGTCTGACCAGGCCTAACAGGGCGCGGAGAAGCGTTGTTTTGCCGGCTCCGTTTGGGCCTACAAAGGGGAGAAAAACTCCCGGCGGTATGTCGAGTTGTACATTTTTCAGCACTGTCTGGCTGCCGTAGGCAAGCGTGACATTCTGACATTTTATTATTGGTTGTTTTTTCATTAGCAATGAATAATTTTTAAAAAATCGTTGTCAGGATTTTTGTCTTTGCGACGAGCTATCCTTCCAGCGCTGTTGAGAAAGTTTGTGCTATCGTGTCGATCAATTCAAAATATCCGTTTGGGCCGGGTTCTGTTCCCGGCACGGATAACGGACAGACATATACGCTTGCTTCGGTTCGTTCTGCTACGAAGTCTGCGGCGCGTCTGCTGTAGAACGGAGCCATTATTATAGCCTTTATATTTTGATCATTTACAGTATTTACGACACTGGAAAGATGTGTTGGGCTCGGGGGGATGCCGGGCTTGGGTTCGAGTTCCGTTACTATTTCGAGGCCGAAGCGTTTTGCGAAGTAACCCCAGTTTTTATGGTATGTGACGAGCTTTTGGCCGCGATGGGGTCGCATCTTCGCTTTCCAGCCGCCGAGTTGGTCTTCTAACTGGTTCTGAGCGAGGTAGGAATCAAGATTGTCATTTAGCACCAGCGCCCATAATCTATCACCGCCAAGTTCGTCAACGAGTTCGGCGCCGAATGTTCTTTCGTCCAGTTCATTCTTGAACCGTTCGAGGTTTTCCTGAAATGTCTGGGAATGTTCAGGGGCTATCCTTTTGAGTCTTTCGGCGATGGTTTCGGCTACTATTCTTCCATTTAGCGGGTCTGTTTGGTAGTGCGGATTTCCTTCGGGATGGACATCACCCATAGCAGGCGTTACGCGTTCGGTAGGCACTTCGATTCTCAGGATATTCTGCGAAGCGTCGAGGTGGCCTGGTTGTCCCGGTCGTATGTTGCGGTTTCGTGAGCCGTCGATTACGGGTCGTTCCCAGCCGATTTCCAGCGACATTCCCACCCTTATCCAGAGGTCGGCTCTTCTTGCTCGCATAACATAACTTGGTGCTGCTTCGAGGAAGTGCGGGTCGTCTTCGCCGGCACAAATCGGTGTTGCCTGTCCTTTGTCACCAACTATGTATTGAGCGATTGACGCCAGATCCGTTGTGGTTGTTACGATGTTCAAGTCGGAGGCATCCGCTGATGCGGTGGTCAGCGCCAGAATGGCAAACAAACCAAAGGCAGCGGTCAGACCGTAGATATTGAAAAGTTTTTTTAGTCTCATTTGTGACTCCTGTGATTTAGGTTTACGATTTCTTTCGTGTTTGTGATTTTTAGAATTCGTGCGCTCCGTGGGGGCCTATCGAGACAATTAGCTGGAAGAAGAGGTCCCAGGCTTTTTCTCTGCCGCCGTAAGTGTCATAACTGCCCCGTCCGCCCTGGACTCTGAAACGCGAGAACTCTGTTGGTGTAAAATCGACCATAGCGGCGGCTCGGTAACTTTCGCCAAAATCGTCCCTTCCGTCGTGCAGATTCGTATGATTTGTCAGTCCGACATGATCCCATCTCAGGCCGGCTCTCCATCGAGGTGCGAACCCGTAAGCTCCCTGTAGATAATATCCATCCTGTCGGTTTTCCTGGGTCTGGCCGACCAGAGGGTGAGTTTGTGAAAAATCATCTCCGGTGGTGTCTCTCGCTGAGACATAATCCAGGTCCTGCCATCGGTAGATATATTCGCCTTCGAACGTGACATTGCCGTGGCCGTAGTGCTGGCCTGGCCTGCGGTATTTATAGACGGCGTCGAATCCAAGGAATGTGCTGTAGCCGTCAACCAGTCTCAAGTCGTATTCTTCCTGATGTCTGCCATAGCCGGCGAATGTTCCGAATTGTGTTTCGTGGTTTGCTGGTGTATCTGGGCTGTATTTGAACCATCCGGTCACGGCTCTTGGTCCACTGTGATCGGCTATCCGGTCACCTATATAATTGAATGTTCCATCATTATCGCCCTGGAAAACTTCTATACCGGCCATAGCATATTGTTCGGTGGGCAACAGCCACGAGAGTTGAGCTCCGATATCATCCAAAGAGCCGTCAAACATAAGCCGATTGACCAGGGGCCTGTCAACAAAGTCCCAGTCATGGGCATGCTGGACATTTATTCGGCCAATGTTGCTTAAGAATCTACCTGCCTGAAGCTGCAAACCCCATGGCAGGAAAGTGTCTCTTATTACAGCCTCTTCAACTAATGCCTCCTCTTCATTAAATTCAAAAGTAGCGAAAGCTGTGAAATAGGGGTCAACATCTGCTGCCACATGCAGTTCCACATCACGAAGGTTGAAGCCTTTTTCAAATTCGGGCCCGGCTCCGAAACCTCGTATGTTTTCAAAGATGTCTTCCAGCTTATCGCCAGCAGAGAAATTGCCGTCAAAGACAACGCTGATTTCGGGGTTCATACTCTGCCACATTGCCTGCTGGGAGCCTGCTGCAAAATCCAACTGCCCGGGTGAAAACGGTTCAGGCTGTTCGGGCTGAGCCTGAGCAAGAGTTTCCTCAAGGGTGTAATCAAATTCATCCGGTTCAGGTTCGTCGGGTTGTTGCTCCTGTCGAGCCTGGTCAAGTGCTTCGTCCAGAGAAAGCTCGGCTTCGGGCTCTGCGTCCTTGTCCTCTGCGAGCTTTTTTTCAAGCTCAGTTATTCTTGCCTTAAGCTGTTCAATTTCGTGCCTTATATCATCGGCGTTGGCGTTGGAGCAAGTAAACCCAACCAATATAATAAATGATAAGTAAAATGTTTTTCGTAACACTTTTGAATCCTTTCGATCATAAAATTTCAGTGATTTAGCTGCTCTTTGAAATAGAATCTAATGGAGCATCGCAATGCTAAATAAACTGTTTACGCAGAATTAATTCGATTGTATTTAGGCTTGCGCCAAATGAGTCTTTAGCAAAAATAACGGCCACCAATATCTGCGCGGCAGTTTGCGCAAACAGTGAAAGATAAGACTATGAAAGCAGTGTAAGAGGCGGAGCGCGAGGGTGAAGTTGTACTGATATGGTTAGCTCAGATGCTGTTTCGCAGTTGAATTGCAATATATAGCTGGAACTTGGCAACGAAAGAAGCGTCGGCTGCGTTGTTGTCGCTTTTAATTTTGAGGTTGACAATACTTGACAGACGGCGCAATCTTCGCTGCCGTGTTCGCCGTTTTGCTGCTGTTCGTCAGGGTTGTCTTGCGCGGCAATGTAATGAGGGCAGTAAAGCTGATGTAAATACAACATCATCCCAATGCCCGTAGCGGTAAAGCATATAAGAATAGCTACCGTTAATGCTTTTTTCATTACATTTGCCATTTGAATGAGGATTCCGTTTCCTTGCTTAAAAGTATCGCTTACAATATTTAGCAAAAACACTCAGGACTGTCAATTCTTCGTGTGAATAAAGTTGGTCATTTTTCTGGTTGTGTTCTCGGTTTCATCCATAATTATCCAAGCCATAGCGCCAAAATTATCTTAAAAATACATATTGGCCTACATGCTGTTGAGCTATAGATTTTACGACTTATTTATCGTGACGCTCTCCATAACTGATTGCTGCCTTCGGGATGGTCAGGTATTACGATGCCATCTTCATCAAGCACATAACCAAGCTCCTGTAGCGTCATTTGTTGGGCATGGCCGTCAACAAAAGATATATTAGTATAATTATTGTGCCTTGCCGCCGCCGGTGAATGTTCAATAGCTGCTCTACTAGGGCCGTGTCGCCTCGCCCCGACCTCCGTAGCCAGTTTTGGCGGGTCAAGAGTGTAAGAATGACCTCCGTGAGGAATATCTCCGCCGCGGCTGTCTCCGATTAATGCGGTTTGGCTGGGATTTCGGACACTATTTAGCGATACCGGAAAATTGTGATATTGGTTATTTGTCATTCGGGAGTTACCCAGGTATTGCCAATTATAGCCGTAGGAGCCATTTCTGATATCTCTAACATCATATTCGGGATGATTAAACGACGGGCATATAAAGTAGTCGTTTGTCATAATAAGCGTGTCTGCGTCTGAAAAACTCTCGCCGCGATACGGCTCCGGATCAATTACGGGGCCGATGCCATGGTCAAAATACCATTGCCATCTTGGTCTTGTTCTGCCGTAACGATTTACATAAGAAGGATCACCCACTCGCATCGGTGGAAATTCGCCATGCTCACTGGTGTACATAAAGCAGGCGATTCCAAGGCGTCGGACATTGGCCATGCACACTGTCCCGCGGGCAAGCTCCCTTGCTCTATTCAGGGTAGGCAAAAGAATTCCCATGAGCAGTGCTATTATACTTATTACGACCAGTAATTCTATTAGTGTGAATCCCCGGATATGTATGTGTTTTGCTTTATTGTTCATTATTGGATCCTTAGTATAGTGCTTTCACTCACGGTTTTTCAGATAAACAGGCTTCCTATCTGGTAAAACAGCAGTGTTATTACATACGCCATTGCTGTGAGTCCAAAAAACTGAAGCCCCGCCCATCTCCATGAGTTTGTTTCGTGTTTTGTTACCGCTATCGTCGCAATGCATGGCGCACTTATCAGGCAGAAAAGCATTATTGCAAATCCGACCAGAGGCGAATAATCTCGCCTGAGCTGCTCTCTCAGACTCATTTCTTTTGCGTCTTCTTCAACGGCATATACTATTGCCATTTGTGAGACAAATACTTCCTTGGCAGCCAGGGCTCCGATCATTGCTATTCCGATATTTCGGTCAAACCCCAGCGGCTTAATGGCGGGCTCCATGGCGCCGCCGATCCGCCCTACAACAGAGTGCTCAAGCTCAAGTTGCTTTATCTGCTGTTGTGTGAGCTGAGGGCTTGAAGTATGTTCGATATCCGGCCTGGGGAAGTTCATACCGACCCATAGAAGAATCGATATTGCCAATATAATTGTCCCTGCCTTTTTAATGTACAGCCAGGCACGGGTCCACATCTGCATCAGCATAGCCTTAGCGGTCGGCATCCTGTAAGGCGGAAGTTCCATAACGAAGGGGATATCTTCTCCTTTTAATACGGTAGAGCGCAGGATTCTGGCACTGAGAATGCCCAGTAGTATCCCAATCAGATATATCACCCAGAACATTGTCCCTCGCCATTGCACCGGGAAAAATGCCGGTATGAGCAGGGCATAAACCGTAAATTTTGCAAAGCAGCTCATAAGAGGGATGACCATTATTGTTGTAAGGCGATTTCTGCGGTCCTCGAGTATTCTCGTCCCCATAATTGCCGGAATGGAACAGCCAAATCCTATAAGCATTGGTATAAAGCTCTTTCCGTGCAGTCCGATCTTGTGCATGAGCTTGTCCATTACGAATGCAGCCCTTGCCATATACCCCGTTCCTTCAAGCATAGCTATCGCCAGGAACAAAAGTAATATATTTGGCAAAAACACTATGACCTCACCTACGCCGCCAATTATTCCCTCACTGACCAGCGACTTAAGCCAGGGCATCGAACCTTCCGGCCAAAGGTTTTCCACGCCCGCTCCAAGGAATCCAAAAAAGCCCTCCAGCCAGTCCATAGGATATTCCCCGAGCCTGAAAACCAGCTCAAAAACCAGATACATTAGTCCGATGAATATGGGCAGTCCCAGATAACGATTTGTTACTACGGCATCGATTGTATCGCTGAATTCATGCCGTAATTCGGCAGTTGTTTTAACGGTTTCCTGGCAGGCTCCTGAGATGAAGCCGTAACGGTGGTCGGCCATAATCATTTCGGGCATTTCGCCGAGCAGACCTTTTATTTTTTGTATGGCTGTCTGGGCCTGTTGGTTTATCTGCGGGTCGGTGATTTTTTTCAGGATTTCTTCGTCCTGTTCGAGCATTTTGGCTGCAAGCCATCGGCTCGGGCATTTGGCGGTTAATTCGGGGTACTTTTGCTCTATTTTCGGTTTTAGCTGTTCAATGTATTGTTCTATTTCCGTCCCGAAGTTTGCTTGTCGGATATGCTGTGGGGGTTCTTCGACGATTTTTTTGATGGCTTCGAAAAGCTGCTGTTTGCCGAGGCCTTTGTTGCCGGTGGTCGAGACGATCGGCACTTCGAGCAGTTTTGAAAGCTGTTCGAGATCGAAGAGCAGACCTCTACGCTGGGCTATGTCACTCATATTAAAGACCAGTACCAGCGGCACCTGCATCTCCATAAGCTGGGTTGCCAGGTACAGGCTTCGTTCGACATTCGATGCGTCAATTATATCAACGACGACATCGGGGTGTTTGTTGATGATGAAGTCTCTGGCGACGCGCTCTTCGAGGGTGTAGGCGGTCAGGCTGTATGTGCCGGGCAGGTCTATGAAATTTATTTCATAGTCGTCTCTGCGGGCTTTGCCTTCTTTAATTTCGACGGTTACGCCGGGGTAGTTACCGACTTTCTGTCGGCCTCCGGTAAGCATATTGAATATTGTACTTTTTCCGCTGTTTGGGTTTCCAGCCAAAGCGACATTTATTTTTTTCATTTTGATTTTATCTCCAAGTTAGGCTTGGCGAACTTTTACTTTAAAAAAATCTATTATTGGTTTTCGCTGTTGAGTTGCAGCACCATCAGTTTATCCGCAACGCCTCTTCCGAGCATCATTTTGCAGCCCTTTACAGTAATCATAAAGGGGCCGGGATGGTGGTTGTTTATTACGGTAAATTCAGTTTGCGGCCTGACGCCCATAGATGCGAGACGATTTTTCAGGCCGTAGCCGGATTCTATACTGACCAGCCGAACTGTCCTGCCCTCTTTTATTTGTGTCAGAGGCATAGTTTCGTCCTTTATGTTTTTATCCTTTTGTATCGACATTCTTTTTTGCCTTTTCTTTTTGGCAGAATTTTTCGAATTGCCCTGCCAGGTCCTGTCCCTGCTTTTGTTTTTCTCTGACAAACTCAGTAAACGCCAGAAGTTTCGCAAATGTTTCAGCACCGAGGGTGTGCTCGGTTTTGCATGCTGCGATTTGTGCCGCCTCCGGCTGCACTCCGAGGATTTTTATCAGAAAATATTTTAATACATTATGTCTTCTTGCGACCTCGGCGGCTGCGTCTTTTCCGGCGTTTGTCAGTGTAACAGCGTCATAGGGCTGGTAATTAACCAATTGCTTTTGTTTTAACAGCCTAAGCGCGCCGGTAACCGAAGCTCGCGAGACATCCAGGTTTTCGGCGATATCCTTGCTTCTTGCCTGCTCGCCGTCAGCCTGAAGATTGTAAATTGCCTCGAGGTAGTCCTCGAGGGATGCACTGAGCTTTTGCGTCGGTTTATTTTTTGCGGTCATTGTTTTACTCATATCCTGGAATATAGTTAGCTGCGACTAACTTGTCAAGGGTTTTGCGAGATTTTTTTAAAAATCAGAAAAAATTTGCAGTGTTGGTTGATTTTTTATAGAATATTGTGTTTCGGGGCGTGGCGCAGTTTGGCTAGCGCGCATGACTGGGGGTCATGAGGTCGGAGGTTCAAGTCCTCTCGCCCCGATTTTTTCAGCAGGACAGATGTCCGCTGTGCAGCTAATCACTTCAGAGCGCCTATTGTTCGGCGGTTTTTCCTTTGACAACACAGTGCCTTTTCGGCATATTATTTGTGTTCATAGTGCGTTTTCTCCATAAAAGCAGGTATTTTCAAGCTGGGAGAATAATATACGATTACCCATCGTCGCGGAAATTGCGGCCTTTACCTGTAACAGAGGATGTTTATGGTAACCAGGTTATTAAAGGAACTTGCCGATCATGTCTCAGCGGTTGTTGTCGGCGACGGCGATATAACTATTGGCTCTGCTGCTACGCTTGAGCAGGCAGGGCCGGGTGATATCAGTTTTCTGGCAAACAAACGGTATGAGAAGTACCTTGCCGGTACGAAAGCCTCAGCGGTTGTGGTTGACAAGGACTGCCAGGTTGAAACCAGGGCCGCCTTGCTGCGAGTTGATGACCCCTACTATGCTTTCGGACGGATTATGGTGCTATTGCACGGTTATCGTAAACATCGCAAAACCGGTATCAGCGAGAAGGCTTTTATTGCCGAATCAGCCAAAATTGGCGCCGATTGCGATATAAGTGAGTTCGTAACGGTTTGCGAGGATGTGAAAATCGGTGACAGGTGTGTGCTTTATCCGGGTGTATATATTGGTCCCGGAACGCAAATCGGTGATGATTGTGTCTTGCACGCCAGCGCAGCGGTTTATGAAGATTGCCGGATAGGCAGCCGAGTCATAATCCACGCCAATACGACAATCGGCGGCGACGGTTTCGGGTTTGCTCGGCAGGGTCATAAACATTTCAAATTGCCGCATATTGGTAAGGCAGTGATAGAGGATGAAGTAGAAATCGGCGCCAATTGTACTATAGAACGAGGCACTATAGATGATACGGTTATAGGCCAAGGAACGAAAATAGGTGATCTTGTAGCGGTAGGTCACGGGACGAAAGTCGGTCAGCACTGTTTGATAGTCGCTCAGGCAGGTCTGGCCGGTTCGGTAAATATTGGCCATCACTGTGTTATTGGTGGGCAGGTCGGCGTTGTGGGACATATAAAAATCGGTGATATGGTGCAGATCGGGGCTCAGTCGGGCGTAATCAACGATGTCCCTTCCAGGCAAATCGTCCTGGGCGCACCGGCGGTAGATGCTTCGCGCGCTCGGCGAGCGTACAGCATGTTCCAGTATTTGCCGGAAATGCGTAAGGAAATCAGAAAGCTGCAAAAGCAGTTTGCCCGGCTGGAAAATTCCGAGCAGACAGTTGTTGATAAAGGACACGGCCAGTGACTTTGACCTCGCTCGGCCGGTTTTGATATGGATGACTCTAATATCATCGGATTGATAGCGGGGCAGGGCAGACTTCCGTTTATGGTGGCCCAGGGCGCCAAAGCGGCGGGGCTGAAAGTTATCTGTGCCGGCATTGCCGATAACGCAGCAGGCGAGCTTGCCGATATAGTCGATATATTTTACGAAGTTCCCGTTGCCAGGCCGGGCAGCTGGATACGAAAACTGCGTCGTCACGGTGTTCGGCGTACGGTGATGGTTGGACGAGTAGCTAAGGCGAGTCTTTTTACGCCGTGGCGAATCGTCAAATACATACCGGACTGGCGAGCGTTTCGCATTTATTACTGGCGGCTTAGAAACAAGTCAAAACAAACTGATATGCTGCTTACGGCATTGGTTGACGAACTTGCAAGTGGAGGTCTTATTGTGGAAAACTCGACAACATACTGTAAAGAGCATCTGGCCGATGAAGGTGTTATGACTGCTCGTCAGCCTGCTGCTTCGGTCAAAGCCGATATCGAATTCGGCTGGCCGATGGTCAGGAAGCTCGGAGAGATGGACATAGGCCAGGCACTTGTTGTAAAGGAACGCGAGGTTATCGCGGTTGAGGCAATCGAGGGCACTGCCGCTATGATAGAGCGTGCCGGACAGCTTTGCCGCAGTGGTGGCTGGACGCTGTTAAAATCCGCCAAGCCGCAACAGGATGTGCGGTTCGATGTTCCGTGTGTCGGGCCTGATACTATAAAAGATATGAACAAACACGGCGGCAGGTGCCTGGTTGTCGAAGCGGGCAGGACTATCCTAATTGACAAGCCGCAGACGATAGCACTTGCTGATGAACTGGGTATTGCCGTCGTCGGGCATAAAATATAGTGCCGTTTTTTTAAAGTTCAGCACTAAAAGTGGTTTATGTAGAACTTGCTGAATAGCCAAAACAGCAAAAAATCATGGTTGAATTCCGGCAAATCTGCCTCATTCTGCTGCAGCAAAAAATAAAAGCCGCCATTATTACTGTTATAGCCTGATTTACAGTACCAGCATATAGAAAACATTAGCTGCAAAGTGCATCAGTATTGGTACCGCGAGTGTTCCGGTTTTGAAATAGAGCCACCCAAACATTATTGCCGGCAGGAAAGTTATTCCGGCGGCGGGGTTGGCTGTAATGATTATATGGGCAAGTGCAAATACCGCTGAACTCATTACGATAGCTGAGAGGGCTGCTAATTGCGGCTTGTGTGTCCGGCTGACAAGAAAGGCGCCGGTGTTTTTCTGTATGAAGCCGCGGAAGAATATTTCCTCCGGCACCGCAACATACAGCAGTTGATATATCAGCCAGCCGGCAAGCTCATTGCCCGCTATCTGCGGCGGCTTGAGCGGCAGTGCCAGGCCAATGTAGGAATACATGCGGATAAAGAAAAATGCCGGCAGCAGCACCAGCAGTGCAGTTTTTATTACAAGCTTAAAATCGCTGGGTGCTACTCCAGAATCGCCCGGCAGTATCTTCGGAAAATCACTTATCCG
>PWDX01000235.1 GCA_003553245.1 Phycisphaerae bacterium
GCGAGGCACAAGCTCAAACCATTCAGGAGTAGTACCAACAACCCTCAATTCGAGCTGCCGGGTTCCCAGCCGTGATTCCTGTCGCAACAGTTTTACCGGTGCAATTTTTTCAATATCGCTAAAACTCTCGTTAATTCTCGCATAATCAAGATATTTCAGGCCATAGATACTCATCCTTACTCGCTGGGTTCCGGCGGCATCATCTTCGACAGGTTTTTGTGATGATATTATTATGTTGGTGCTGCCGAGTTTTCTGATCTGTTCAAGGGCTTCAAGGGACGCGCCTTCTCCGACAGCAAGCATTGCGACAACGCTTCCGACTCCGAAGACAACACCAAGCATTGTCAGAAAGGAGCGCATCTTATGCAATAATAGATTTTCAATGCCGATGCGTATATTTCTTATTATTTTTGGCTCTTGCATTTTCAGCTTTCTTCAATTTTTGTTATAAGCCCGTCTTGCATGTGCATTCTTTTGCGAGCATATGCGGCGATATGCGGCTCGTGGGTTACCATTATTATGGTTTTTCCCTCTTCATTTAGAATTCGCAACATCTCCATAATCTGTTTGCCCGTAACACTGTCAAGGTTCCCTGTAGGCTCATCGGCCAATATGATCTGAGGGTTATTGGCCAACGCTCTTGCTACGGCAACTCTTTGCATCTGACCGCCTGACAACTGGGTTGGCCGATGATCGAGATGCTTAGAAAGACCAACTTTTTCAGCAAGCTCTATTGCCCGTTCGGCACTTTTATCACCGTCCCAGCCAAGATAGTAAAGCGGTAATTCTATGTTTCTCTGGACGGTTAGCTGGGCTATAAGATTAAAACTCTGGAATATAAAACCCAGATACTTAAGACGGACATCGCTTAGAGGGTCATCTTCCATTTGGCTTACATCCTCGTGCTTGAGCAGGTATTTGCCTGCGGTCGGTCTGTCAAGGCAGCCCAGGATGTTCATCATAGTGCTTTTTCCGGAACCACTGGGTCCCATAATTGCCCAAAAATCTCCCTGATGGAATGACACCGAGACACCATTTAGAGCTTTTACCTGGTGCGTTCCCATCTCGTAGATTTTATAGATATCCGAAAATGTGGCTATAGTATTATTTTCTGTTGCCATCTGCGAAATCCGTTAGCTGTTTATCTTTTTACTCGACTGGCCTGCGGCTGCCTTGTCCGCCTCCCTGGCCGCCCTGCCTTTGAGCCCCATCTGGTCTTTGACGCCGGGGCTGATCCTGCCCGGATTGCGGTGCATCGGATTCATCGGTAGTTGAGGGCTGCATAGGAATATCCGTAGATTCTTCCTCAACTTCGCGAGGCCGCCTTACTACCGCAGAAACATCGAGCGGCGGGCTCAGTAATACATGCTGGCCTTCTTCGAGACCTTCGGTAATATGTACCATCCGATTATTATCCAGTCCTATCTCAACGGGATGAGGAACAAATTCATCGCCTTGGTGTAGAAAAACCGTAGGCCTGCCGCCAACACGCACCACGGCCTGGATTGGAACATAGACAGCATCGTCATATTCCTTGACAATTATTTCCGCGCGACAATTCATCCCAGGTCTTAACCTTGCAGCACTACCCTCTATTTCCACATCTGTTCGGTAAACTTTCAAGTCGGGATTGAGCCACATACTCGTAGGGTCAGGAAGCGGCGCGATCGAGGTTACTTTTCCATAATATGTAACATCCGGCATCGCATCAATAGTAATTTCAACGGGCATTTCGGCGCTGATTTTATCAAGATTCGATTCGTGGACATTTAGCTCCGCTCGCATTCTCTGACCTGCGGGCAAGTGGATAAGCTCCTCTCGCTCTCTGACTTCATGTCCTGCCTCGAGCGGCTCCTGAGTTCCTCGCCTTCCACCGCCCTGGGTGCTTGTGGCGTGTATTACCATTCCATCAGCAGGCGCATATATTTTTGTTTTTTTAATCTGGTCCTGTACATGGTCGTAGCGTCTTTTCTGGTTATTGTACTCAGCTTCTCTGGCTTTTAGTTCCGCTTCGGCCTGTATCATATCAGCTCTTGCTCTTCGGCGTGTTCGTTCGAGTGAACTCTTTGCTTGGTTCATATCGCTTTCAAGCTGGGCAAGCTTTCGCGTATATGTAAATTCTGTTAGTAAATCGAGCCTGCCACGTGCCAGTTCGAGGTCAAGTTCGCGTCTTTTTGACTGTAATTGATCGCCCTGGAACTCTGTCTGCGAAATATAATTTTCCTCATATAACTTTTCCGACCACTCCATATTCTGTAAAGCTCTTGCATATTCTTCTTCTGCAAGAGTAATATCAGATTCTCTTTGCTTGAGTTCGTAGGGATATTCTCCGTCGATATATTGCTGGTAGTCCTGCTTGGCGAACTCATAATCCAGCTCGGCAAGCTCGACGTCACTTTCTGTCTGGCTTTCTGTTATGGCGTAATTCTCCTGGCTTCTGATAAGGTCTGCTTCGGCGTTTTGAACTCTTATCTCAAGGTCCTGAGCACGGTCTTCCAGATCACTGGCATCAAGCTCGACCAGTAAGTCACCTTCCTGAACATGAGTACCTTCGGCTACGAGGTATATTATCGATGTTCGACCTTCTACTTCGTTTCGAATAACATGTCGGTCTCTTGCCTGTATTGTGCCGGATTCAATGACACTTATAGTCAGAGGGCCTCGCTCAACTTCAAATGTGGGACCTGTCAGGCCGGAGCTGCCTCGGTTGGAAAGTCTCTGACTTGCGATGATAACGCCGACAACGACAAGCGTCAGCACGACAGCGATGGTGGTATTCTTCTTATTAAACATTTTCGTCATCTCCAGGTTGATATTCTTGCCATAAACCTTTTTCGTCAATTTCTAATACACCCATATCCCGCTGGATACCCAACTCGGAAATTCGATATGTTACCACAGCACGGGATAGAGCGTTTTGCGCATTTACAAGCGCATCTTGGGCATCAAGTAAATCTCGCATCTCTGCTCGTCCGGCATCGAGAAACATTGATACACTGTCAACTCGTTTTTCAGCAATTTGTACCGCACGAGCTTGTATTTCAATGTTCTCTCTGGCCTCGAGCATGTCACGCAGAGCGTTTCGTATGCTGCTTTTTATGCCATCCTCGGCCTGCTGCAAACTTCGGACGGCTCTTTCAAGAGCAATATAGCTGTTTCGATATGCAATTTGCTCTTGTGTTCTTTCCAATGGCAAATCAAGGGTAAGCAATGATGAATACCGTCCTTCTCTGGGTCTGAATGTGGCGTCATCCCGTTCACCTATTGATCTGCCCTGCCCAATATTTGCCGAACCCAGCAGTGTAAGTTCGCCGCGTAAGTCGTCCGCAGCTATAATTACTGCCCGTTGGGCGTCATAGACAGCTCCCTCTGAAGTGCGCAAATCAAGTCTGTTTTCAAATGCAAGGTCCAAGGCTCTGCTTTCAGGCAATTCATAAGGGCCTGCGCGTTCCATATCCGGCGGATCAAGTTCAATGGGTGCATCAGCAGGGACGGACTCCTGATCATCACGAACGGATGCTTCAATTTCATCCAATTGTTCAAGCATATCCATTGCCGGCGCCGCGAGTCTTTCAAGTTCATCCGGGTCGAGCTCTATGAGTGCGTCCGGCGGCAGGCCAAGGAATTGCTTCAAGTCATCGAGGCTGCTCTGATATCGCTGCTTAGCTGATATCCATTGCTGCCTTGCTCGCAGTTCATCCTGCATCGCCTGGTCAACCTGTATCTCATCAACTCTTCCAAAATCCGCCAGCCGCCTTACACGACGCGCGGAGGTCGCTCGGCTTCGGTAGTCAGCCTCGCGGTTGTGAATTTCGTCAAGCTGCTGTAGCACCGAAAGATAACGGTTCGCCACATTTACAGCGTATTCTTTTTTAAAGTGTTCGAAGTCCCATATGGCGTATATGACATCCCGCTCGGCCTGAGTTAGCGGCTCGGCAACTATATGCCTGCCTGCGCCCCGCAGCAGGGGTATGGAAATGCTGGCATCGGTCTGGACACCTCTTGCTGTGGCTCCTCCTGATGTAAACAAATGCGCCAGATCAACAGCAAGAGCCGTGGTAAGTTCAACACCACTGGTCAATTTTCGTCTTACACTGAAATCGCCGCTTGTCGCGGTGCCGGTGGTTCTGGTATCACCGCTGCCGTCGGTGCGAGTAATATTTTCCACCTGTCCCCTGAAGATATTGCGGAAATTGTTTCGCTGAAGCTCCAGAGAAAGAGCCGAGCGGAACACCTCCTCTTTCTGACGCTGGTAATCTCTGCTGTTGGCAGCGCCTATCTGCAGAGCATCCACAAGAGAGATCACGATCGTCTCATCCGGGGCAATATCCGAGGCGGCTTCTTCATTTGTCTGGCCAAAAGGATAATCATCTTCGGGCCAATGCTCTATTCTTTCAAGATTGGCTGAACCAAGAGCTGCCCTTGCCGAATACGGCAGATTCTGTCCGCTAAGGAGCAGCTCCCGGAAAGCGTCGCTTGGCTTTTCAATGTTAAAGTCATACTCTCTGCCTAAAGCCTCGTGCTGTTTTTCTGTTATAATAGCAGAGCCGACAGCGTCTATCGACTCTCTGTGCCGGTCAGGAGATTTGCACCCTGTCATAATGATCGCGGCCAGAGTTAGCATCGAAACACTAAGTATCCATACTTTCCGGTTCATCTTGCTGATTACCATCCTATTTTACCTTTTTTCGTGTCGCCTTCTTATTCTTTCTATTCCGGCCTGGAAATCCTCGTGCCATTGGTCGAACTGCTCGTCAGTCAAAATCTCCCGCATCTTTTCAACCAGCCTTTCGCGTTCTTTACGCAATTGCTCTATCATCTGCTCACGAATTGCTTCCCGATATTGCAGGCTTTCCGAAAATATCTCCTCAACCTGTTGCGTCTGTTCGTCATTAAGGCCGTACTTGCGCTGAAATTTTTGAGCTAATTCAGCAGATTCAGGCCTGTAGCGAGACCGAATACTTATTATCCCGTTCTTTTCCAATAAAATGGTTGCTCCGGCCCCAATTATTGTGCCGGAACTCAGGATAATCAAAGCCAAAACTATCTGTAAAACAATTTTCCGCCTTGCTGCATATCTTGGCTGTCTATTTTGTTCTTTTTCTACCATAATGGAATCTCCCCGATAGGAACGAAAAGCCTGCTAAGAGGGTCCATTATATAATACCATCCTCCGGTAGAAAAAAATGCTATGACAGAGGCTGCAAAAGCGGATACTCCGGCGAAGATATCCAACGGCAAGAGACTCACTGATTCGGAAGGTATTTCTGTTATCCTCCTAAGTACATCAGCTGAAACATCGAGCTTAGGCGCTGGCTCTCGACGAGCAATTCCTGCCAATTTTTCAATAATTTTCAGGCTGTCCATTAGTATTCCTCCCTAACATTTTCCCGGACTGCAATTTTGCGCAACTTTTTCCGAGCTCGCGAAGCCCTCATTTTAACGGCGGCATTACTCCAACCAACCCGCTTTGCAATTTCTTTGGTGGTATAATTCTGGAAATACATCAATGTCATAACCAGCCTCTCCGGCGGACTAAGCCGGCGAAACAGTCGGTGCAGTATGTCAGCCGCCCGTTCAGGGGCAATTTCATCTGCGTTTTCAGTATCAATGAGCTCCGGTTGATTATAAATATTTACCTCTTGTCTGCGTCTGGCCTGATCTTTCCAGAATCTATACCCGGTCCGTGTGGCGATAGTCGCCAGCCAATTCGCAAGCGAACCCCGTCCGTCATAGCTGCCCAGGCTCAGCCAGGCCTGAACAAATACATCCTGCACGATAACTTCACATTGAGCTTTATCACGGGTAAAACGCCACATAATCGCTGTTATATACGATTGATACCTGCGCACTAACCTTGCGTAGGCATCATGATCGCCTTCTAAACTTTCCTGAATGTCATTTTTGTCGCTAATATGCACATCGCCATTCTATCGTTTTTGGCGAGAATGGCAAAAACCAACACAGTTTCTGTATATTTGGTGTTCGAGAAAGCATAAAAGTAACACAATTTATGAAAAAAACCGATTTTTATACGATAGGCGGGAATGCGATGTTTCACATCATATGTAAAGGCCCGCGGATTTATCAACGAACCAATAAACTTTCTCAAGCACCGGCCAGAGGACATGTATCGGGTATTTCAAGCCGTCAGGCTCGGTCGTAATCACTTCTGCAAGCGTCCGAGCTTTTTCACCCCCGGCAACTAAAACAACAATTCTCTCGGCTGCTTTCAGTACAACCGGACAAAATGTCAGCCGATCTATTGTATCGGGGTTTTCAACCGGACAAACCAGTTCGTTTGGACGGCAAGGCTGTTGGCCGGGGAAAAGCGAGGCGGTGTGGCCGTCAGAGCCCATACCGAGAAAGACAAGGTCAAATCGCGGCATCCACCCCTTTTCTCTCGGCAGGGTACTTTTAAGCTGCTGTTCATATTTTTGCGCAGCGGTAGGTAAATCACCCAACTCTGCTTCCATTCGATGGATGTTTTCATTTGGGATCGCAACACTGCTCAAAAACGCATCTTTTGCAAGGCGATAATTGCTCTGCTGTGAGTCAGGTTCCACAGCTCTCTCGTCGGCCCAAAAAATGTGTATCCGATCCCAGGGCAAGCGCAGCGAATCCTCCCTCTGGCCAAGAAGCACCATAAATCCTTTCGGGGTTTTTCCGCCTGAAAGCGCGACAAAGAATTGTCCCTGTTTTTCTATGGCGCTGGTTGCAGCGCGGATAAACTCATCTGCGGCACGCTCAGAAAGCTTCTGTGGGTTTTCAAATATCTCTATGTTTTTAATTTTGTTTTTCATTGAAACTATATCCGGTATCTTCTCACAGACTCTGACGAACAGGCCTCTTTTTAAGCTCGGCTATAGTCGGCAAAAGTTCATACCGCTCTACCGAAAAACGGCTGACAAACTCATCAACCGCCCTGTTGATATCAGCAATGTCTTTTGCGTGCATCATAGCGAAAATATTGTAATCCCAGCCGGGCTGGGTATGCCGTTCATAACAATGACTTACCTGTTCCAGGTCAGCAAGCCCCTGTCCCAAGCGAGACACTTTTTCACAAGGCGCATAACAGACAAACATAACATTTGCCGTAAAGCCCATTTTCCGATGATCCACAACGGCCCCAATTCGCCGGATAACACCTTTGTCCATAAGATTACGAATAGATTTGATAGTGCTTTCACACTCACCGGGTGTATCAGCCAGTTTATCAAAAGGTCGAGGCACAATTTCGTTATTACCCTGAAGTCTTCTTATCAGTTTCTTTTCATAATCATTAAGCTCTACAATCTCGCTAGCGGGAGTCGCGCTATCAGCTTCTTTCTCGGAGTTACCTGAACCACCAAAACGAACATGCAGCTTAAAAAACCGCTTCATAGGAAGGTTAAAAACTTCAATATCGTGAGTTTGCGAAAGCCTTTGGAGTGTTTGGGCGATCTCGACCTCGCTGTCGGCTTGAAGCGTAAACCATAGATTAACCGGATGCTCCCGCAGATAGTTATGTGACACTCCGGCCAGATTATTAACCGCACTAACTACGGACTCGAGCTTACCTTCACCCACTTTCGCCGCAGCGAGAGTCGCTATTCTGCCCAATGCCCGATAGTTAATGACCGCGCTGATTCGCCGAATTACGCCATTTTCCTGCAATTCTTTTGTCCAGTCGAGCACCCGCTGCTCTGAGATGCCAAGCCGAGCCGCAATTGCGTTAAAAGGCTCCGGCACTATTTCAAGACCGTCCTGCAAAATCCGGCAAAGTTCGCTCTTTTGTTTGGTCAGTTGCACAGTCATCCACCCGGCCTGTAAGAACAAATTGGATCCTCTGCCATATAATCGCCTGTAATGCCAAAAGCCCTCGCTCTGCACCCACCGCAACTTTTAACATAGCCGCA
>PWDX01000208.1 GCA_003553245.1 Phycisphaerae bacterium
ACCCAACCCGCCGCACTGTTTGACAAAAAATTCATGCGGTATCTGAAAAAGTATCCCCGCACCATCTCCGGTTACTCCGTCTGCACCGGCAGCACCGCGATGATGAAGATTTAGCAGAATATCCCGGCCATGCTCTAATATCTTATGGCTCTTCTGCCCTGATATGTTTACAACCGCCCCAATACCGCAAGCGTCATGCTCACGCCGAGCCTCATACAATCCCTGATTTTGCCATTTTAATGCCATAGTTCTTTTCCATTTTACTTGAGCTTTTCTGCCGTCGCAGAATAATAATTTTTAGCCTGAATATTATAGCATCTTTAATGCTTAAAGGTTGCAATATTCGGCTAATATACAAAATAAGTAATTCTTATTATAATTTCATATTCCCTAATAGTTGTGCATTTTCTGCAAAAAGGCCTTGGCCGAAGAAAATCCCCGGCTCAAGGCCCGTCCGTAGATAGAGGAATCAATCGAGAATCGTCATCCTCTAACGCCCACTCATTTGTACTTATCAGGCATCGTAGTACAACGCAAACTCATGCGGATGGGGCCTCAGCGCCATCTCATTAAGCTCGTTTTTGCGCTTCCAGTCAATCCAGGTTTCAATCAGATCGTCCGTGAACACGCCGCCTGCCGTTAAAAATTTATAATCCTGCTCCAGAGCGTCCACCGCCTCATCAAGCGTTGCCGGGGTCTTTGGATAATTTGCAAGCTCCAGATCCGTCATTTCGTAGATATCTCTGTCCAGCGGTTCGCCGGGGTCGATCTTGTTGCGAATACCGTCAAGCGCCGCCATCATCATCGCCGGCCAAGCCAGATAACCGTTAGCAGTGGCGTCCGGACAGCGGAACTCTATTCGCTTGGCTTTGGGACTGTCCGAATACATCGGGATTCTCACCGCAGCCGAGCGGTTTCGAGCACTCATAACAAGGTTTACCGGAGCTTCATAGCCGGGCACAAGCCTGCGATAGGAGTTCGTGGTCGGAGCTCCGAACGCAAGTATTGCCGGGGCATGCTTGAGTATTCCGCCTGCCGCCCATAGCCCCATATCGCTCATCCCGGCATAACCGGAGTCGGCGAACAAAGGCTTGCCGTCTTTCCAAAGCGATATATGCGTATGCATACCACTACCGTTATCCTCAAATACCGGCTTTGGCATAAAGGTTACTGTTTTGCCGTTGCGATTAGCTACATTTTTAATAATGTATTTATACCACATGAAGTAGTCGCACATTCTAAGCATGTCTTCAAACTTTATGTCGATTTCCGACTGGCCGGCAGTGGCGACTTCGTGGTGGTGAGCCTCTACGCTCATACCAATCTTCTGCAGCTCTTCGCACATTTCGCCGCGCAAGTCATGATATGTATCTGTCGGGCTTACCGGGAAGTATCCGCCTTTGAAACTCGGCTTGTATCCCAGGTTAGGCTCTTCGAAACGAGCAGTGTTCCATGCGCCTTCGTTGGAGTCTATCTGGTAATAACCACGGTGCTGGTTTTGTTCATAGCGCACCTCGTCAAAGATGAAAAACTCCGGCTCCGGGCCTATAAAACATGTGTCGGCTATACCGGTTTCTTT
Source organism: Phycisphaerae bacterium (assembly GCA_003553245.1). GTDB lineage: Bacteria > Planctomycetota > Phycisphaerae > Sedimentisphaerales > Anaerobacaceae > T1Sed10-97. Next base: position 1,580 of record PWDX01000208.1, read on the forward strand.
GAGATACTCGGTAGCTTTGCGGGCCACATGACGAGGGTCGCGAGTGTACTCCTCTTTTGTTACCGGATCGACGATATTGGCGGTTACGCTTATTGTGGGCTTGGCGAAAAAAGGATCCATCACTGCTGTCTCAGGATCCGGCACCGCAAGCATGTCAGACATATGAATACCCCTCCAGCCGCGAATAGATGAGCCGTCAAACCCTACTCCATCAATAAATGTTGACTCATCCCATGACTCGACCGGATAGGTACAGTGCTGCCAAGCGCCCAGCAGATCAACGAATTTCAAATCAATCATCTTCGCGCCGTTTCTTTTGGCAAGTTCAAAAAATTCTTTTGGTCCCATTGTATTTGCCTTTCCAAACTTTAGCTTAATCAATTCCTTTACTAACAGACAGAGCGAGCGACCGCTCTTTGCCTGTATAATTGAGCAACTGCCGTGCCAAAGACAATTCTATCTGAATAACTTAAGCAAAACCGGATTGAACGCTTAAAAATGCGGTTAAGACAATATAGAAATTTGCGTGCAAAACTCCGGATTCGAATCTTCCTACAAAAATGTAGCTGCGTTACTGCGCAACTACACAATTGTAGCCGAAGTGCAGGACAGGTATAAATGGCTTAGTAAGAGTTTCTCGGACATGTGTTTGCACTTAGGGCTTAAAACAAACTATAAACCGCTCTAAACCCGCTTATTTTAACCTATAAGGCGGCGGTCCAAGCACTTAAATATACGACAATCAATCCGGATTCAGAGCTTCGAGCGTTTCCCATTGGTCATAGGCTTGCTCGAGTTGGTTTTGGAGCTTTTCCACGCGGGATTTTGTCCGGGCGATTGTCGAGCCCGGTTGTTTATAGAATGAAGGCTCGGCCATTTTATCGTGCAGCAGTTCGATCTGCTTTTCGAGTTTTTCGATGGTATCGGGCAACTCCTGAAGCTTTCTGGCCTGCATATAGCTTAGCTTTTTGGGTTGATTCTGGTTTTTGCGAGGTTGTTTAGCCTTTTTTAATTCGTTTGATTTGCTCTGCTTCGTTTCGTCCGGAGCCGGGGCTCGCTGGGCAAGCCAGTCGTCATAACCGCCGGCGTATTCTTTAACTCGCCCTTGGCCTTCCAGGACTAAAGTGCTGGTTACGACATTATTCAAAAACACCCGGTCGTGACTGACCAGCAGCACGGTTCCGGGGTACTCAATTAGCATTTCCTCGAGCAATTCGAGTGTTTCTATGTCCAGGTCGTTTGTCGGTTCGTCAAGCACAAGCACATTAGACGGCTGAGTGAACATTTTCGCTATCTGGAGACGGTTTCGTTCACCGCCAGATAAATCTGAAACCGGCATCTTGACTTTATCCGGCAAAAATAAAAAATCCATAAGATATGATATGACATGTTTTTTTCTACCGTTAATTGTTACGGTGTCGTATCCCTGCCCTATGTTTTCCCAGATACTTTTATCGGAATCAAGCTGGCCGTGAAGCTGATCGAAATAGGCACATTGGACATTTTTGCCGAGCCTGACATTGCCGGCCGAGGGGCTAAGGTGTCCCAGCAGCAGTTTTAGCAGGGTGGTTTTTCCACTGCCGTTAGGACCGATTATGCCAATTCTGTCGCCGCGTGTTATTATTGTATCGAGTTGATCGACAATTTTTGTATTGCAGTTATCATAGGCAAAATCGACCTTTGAAGCCTTTACAACCAGATCGCCCGATCTTTCGGCCTGGTTGATTTGAATGTTTGCCAGACCTTCAAGATTTCGCCTTTGCGCTCGCTGCTGCCGCATCTTAATCAGCGCCTTGACTCGGCCTTCGTTTCTTTTTCGCCTTTCACGCACGCCTTGCCTTATCCAGCGTTCTTCCTGGGCGAGCTTCTTGTCGAATAGTTTGCGATGTTTTTCTTCCGCGGCCAGGTGCTGTTCTCTTCGCTTGAGATATTCCTCATAGCCGCAGTCATAACTAAAAATTCTGCCTCGGTCGAGCTCGATAATTCGAGTGGCCAGCTTTTTAAGAAATCGTCTGTCGTGAGTTACAAACAGCAGTGTTTTGCCCAATTTCAGCAGGAAATCCTCCATCCAGCCTATCGCTTCTATGTCGAGGTGGTTTGTTGGTTCGTCAAGTATGAGTAAATCCGGCTCGGCGGCCAGAGCTTTTGCCAGCAGCACTCGCCTTTTAAGCCCCGCTGATAGCTGATTGAATGAAGCATCCGGATCAAGTCCGATTTGCGAAATAACTGTCTTGGCAACATTTAGTTTATTCCAGTCGCCTGCCTGATCAAGTTTGTTGCCGAGTTGAATAAGCATTGAATTTTCTTTTTGGTCTGACTCTTTGTTTTTATGTGCAAGACTGTGATATTCAGCAAGCAGTTTGCCGGCGCGACCAAGGCCCTGTGCCACTACATCAAAAACGGTCTGTGCAGATTTTTGTTCGACGGTTTGCTCGAGCATACCGATGCGCAAATGATTCTGACGGATTATTTCGCCGGTTTCAGGAGTGAGCCGACCCCGCAGCAGCCTTAGAAAGGTAGATTTCCCGCATCCGTTACGGCCCAGAAGGCAGACCCTTTCGCCGGCTTCCAACTGAAAATCGGCCTCGGCCAGCAGATACGGGCCGGAAAACCTGAAATTAACATTTCGCATCGCGATCAGCGGCATATATGAACTCCAAAAGTATTACATTTGGTTCTTTACGAATATAACCGGCTGTTGTCGATTAAAAGACGAAAAAACCGGAGATTTTCATAATTTTCACAAATTCTCGGAATTGTATCAAGAGTGCTATTGTATCAAGAGTTATTTGAGAGATTGGGACAGATACTTGTTAACCTGGGTTGAAATGCCGTTAATTTTTCCAAAAAGGCAAATTGGAATTTTGGCAACAGTGTGGCCTTGAGCTAATCATCAGACTTTTTGCTTTGTTCTTTGCGGGTTTTCAAGATTGTCTGACAATTGGCCGTCATTTATGGGATAGCTTGCGGTAAAAATAGTTCCCTGTTGCGGGTTGCTTATAAAATCTACATTGCCGTTAAGATACCGTTCACTGAGCAGTTTAATACTGTATGTGCCGAGCCCTCTACCTCGGCCTTTTGTAGAAAAGCTTCGCTTAAAAAGCTGCAACTGTGTTTTTTTGTTGATGCAGCCGGGGTTATGAACCCAGAAATCGATATTTCCGTTACTACGCCTGCATCCTATGGTAACTCTTTGGCCGGGCCTGCACGCCTCCAGGGCGTTCTTAAGCATATTGGCAAGCACTCGCCCCAGCATAGTGTGATCGCTTATAAAAGTAACATCGTCGCTGTTTTGGTCCAGTATGATTTGACGGCCTTTGGCTACTTTCTGATATTTCAAAGATTCTATGCGTTCTTTGAGAAGCCCCAGCGATTGAATGGGCACTGGGCGCACAGTAAGCTCATCACTCTCAGCCGCGGCAAGTTGCTTATGAGAGTATATCTCGTCCATAAGCCTGCGAACGGTAATCTTAATGTCTTTTGACAACTCTTGGCCATCGCCTTTTTTGGCATTCAGCAACTCGGCCAGTATTTTAAGCGCCGAGGCGGTATTGAGCAAATCATGGAAAAAAAGCCGTTCCAAAGCGTTCCTGCGTTTTTCGTGGCTTATATCGGTTATAGATACAATGCTGAATTGCTCGCCTGATAATTCCAGTGGTGTAGTTTTTATCAGAAGGTCAACGGCCTCGCTGTTGGGTTTTCTAAGGATTCTACACTCCTGAGAGCTGCACAACCCCTGACCGCTTGCCATTATCGCATTAGCCCCGCCGCAGGTTACACAGAATTCCGTAGCTCCGCAGCCTTCGGGTAATTCAAAAGCATGGATGCACCCCAGTGCCTCGCCGGGGCGTTTGCCGTAAATCTCTTGAGTGTCATCAAAATCAGCAAGTTTGCAGAGCTGCTCATTGAAAAAAACGATTTGCCGCTGGCTGTTGACAATTAAAACAACTTCTGAAACAGCTTTATAAAGCCTGCACAGAAGCTCATTTTCGCTCAAAATTTCTATTTGACGGGATATTACCTTGCTGTCAGCGCAGTTAACAGATGCATATCCTTTTTTACAATCCCCTGGCTGCATTATTTTCTCCATTTAGCTTTTGCCGATCATCCTGACCAGCAGCAAGAAAACGCACCTGTAAATGAGAGCATCCATTCAACTCTTTTGGCGAAAAAATCACACAAATTATACCACTGCTAAGGGTATTTGCAAGAAAATTCAGAGAGTGTCGTCTTTTTGAAGAAGCTCAAGTATCTCGGATTTTGCGGGCATAGCCTCGATAGACCCGAATTTTGTGCAGGCAAGCGCACCTGCTGCTGACGCGAATTTTACCGCTTCGCAGATATCGCTGGTGGTGGCGTAACACGCTGCCAACGCACCGGCGAACGCATCGCCGGTGCCGGTATGATCAACAAGCTCTATCTCGAATGCAGGAACCTGAAACATCCCCTCTCGATTTACCACCATACAGCCTCGCTTGCCCATTGTTATTACTGCATGTTTGGTACCACGCGCAATGATATCCGAGCCAATGAGCTTTGCGTCATGGTAGTTCGCTGCCGAGCGTTCGGCAATCTGGGCCGCTTCATACAGGTTAGGAATCATTACTTCAGCATTGAAATACTCTATAGGTAAACCTCTTGCTGAACGGCCGTGATCTATTGGCTTGGCAGGATCGAGAATGCTTTTTGTTCCCTGAATTGTCGCAGTTCTAACCGCGGTAAGAACTGTTTCTTGAGGCAGGCGTCCATTAATCAGGCATACATCAGCTTCGGCAATGACTTGCTCAGCGTTTGAAATATCCTGCTCAGTAAGAGCAGAATTGGCGCCTTCGAACATACAACTTGCGTTTTCACCCTCTGCGTTGACAAAAGTCATTACAGCACCGGTATTTTTAGCTTCGGCGGCAAAAATATACTCATCGCTTACCCCGTACTCAGTAAGGGTTTTGCGTATTACACTCGCCGCTTCATCGCCTCCGACTTTACCGACAAGTGATACCTCGCAACCGCAAAGAGCCGCCTCAACAGCCTGATTGGGTCCTGAGCCAGTGCTGCTGCACGAAAAACCCGTTCCCGACACTGTTTGACCGGCGACCGGAAATTCGGCGCATCTGACCACCATGTCAACATATCCGGGACCGATCACTACAATTTTAGGCACATTCCCTGCCATAATTACCCCATAAAAGACCGCCCGCGGCGGAAATTTTATTCAGCCAGTATAACCGGTCGCAAATCGCGTGTAAAAGCTTTTTTAAAGCAACCACTTGAGATAGTCGGCCGTTTTGGGGAGGGACTTCATTTGTAGGCAAGTTTAACGGCAACAAGAGATACGGTTATATGTTAGCTGCCTTCCATCCAATATTCAGCAAGCATTTGCAGGTCGCCGGCACCGACTTCACCATCACCGGTTAAATCGGCTTCGTTGCAAGGTGAATATTCATCACATTCCTGCAGCCACCACTGCGCGAGCTCTGCAAGATCGAGAAAGTCCACCCGGCAATCATAATTTATATCACCATAAGCAGGGGCATCTTTACAGTATCTGAGATTATCGATTGCCAATATCGAGCCAAATAAACTGTCATACAGGTCCTTGACTTGAAATTGGAGTTCGTATTTTCCTGCCTGTTCTTCCTCGAATATGTGGCTGAACCATTTCCATCCATGCATAGAGCCTTCATTGCCCACGTCGCTGACACCGACTTTGACCATCTCAATAATAGGCTTATCTTGATCATGAGGAATAAGTGATATAGTAGCGTAGTCAGCCCATTGGTCATAATCATATGTTCCGAAAAAATACTGACCTGCTATTCTATCACCAACTTCGGCCTGGATAGTCTGCGAAAGTGTTACTTTGTTCGGACCGTAGCTTTTCCCGTCGGAATCAAGAATTACAAACCTTTCGCCGGCAGTTGGCTCAATTTTATCAACTTCCCAGTCCAACATATAAGCCGCGCGAACAAGATTAGGATCAGGTACATATCTTTCTACAGACCAAGTATAAGCATCTTCCCACTCAGTGTTAAGTGACCCTGCGGGTTCACCCCCGGGACGGCTCTGATCTCGATTGACCGCAACACTAACGAAGTCTGTGGGGATTTTATAGCCATCGGAAATATCAAAATCTGTGGAAATATGGGCATGACCGGTGCATTCAATCTCTTTATATTCCTCGAAACTACGATTGAGTACCTCTGCCCGCAAAGGCGTAAAGCAAATGAGCAAAACTATCAATAAACCCCATTTTCGCCGCATTTTAACA
>PWDX01000214.1 GCA_003553245.1 Phycisphaerae bacterium
CTCGATATAACGGCAGGGATGTTGCTATAAAGCGAGCTCAGATAGCCGGGGCGCACTGTGTTCTTGGCAGTGCGACGCCTTCGCTGGAGAGTCTGGTAAATTGCACTCAACGCGGGCATTATAAGCTGGTAAAACTGCCCAAACGAGTGATGGATCTGCCAATGCCGAAGATGCGATTGGTTGATCTGCGGCAGGATGAAAAAACGCGGGATGGGCGACGATTATTAAGCTCAGAACTAACAAATCAATTGAAGAATGTATTGGGGCGTGGTGAACAGGCTATATTGCTGCTCAACAAGCGCGGCTACAGTAATTTTATTTTCTGCTCAGGCTGTAAGCACAGCCTTAAATGCCGTAATTGCGATACTGCTTTGACATTCCACAAACGCCGCCCTTCCAGACCAGATATACTAACAGTTACCGGTAAACATAAGCAAAGCGGTTACGCGATTTGCCATTACTGTCTGGCCAAGACGCTGGTGCCACAAAATTGCCCGCTTTGCGACAGGAAAATGATAATGATAGGGGTCGGCTCGCAGCGGCTTGAAGAGGAGCTTAGTCGAAAATTTCCTGATGCGAGAGTTGCCCGTATAGATAGCGATTCGATGGCGGGTAAGGATTATTACAAGTTGCTTAATGATTTCAGCAAGGGGCAAATCGACATATTAGCAGGAACTCAGATGCTCGCAAAGGGGCTTCATTTTCCCAATGTTACGCTTGTTGGGATAGTCAGCGCCGATACTTCACTTTATGTGCCGGATTTTCGTGTCAATGAACGGACATTTCAATTGATATCGCAAGTGGCCGGGCGAACCGGCCGGTCGGAAAAAAAGGGGCTGGTTGTGGTTCAGACATTTTTGCCGGATCAGCCCGCGATACAATTTGCTCTTGCCAATGATTTCGATGGCTTTGCCCGGGCCGAGCTGGTTCATCGGCGTGCATGTAATTTACCACCGTACTGGCGGATGGCGGCAGTTCTAATCCGAGGCAGTAATTACGAAAAGTTGCAGTTAGCCTGCGAGAGTATTCGTAACTCGATAGACGGTATTATAAGCCGGAATAGCTTAAAAGCCGAAATTCGTGGGCCTATGCCGGCTCCTATTAGCAGGATTCAGCGTCTTTACCGGATGCAGATTATTGTTGAAGCGCCTGACGCAGGCATTATCCGCAGGCTCTTTGAGCGTTTGCGTTCAGCTCAAGCTTTCAAAGGTTCCGTGCAGGTGCAGATAGATATTGATCCGGTAAATTTATTATAGCTTGCAATGGCACAGTTAATCTGATAAATTTCGTGTCTTCCGCGGGGAGTAGCTCAGCTTGGCTAGAGCGCTGCGTTCGGGACGCAGAGGTCGCAGGTTCAAATCCTGTCTCCCCGATTCTGTAACTTTCTGTATATTCAGCATTTAGTAACTTTTCTTGCCATACTTTATCGGTTTGTCTCAGATAAAGTCTTGACTATATACCATTAAACTTGTCTTTAACTGTTTTCATCAAACGCTCGAGCTGGCCGGCTTTCATATGATAGCTATGCTCATCGTCAGGGTATTGGCCGTTTCTGACCGCTTTGCAATAAGCCTGAAAAGCCTCAACTGAAGGCCCGGCCAGCGAAGCAAAGTTTTTCGAGAATTTCGGAATCTTACCCTCTCCCAGGCCGAGAATGTCAGGCGCGATAAGTATCTGTCCGTCGCAGCCAGGCCCCGAGCCGCAACTAATGACCGGCACAGGTGATCTTTCGGTAATAATTTTTGCCACCTCCGCCGCCGTACCCTCTACCAGCAACGAAGCGGCACCTGCCTCTGTCATCTGCTGCGCCAGATCGATTAGCTCAACAGCCATATCAGCGGTTGTCGCCTCAGCCTTGAAACGCCCGGTTTTGCTTATGCTCTGGGGCTTGATACCGATATGCGCCATCACAGCTATGCCTGCATCGCTGACCGCTTTTACAACATCCACATCCGACGGCCCTGCTTCGATCTTGACCATCTGCGCCCCTGCCTCGACCAGAAACCGCCCTGCATTTTCTATCGCCCTGCCGACTCCCGTCTGATACGACAAAAACGGCATATCCGCCACCAGAAACGCCTGCGAAGCCCCCCTTCCGACTGCCGCAGTAATCGCGACCATAAAATCCATAGTCGCCGGCAGCGTCGAATCGAAACCAAGCAATATCTGGGCAGCAGAATCACCCACCAGCACCATATCAACATCAGCCTGGCTAACCAGCCGGGCTGTAGTATAATCATAACAGCTCACCGCCGTTATCTTCTTTCCCTGCCGTTTGGCATCGGCAATATCAGCTATCGAAATCCGTGACGCCATAAAATCTAACACCTCATCGGTGAGTAAATAAAAAAAATTATTTCCTCTTCTGCAAAAAGCAATTTTCTCCAATACTCTATTCTAAGCCTGTAATCAGGTATTTTGAACAAAATAATGGAAAATAACCATTTTTTTTGCTTTCTCTGTAAAAAGCTCTTGTGAAAATTCTGTTTAATTATAAATTTATGATAGAATTTCTAAAGAAATAATGCTTTGATGTTCGAAATATTAATTGTAAGAGGCGTGTATAATACAATTTGCAATTTATTGCACAGCTTTTCATCACCCTCCTCCGAAGCCAGGTTCTTTTTAGAATCTGGCTTTTTTTATGATTTGAGCAAGTCGCGGCTTCTTTGGTTGCATAGTCTCGGCCAAATCCCTATCATCTCTTAAAATCCACTATAAGCAATAATGATCGAAAGCAGGAAAAATGACACATACATTCATAAGCGATATCCAGCCGGGGCAGGCAATGGACGGTGTTTATATCATAAATAACGCAATTTTACGAAGTACAACACGAGGCGACCTCTACATAGCCGCGTTTTTATCCGATAAAACAGGCCAGGTAAACAGCAGGATGTGGCAAGCTACTGAAGCAATTTACAATGCCCTGCCAAAACCCGGATTCGTGCATATTCAAGGCAGAAGCGAGCTTTATCAGAATAAATTGCAGATTATCGTTAATAATATAAGCGTTGTCGATGAAAGCCATGTTGACCTTGCCGATTATCTTGCAGAGAGTGAAAAAGACTGCTCACAGATGTTCGCCGAGGTGGTTGAAATCCTTGGCCAGGTGCAAAATTCACAGCTAAAGGCCCTTATACGGGAATTTCTCAACGATAAACCGCTTATGGAAAAATTCTGCCGCTGCCCTGCCGCGATGAAGATGCACCATAACTATCTCGGCGGGCTACTGGAACATACGCACAATATGCTTAAAGTTGCTGTGGAGATAATGCCGCATTATCCGCAAATCCAGCCTGACCTGGTCCTTACGGGCATATTCCTGCACGATATGGGCAAAACCGAGGAGCTAAGTTATGATATCGCCTTTTCCTACACTGATCGAGGCCAACTGGTAGGCCATATTACACAAGGCCTTATGATGATTCAGGATAAGGTCAAAAAACTTAAGGAGCAGGGAATTGATTTCGATGAAAACACGCTGGATATACTGCTGCATATTATCCTGTCGCACCACGGCCAATATGATTTCGGTTCGCCGAAACTGCCTGCCACCGCTGAGGCGTTTATGGTCAATTATATTGACGACCTGGACGCCAAAATAAACCAGGTAAGCGGGTTGATTGAACAGGATTCGGGCGATACGAACTGGACGGCGTGGCAGCATTCGCTGGAAACAAAACTTTATCGGGGTAGATTGGAGGAGGAAATTTAATTTTTTTGTTTCGAATGGGATTTTTGGGTTAAAAATGAGGGTGATTTCGTGCTATCTGCTTTTTTGGGCTGAAAACAGGGTTCGTATTGGGTAAAAACCGGTAGTAAATCGGTACGAAACGGTAAAAAATCGCAGATTTTTACAACATTTGTTGCATTTATTACAAGTTTTGGTTAAACTTTTTCTGACTGACCAGTCAGTCCGCGGCATAGATAGGTGCGGCGCGACTAAAAGTCGCGGGTTTGGAAGTTCAGTTTTTGTGTTTTTGGTGAAGTTAAAATGATGCATTATAAACGACATTTTTGTATATTTGGTTCACTCTAAAATAAATAATCTTAGCAAAGGGATAATAAAATGGGATTATGGAAGATTACGGATAAAGGGCCACAGGCGCTTGCCCAGACCAAATTCAAACAGGAAAAACTGCTCGAAGAACACCTTGAAGACTGGATATGTTCTGACGGAACAATTTTGGGTGAGCCGCTCTTTGTTATCGGCAGGCAAGTTATCATCCCGGATGTTAAAGACCGGCTTGATTTGCTGGCATTGGATCCTGAGGGCAACTCTGTTATTATTGAATTGAAGCGTGGAAAGCTAAAAGACCCTGTCGATATGCAAGCACTTCGCTACGCCAGTTATATTGCCAAATGGAAATTTGAAGATTTCGAGAATGTCGCCCAAAATTACTTAGGCAGAGTTGGCGATCCGGAGTTTAACTTCAACGCTCTATATGAGTCTTTTTGTGAAAATTCCGGGGTTGATGAAATTCCGGATATCAATACAGACCAGAGAGTAATCATAGTCGGCAGCTCGGTGCGTGACAGGTTAGGCAGTGTTGCGCTATGGCTTTATGAACATAGTATTAATATTAAAGTTATTGATATTCATGCATTCAGGGACGGCAATTCTGTTTTGATTGAACCGATCACTGTCGTTCCATTGAAAGTAAGTAAGTTTTCCGACACTGGAAAAATAAAGCCGGAAGGTTCTCCCTGGCTGACAGATGGTAAAAACTGGCATTTAGAGAAAAGATGCAGTCCTGCAACTAAACAGTCATTTGTAACTTTGGATCAGTTAATTCAAGATAACCTTGATGTTGAGAGGCCCCGCTGGAATCAAAAAAGTTATGTATCTTATCGCATAAATAACACTATATGGCTTGCGGTTATCACCGGGCCTAATATACTCAAATTGAATTTTTTGGTTAAAGACGGATCATTTAAGAGTGATGATATAGCTAATCTACTTAATGTAAAGAGATTTGATAAGGAAGAAACTTTATCAGAAAAGATGAACCTGCCCAGTTCGGTATTTATAAAGAGCAGGAATGAAAAAACAGACCGTATCTTTTTAAGAATAAAAGAAGATTTCAACATGGATACGCCAGAGTTCCTCGAATTTCTTGATCAAGCCTATAAGGCATTTCCAAAATAGTGTTTATTGAAAGGTGGGCGGGATATGCTCAGGAGAATTATGTGTTTTTACAGATTAGAGTTTTTTGCAGTGGTTTTTGCCGGTTTTATATTGGTAATGGCCGGGGGATGCGCTGATGAAGAAGTGGTCGCCAATGAAGAACGGGCTGAGGCGGTTGAAACAGCCGAGGTCAGCGCCGAGACATTCGAGCGTCGAGTTCGGGGCGTTGGAACTCTGCGGGCAAAGCAGTCTGTCGAGGTTACAACTGAGGCAGAAGGAGTAGTCGAGGAGATTTTGCTGCGGGAAGGTGAGTTTGTCGAGCGTGATGAGCTTCTGGTAGTTATTCGCGGAGAGAAACTCCGCAGGCGACTTCGTTCCAGCGAAGCGGCACTTCGCGGGGCAAAATCTGAGCTTGAATATGCCGAGCGCACATATGAGCGTTTTAGTGAACTTCGTGAAGACAACGCGGTTTCTGTAGAAGATTACGAGCGCCAGCGTGCGGCGTTTCTTTCGGCAGAAGCGGCTGTTGATCAGCTCGAAGCTGATATAGCTCTGATAGAGGAGCAAATTGAGGATACTCGGGTAAAGGCGCCTTTTGAGGGGCATTTGTCGGCAAGAGTTATTGATATTGGTGATTTTGTTCGGCCAGGTCAGCCGCTGGTTCGTCTTTTCAGCAGAAAGCTTGAGATGAGATTTGCCCTGCCGGAGCGATATATCGGTCAGGTTGAACATGGTCAACCGGTTGAAATAATGGTTGGAGCATATCCTGAAAAGCATTTCGATGCCGACATCACATTTATAAGCCCGGATATTGATGAGGGCACGAGAAACTTTATGGTTAAAGCCGAGGTGGCTAATGAAGAGGGGCTGTTAAAGCCCGGCGGGTTCGCCACGGCTGTTGTTATAGTCGAAGTGCTTGAAGAAGAACCGGCAGTGCCGGAGAAATCTCTTATAGGCACGCGTGTAGGCTATATGGTCTTTGTTATCGAGAATGACAGGGCTTACCGGCGTGAGGTCGAGGTAGGTCTTCGCCGGCCTGGTATCGCTCAAATAGTTGAGGGGGTTTCTGTTGGTGAGCAGGTTGTAACTGCCGGACATATGGATTTGCGTGACGGCGAAAGTGTTCGGATTGTTGAAGAATCAAATTAATACATCGAGAGGCAACAGCCCATGATTTGGAATTTTTGTATTCGCAGGCCGGTCTTTACGGTCGTGATGTTTTTAGTAATAGCAATATTCGGCTTTTATGGTTATTACCAGATGCCCAGACGCGAATTCCCCGATGTTGATATTCCGGTGGTCAGCGTCAATGTTATGCTGGTAGGGGCTGATCCTGAGGTTATTGAGACTGAGGTTTTGATACCACTTGAAGAAGAAATCGGAACGGTTGAGGGTCTTCGGACGCTCCGTTCGACTGCCCGGGAGCAGGTTGGCACTGTAACTGCTGAATTCGAGCTTTGGCGTGACATAGATCTTGCCGCTCAGGATGTTCGTGACGCCGTCAACAGAGCTCAGCGACGGCTTGCCGACGGTGCAGAGGAGCCTATAGTAACGAAAGTCGATCCTGATGCTTTTCCCATTATGTGGATTACGCTTGAGGGTGACCATCGGTGGGATCTGGTTAGAATGTCCGAGTATGCCGAAGATCTCAAGGAGCAGCTAGAGGCTCTGCGAGGCGTTGGAAGGGTTTTTGTAGGCGGGGAGCAGCGCTATGCTATGCGGGTTATAGTTAATCCTGAAAAACTGGCCGCCCACCACCTTACGATTGGAGATGTTGTCAACACTATTGAGGCTAACAACATCGATTTGCCTGGGGGCAGAGTTGAAAGTGATACGCGAGAATTCCTTGTGAAAGTTCACGGTAGAATAAGAGACGCCGAAGAGCTGGGCGATCTTGTAATCACTTCCAGAGAGGACTATGTTGTTCGTATTTCGCATGTAGCCGAAGTTAAAGATAGCGTAGAGAATAAGCGTCAATTTGCTCGCTTTAGCGGTAGCCCCACAGTCGGGCTTGGGGTTGTTCGTCATGCCGATGCTCAGATTGTCGAGCTGGCCGAAGAAGCCAGACAGCGAATGGCTGAGTTGAGCGAAGATTTTCCCGAGGGTCTTGAATATACAATTGCCCTTGATGAATCGGAGTTTATAGAAGATAACATTAGAGACTTGGTGGCTACTATTTTCATAGCCGCGATTATCGTTGTAATAGTGGTTATGCTGTTGCTGCGAAACGCATGGAGCACCATAATAACGGGCCTTGCCATACCGACATCCCTTTTGACCGGCTTTGCGATGATGTTCGTTCTGGGGTTCAGTTTGAATACGCTGACAATGCTTGGGCTGATATTAGCGATTGGTATTGTTGTCGATGACGCTATTGTAGTTGTTGAAAGCTGTTATCGGCAGGTCGAGCATGGCAGTGAGGCTAAGCCTGCGGCTCGTGTGGGAACTACGGAAGTTGCATTTCCTTCGATAGCAAACAGTTTGTCGCTTGCGGCGGTTTTTATTCCGGTGGCATTTACCGGAGGCATCGTCGGACAATTCTTTTTTGAATTCGGCCTGACGGTTACGGTAACGGTGTTCGCCTCTACTTTTACCGCTTTGACGCTTACTCCGATGATATCGTCACTGGTGCTTAGAACTCCCGATAGTCATGGCAAGATATTCCAATGGTCTGAACGGGTCTTCAGGGGTATAGAAAGCGTTTATTCAAGAATATTAAATGTAGCATTCAGGCATCGTGTTCTAACCGTTTTGCTTGCCCTTGGCGCTTTTCTGCTGGGTCTGTTTTTGTTTACATTGCTATCGACTGAGTTTGCGCCAACGGCGGATGCCAGCCAGTTTATGATATCATTTGAAACGCCCGAAGGAGCGACTCTTTCAGAAACTGACGCATTTTCACAACAAATAGAGCAGGCTCTCGATGAGACTGAGGAAGTTGATTACTACTTTCTTGCAGTTGGTCTTGCTCGCGGCGGCGGGCCGGGCAGAGTGAATCAGGGTATGGCGTTTGTCAGTCTTGTTCCTATCGAAGACAGGGAGCGAAGTCAGGGGGAGGTTGCAGATGCTGTTCGAGGGCGGCTTGGCGATATTGCCGAGGGCAGAGCTTTCGTAACGGAAGGTGCAGTGGGTCCTATGGGCGCTCAGGAGCCGCTTCAATTGGTTCTGCAACATCAGGATATGGAGGTATTGGCTGAGGTTCAGGAAAATGTAATGAACTGGATGGAAGATCGGCCCGAGTTTGTCGGCGTGCGATCTGACCTTCGTATGAACAGGCCTCAGATTGATATCAATATCCAGAGGGATAAGGCCTCACAGATGGGCCTGTCAGTGGCGGAGATATCGAACACGCTTCGGTTTTTGCTGGCAGAAACCGACATATCGGAAATTGAAAGGGACTATCGTCTTTATGATATTATCACAGAGATAAGTCATCGCGGTAAAATGGTTCCCGATGGAATCAGGGATATTTATATCCGAACGCAGGACGGTGGGCTTGTGTCACTTGATAATCTTGTTTCCATAACTGAGACGGTCGGACCAAGCGAGATACATCATTTTGAACGAATTCGTGCGGCAACGATATCAGCGTCTAATCCACCTGGTGTTGCGCTGGGTGATTCGATTGAATTGCTGCGTGACAATCTCGATGAATTGTTGCCGGAGGATTTTCGCTACGAATTTACGGGACAGGCTGAGGAATTTGAAGAAGCGTTTTACTATTTGAGTGTGGCGATAGCTTTTGCGATTGTGTTTATATTTCTGGTACTGGCGGCACAATTTGAGTCATTTTTGCATCCGTTTACGATATTGCTTTCTTTGCCTTTGGCGCTTGCAGGGGCATTCGGAGCTTTATGGGTATTTGGGATGTCATTTGGAATAGTAGCTTTTATTGGCCTTATTATGCTGATGGGCATGGCTACAAAGAATGCGATTCTGCTTGTAGATTACAGTAATGTGCTTCGCGGGCGAGGGCAGGAATTGCTCGAGGCGGCAAAGACATCAGCGAGAGTACGCTTCAGGCCGGTGCTGATGACAACGCTCTCCACAACGCTGGGAATAAGTCCGATTGCTCTTGGATTCGGCGTAGGCGGCGAGGTGCGCGCACCGATGGGCGTGGCGGTTATTTTCGGGCTGTTGGGAGCGACGCTGCTGACGCTGGTGGTTATTCCGGTGGTTTATACGCTGGTTGATCAGCTTAATGAGAAGATATGGAAACATATGCCTTTTGGCAGGGAAGAACGAGGTTAAAAAATATGAAACTGCTGCATCTTACATTCCATTTTGAATTTGCCGACAGGATAGAGGCTATCCTTGAGCACAACGGGGTTGAAAGTTTTGTGCGTTACCCGATGATGCAGGGTAAGGATGTCGGCGGAGAAAAACACTATAATACTCAGGTGCATCCGGGGGCATTGACAATAATCCACGCTCAGATAGAAGATGGTAAGGTGGCTCCGTTGTTTAAGGAACTGAAGGAGTTTCGTGACGCCAGAGAAGCACATAACCATCTTGAAGCGGTGGCGCTGGCCATTGAGCAAGCTCTTGAGCGAAAAGCATAACAGAATAACATTGACGGTTTAAACAGTTTAGGCACTCTGCTTGCGGCTTTGGCGTTTTCTTTGATTCTCGGTCAGCAGCCGTTTTCTAATTCGGATGGAATTGGGGCAGATTTCGACAAGCTCGTCTTCTTCGATATATTCCATCGCGATTTCGAGGCTCATTTTTCTGGCAGGTCTGATCTTGGCTGAGTCATCCTTGCCGGCGGCACGCATGTTGGTAAGCTGTTTGCTTTTTATGATGTTTACCGTTATGTCACCCTCTTTGCAATGCTCGCCGACGACCTGGCCTTCATAGACTTTCTCGCCGGGTTCTACAAAGAATATGCCCCTGTCGTAAAGGTTATCGAGTGCATAGGCAGTAACCTGGCCGGTTGCTATGGCGATTATAACACCTGCTTTTCTCTGTGGTATTGTACCTCGCATCGGTTCATAGTGTTCAAAAGTGTGGTGCATTATCGCCCTTCCCTGCGTGGCATTTAACACCTTTGCGTGCAGGCCGAAAAGACCTCGTGATGGGATAAGGAATTCCATATGGATGAAATCATCGGCTCCGCTTTTGGCGTCGATTTTCAGTACTTCGCTTCGTCTGTCTCCGAGTAGGCTCATTACCGCACCCTGGCAGTCCAGCGGACAATCCACAGCTAACATTTCGATAGGCTCGTGACGCAGGCCGTCAACTTCGCGTAAGATGACGCTTGGTTTGCCTACGCAAATTTCGTAACCCTCACGGCGCATATTCTCCAGGAGTATCCCCAGGTGCATAAGCCCCCTGCCGGATACTATAAACTCATCGGGAGTGGAGCCTTGCTGGACGCGGAGGGCGACATCGCGGCGAAGCTCCTGGCGAAGGCGGTCGCCGATTTGTCTGCTTGTGAGGTATTTGCCATCCTGTCCGGCGAATGGGCCGTCGTTAATTCTGAAAGTCATTGTCATTGTCGGCTCATCAACGGGTATCGCGGCCAGCGGTGAGGGGTTGTCCGCGCATGCAATGGTATCACCTATTTCTATGGGATCAAGGCCTGAAATCGCGCATATATCACCTGCCTGTGCGGTTAAGACTCGTTTTCGCCCAAGGCCGTGGAAATGGTGTATGTGAAGTATTTTCTGCTGGGTGTGAAGACCTTGTCTGTCTATGACGGCAACTTTTTGTGCTTCTGTCAATTGACCGGCGAAGATTCTGCCGATGGCGATTTCGCCAACATATTCGGAATATTCTTTGCTGAGGACGAGCATCTGTAAAGGCGCGTCGGGCAGTACAGTTGGGGCAGCGACACTGTTAATAATTGCGTCTATAACAGGCTGCATATTTTCGGTTTTGTTGTTTAAGTCTGTTGTGGCCCAGCCTTCTTTGGCAGAGGCGTAGATGAGGGGGAAATCAAGAGCTTCATCATCAGCTCCGAGATTAACCAGCAGGTCAAAGACCTCATTGACTACATCATCGGGACGGCTATTTGGTCTGTCAATTTTGTTGACAACGACTATAGGTTTTAGCTTATGTTCCAGTGCCTTGCTGAGTACGAATCTGGTCTGGGGCATCGGGCCTTCGAAGGCATCGACAAGCAGGAGTACTCCATCGGCCAGTTTCAAAATTCGCTCGACTTCTCCGCCGAAATCGGCGTGGCCGGGGGTGTCGATTATGTTTATCTTGTATTCATTGCCTTGGGGATCGGTGTAGTCGATGGCGAAGTTTTTGCTCAGTATTGTTATTCCGCGTTCTCTTTCGAGCGGGTTTGAGTCCATAATCAAACCGTGTGCGCCGCCTGCGAGCTTGTCCAGCTCTTCCTGGCGGAACATTCCCGAATGGTATAGAAGCTGATCCACGAGCGTTGTCTTGCCGTGGTCAACATGCGCGATTATCGCGACATTACGAATATAGTCCGAGTACATAATAAGCTCTCAAAAAAGGATAATTTCACTTAACGGATTGAAATTGCATCTGCCTTGTCGGAAAGATACGCTCCCAAAAGGCTGTAAGTTTAGCTTTTTTCTGGGCAGGTGTCAATGAAATAGTGTTTTGTTAATCGGCATATAATGATTCGACGAGTTCGAGGGTTTGGCTGAGTGCGTCGGTGACGGGGATATGGCGGCTTTTGGATTCGCTGCGGAGTTTTAACTCGATATTTCCGTCCGCGAGTGCTTTTTTGCCGACTGTTATGCGGATTGGTATTCCGATGAGGTCGGCGTCTTTGAATTTTGGGCCCGGGCGGAGTTCGCGGTCGTCGAGCAGGACATCTATGCCTTTTTGCCGCAGTTTTTCGTAAATATCGGCGGCGGTTTTGACAACTTCGGCGTCTTCCTGGTTCAGGGCAGTGATTATGACCTCGAAAGGCGCGATTGAAATCGGCCAGATGATGCCGAATTTGTCGTTTCGCAGTTCGACGGCGGAGGCGATGATTCGGTTTACACCGATGCCGTAACAGCCCATTGTGCAGAGTGTTTCCGAGCCGTTTTCGTCGAGGACTTTTGCTCCGAGTTTTGAGGAGTATTTTGTGCCGAGCTTGAATACCTGGCCCACTTCGATGCCTCGTTTGAACAGTAGTTTTTTTCCTTTGTATGTATCGCCTTCGACGGCGTTGCGTATGTCGGCGATTTGTATATTCGCACCGGAGAGCGGGAAATCTCTGCCGGGGACTACATTGGCGGTGTGGTAGTCGGTCTTATTGGCGCCGGATACAGCTACGGGCATAACGGCTACGGCCTGGTCTATAATGACTTTCGAGGCTTTTTCGAGCAGTCCAATAGGGCCGGCGAAACCGACGGCGGCGCCGGTGAATTGCTCAATGGTTTTTTCGTCCGCCAGTTCGTTATGTTGACGGTCGAGTGCGACGGTGAATTTTTCAGCGTTCAGGTCGTGATCGCCGCGGACAAGAGCCAGGACAATCTGGTCTTCTACCTTGTATATAAGGGTTTTAATCATCTGGGCCGGTTTTGTCTTGAGGAAATCGCAGACGGCTTCGATTGTTCCTGTGCCGGGCGTGTGGACATCTTCGGGTTGGCCTATGTCCTGCGGTTTTGGCTGCTGGGGCAATGGGTCAACGGCGGCCTTTTCGAGATTGGCAGCGTAGGAGTTGTCTTCGGTATGGACGATTATGTCTTCTCCATTTTCGCAGGGTATCGAGAACTGGTGAGATGCCGAGCCGCCCATTTCGCCGGTTTCGGCTTCTACGATGACATATTCGAGGCCGCAGCGTTTGAATATTCGGCAGTAGGTGTCATACATTTTCTGGTAGGTCTGCTGGAGGGACTGCTCGTCGGCGTGGAACGAGTAGGCGTCTTTCATCATAAATTCGCGTGAGCGGAGTACGCCGAACCGCGGGCGGAACTCGTCGCGAAATTTCGGGCTTATCTGGTATAGGTTCATCGGGAGCTGTTTGTATGATTTTAATTCGCCGGCTGCTATTGCCGTTACGACTTCCTCGGCGGTGGGGGCAAGGACATTTACGCGATTGTGGCGGTCCTGAAAACGGCACATCGTCGGGCCGTAGTCGGCGTCTCTGCCGGTCTGCTGCCACAGTTCGATAGGCTGGATGGCGGGCATCAGGATTTCCTGCGCGCCGGCGGCTTCCATTTCCTGTCGGATTATGTTGATTACTTTGTTGAGGCAGCGAAAGCCCAGCGGCAGGTATGTATATGTGCCGGAGGCGACTTTTCGAATGAGGCCTGCGCGAATCATAAGCTGATGCGAAGGGATTTCGGCGTCGGCGGGGGTTTCCTTGACCGTTGGTATAAACATTTGTGAATATCGCATTGGAACATCCTGTCTGATTACTGTCCGGTTATTGTGCGGCGTGGACAACAAGTTGTCCACCCTACGAATTTCTCTGTTTGTTTTACGAGGGCTTTATAGTTAAAAAACGGCTATAAGACAAGGGAAAAATAGGCCGGTTAGCGATATTTAGGTGTTATGGATGAGCTAAAGGCCGATTGCCGAGATTAGCAACAAAGAGGGGCCTGTGAACTTATCTCCATTTAATGGAATCAAAAATCTACCCGAAAAGCCTTTCCGAGCTCATTCAAGCTCAGCAAGAACCGATGTCTGTGGATATCACCAGTTCTGGTGTGGGAGAAATATCAAAAAAATCCGTGATGGGAGATGCCAAATTCGACTCGTTCAATGCTTTGGCCTACGGGTAGTTCGTCAGTTTAATCTACCAATTTAACTTCCTGCAATAGTCCAATTCTTTCCTGTATTATCTGTTCTATCTTATCAATGACATTTTCTACTTTGTCTCTAAACTTTTCAACTTCCAGATAAACATCTGGCTCAGGTTTTCTTTCACGACTTGTTAACACCTCGTTGTTAAATACAATGAGATGGTTTCTACATTCTTTTAGCAACTTATCAACCTGTTCACTTACAGGACGATAAAAGAATGGTTTTTGGTTATTGAATATGGCTGAAACTGCTTCAAACTTTGATACTGCTTTTTTCCACCGTTTTTTATAGACATCTAAAGGATTAGCATCTTCGGAAAATCTATCGATTATTGGCGATATAATTATTATTTTTCTTAATTCTACCAGTTCCACCCAAAGGCTTTCATATATTTGAAACTCCTTCTCGAATTGCAGCTTATGAACCGTGTGCTTTTGTAAAAATTGTGCCTTTAATTCTTCCAATTGTTTCTCATATTCCGCTTTTTGAGCATCTAGCTTTTTTTGGATAACGAGTTTTTCTATCCAGGTCATAATACCGCTTGCAATCGCCGCACCAATCCCACCTGCTCCGATGAGTCTTAGTGCCTCAATAGTACTGCTTATGTCCAATGCCATTATCATTCCTTAGAATAACTTTCAGTGGAATCATTTCTTTTGCGGATTTTATCACAAAAAACTTCAGTTTCAAGGTAATCACACGGCTGTCTCTGATTATAAATCCTTTCAACTAACCGAATTCGACTCGTTCAGTGCTTTGGTCGTGCTTCTGCTATGGAGATGAAAAGTTAGGATGACTTCATCTTTTTTTGTAGCTCAGCGACTTGTGCTATAATCCAGTCATTTGTGATTTTTTGGTCAAAGCTTGTTTCATCAATGACTTTACCTAAATATATATTCTGGCCAGGAGGCAGCGCACCCCCTTTTAATAACACTCTACCTGGATTAAGTTTCCATCCAATAGCTTTTTCTGTAAGTGAAACATTACTCGTTAATTTACCGATAGGGTTGTACTTAAAATAATGTTCAGCTCCAATTATATTGCCGGTTAGGATATGAACCGAAAAATCGCTTTTTGGAAGTACAAATGCAACATCTAATTCACTATCAACAAACACCTCATATACACCCCAGAACGATGGGCCATCGACCTTGATTCGTTTATTTTGTGACCACTTGACTTTTCTGTCAACACCGGTAAGCTTGCCTAACAATCGGACAAGCCACATCCAGTTACTCGTTGTTCTGCTGCTGTCATTGTTCATAGTCTACCCTTAGTCTACCCTTTTCAAAAACCTCCAATTGGAATTTTTCATTAGTTTGCAGGGTTAACAGCCAGAAAATCATCGCTAAACATATCAACAAGACCTTTAACCTCTTCCCGAATATCCCTGATATTAGACAGGTTGAGAATTCCCGTCGTGCCTTCGCGCCATGTTGTAGCACCAAAAACAACTTTCGTCTGGTCTCTAAATAAAATCACATTTTGGCGCAGCTCCAATGAAATATCATATGCGACAAACCGACCACTAATGACCGGATTCACATTCACATAAATTTGAGGCATCCCCTGTCTTTCAGTTATTTCCTCTTTTGTAAGCACACGGATACCATTTCTTCGAAGGCTTAGCTCTACGTCCGTTTTTATCTGTTGCCTCGTCAGGCCGTGCACCTCTGCTTCTGGTCTGAGTTCTTCTATAATAATAAGCCCACCTTCCAATCCCCTTAATGTTTCTTTTCCGGAACCTATACGCTGTCTATTGCCAAGCTGTTCCCAGTATGTCCGGCCTAAGTTTTCATAGAATTCTAATGGCATATCCTGCGGCTCATCAGTCGCGTCGGAAATCTCTTTTTTTTCCGCCAAGCCGCCCCCTCGGCTCTGAGGAGTCGTTTCAGAAGAATCGCCACGATTGTTGGCACTCGTTATCTCAACCCAAAGCAAACATCCCAAACCCGCCATGATCACCAACAAAATGATAAATCTCGTTGACCTTTCCATTTTCAACTCCTTTCCCGATTTTTGAATATGCAGTTTTCAACAAAACCTACTCTTATTAGACCAAATAGGTGCAGAAGGTCAAGCGTAAAAGCTAAATCTTCAAAGTCCTCTGATCATTATATTCCCGAACGGGCTTTGTAGTTTTAGAGCCCTATAATGGACATAGGATTTGAGGCTTTGTAGATGCCGGATCGAGTCCGGCATGACAGTTTTTGCGTTGTGCTGGGTTACAGGTTGGTTAGTGTCTGGATGATTTAACCACCCCGGCCTGCGGCCACC
Organism: Phycisphaerae bacterium; assembly: GCA_003553245.1. Classification (GTDB taxonomy): domain Bacteria; phylum Planctomycetota; class Phycisphaerae; order Sedimentisphaerales; family Anaerobacaceae; genus T1Sed10-97. The sequence goes on from PWDX01000214.1 coordinate 16,124, forward strand.
GTTTTAAGTGAAAAGTTGGAAGTAAAAAGTTAAAAGTTAAAGATACCCCTCCGGCCTTGCGGCCACCTCCCCTTGGCAGGGGAGGAGTTAAAGGGGAAGCGGCTTGCGCCCTTCCTTATAAAGAAGGGGAGTTTTTATGGAATGCGGCTTTTTCAGCGGTGTGGTGCGAGTGAGTCTGATTTTTTTGCGCGGGGGTAGTCGGCGGTTAGTATTTTCGCTGCTGGTTTTCCCGGTTTTGTCAGCCGGAACGCGTCTGCTCCTATTGCCCGGAGTTTTTTGTAGCGGTTTTCGAGCAGTTTATCGAGGGGCATCCGCTGAAGCTCTGAAATGGCGCGGACGATGTATCTTTCCACGCTGTGGACGGTGTCGTGGACGCTTGTGTGAGCTCCGCCGAGCGGTTCTTTTATGACATCGTCGATAAGTTTAAGTTCTTTCAGGCCTGCGCTGGTGAGTTTGAGGGCTTCTGCGGCCTGGTCGGCCTGTGTGCCGTCGCGCCAGAGTATGGCTGCGCAGCCTTCGGGGGAAATCACCGAATAATAGGAGAATTCGAGCATAGCGAGCTTGTCGCCCACTCCGATTCCCAGGGCTCCTCCTGAGCCGCCTTCGCCGATTACTATGCAGACGATCGGGACTTTCAGGCGTGACATTTCGAGCAGGTTATGGGCAATCGCCTGTGCCTGGCCTCGTTCTTCGGCGCCAATGCCGGGATACGCACCGGGTGTGTCTATGAGGGCAACAACGGGCAGGTTGTATTTTTCGGCAAGTTTCATCTTGCGGATAGCTTTGCGGTATCCTTCGGGGTTGGGACAGCCGAAGTTGGAGGCGACTTTCTGTCGTGTGGTCCTGCCTTTGTTCTGGCCTACGAGGAGGACTTTCTTTCTGCCGATTTGTCCCAGGCCTGTTATTATCGCACGGTCGTCGCCGAAGCACCTGTCGCCGTGGAGCTGGCGGAAGTTTTTGACCATAAGCTCGATGTAATCGCCGAGGATGGGACGCTTTGGATGGCGTGCGACCTGGACGGTCTGCCAGGCGGTCAGACCGGAGTATATGCTCTTAAGCCGGGCTACTCGCTGCTGCTGGAGCTTGCGTATTTCGGCGGAGTAATCAATGCCCTTGGCGGAGCTTACCCGCTTTAGTTCGTCCATCTGTCGGTCGAGCTGGAACACCGCCTGCTCAAAATCCAGATAATCAGCCTGGTTAATGTCCGGGCTCATTTTTCGTCCTTCCGTATATCGTGCTATAAATAATTGCTTGTTTTGGCATAAAATGTCCACAACAGTTAAGCTGGGACAGATACAGTTTAGTGTTAATCGCTTTCAAAGGTTCGTAATATAACACGGTGAGGGGGTAAATTCCAAGAAAAAAATTGACATCAGGGCTTTGTTGGGATAAGTTTTAGCCATTGGCAATCGGCGGCTTTTTCTTGTAAGGTGTTGATATTGAAAGACTTAAAGCAAATAACGGTTCTGGGTACCGGTCTTTTGGGCGGTTCTATTACTTTGACGGTAATGCGGTCATTTCCTGAAGTTAAAGCCGTGGGCTGGTCGCATCGCGAATCCACCCGTCAGCGTGCCAGAGATGAGCATATCGCCAATGAAATCGTTGATGATATTTGCGAGAGCGTTCGTGAGGCTGATATTGTTATCGCGGCGACGCCGATTTGCACATTTGAGGGGATTTTTGAGGAGATTGCCCGGGCTTTGCCAGACGGGTGTATTGTTACGGATGTCGGCTCAACGAAGATGATGCCCGGGGTGTGGGCTCGGCAAAAGCTGGGGGCGAATGTGCATTATGTGGGTTCGCATCCAATTGCCGGTTCAGAGCAGCGCGGGGTTGAGTTTGCTCGTGATGATTTGTTTTACTCGGCGGCGTGTATCATAACTGCGACCGAGCAAAGCGACGGCGAAGCGGTGAAAGCGATGGAGAGGTTCTGGAGCGGGCTTGGCTGTTATGTCAGTTTTATGACGCCGCAGGAACATGATAGGGTATTTGCCGATATCAGTCATCTGCCGCACGCTATGGCTGCGGCGCTGATAAACGCCAATGACGACGAAACGCTTAAATACGCCGGCAAGGGTTTTATGGATACTTCGCGAATTGCCGGCGGGCCGGCCAATATCTGGTCGGATGTTTTTCTGACCAATGCTGATAATATGGCGGCGGGGATTGAAAGGGTCATTGGGGAACTTGAAAAATTGAAGGCGGCGATCGGCGAAGCGGACAGGAGCAAGCTCGAGAAGCTGCTGCGACAGGCAAAAGATAAACGAACGAAGCTGATAAATTATAAGATGAAGAAAAGGGAATTGTCGTGAGTCACTGGCGAATAGAGGTTTTTAATCGCCCCGGCTATGCCGATGCGCATGCGCGGGGCGTTTTGGATGAAATACGAGAAAGCGGAATAAGCGATGTCGAGGCGGTCAAGGCGGCGAAGGTGTATCTGCTGGACGGGGACTTTGATGAGGATTTTGCAAGGCGGGTGGCCGGTGAGCTTTTAACGGACCCTGTTTGTCAGGATTATTATATGGGCAGACGCCCTGCCGAAGGTGGGCAGGCTTTAGAGGTGCATTTGAAAAGCGGAGTGACGGACCCAGAGGCAGAGTCGGTAACGACTGCGATAAAGGATATGGGCGTTGAGGCGGAACATGTGCGCACTGCCAGAAAGTATGTTATCGCCGGGCAGCTGGGCCGGGAACAGCTTGAGTTGATAGCCCGGCGGGTGTTGGCTAATGACTGTATTGAGGATTGTTTGTTTGGCGAGGCGGCGGATCCGCCAAATCCGCACCTTGAACCTTATAAGCTTGATCTGACGCAGTGGCCTATTCGAGAGCTAAAGGCTGATGAGCTTGTGCATTTGAGCAGGGAAAAGGATTTGTTTTTGAACCTGCGGGAGATGCAGGCGATTCAGGAGTATTATCGCGGGCTGGACAGAGAGCCAACGGATGTTGAGTTGGAGACTTTGGCGCAGACCTGGAGCGAGCATTGTGTGCATAAGACGCTCAAAAGCGCGATTGATATGGAGTTTGAGGGTAAGCAGGTGCATTATGATAACCTGCTGAAAGAGACGATATTCAACGCTACAAAGTCACTTGGCAAGGAATGGTGTATATCGGTATTTGATGATAATGCCGGTGTTGTGGCTTTTGATGATGATTCGGCGATTTGCTTTAAGGTTGAAACGCATAATCATCCTTCGGCGCTTGACCCTTACGGCGGAGCGGCAACGGGAATCGGCGGGGTTATTCGTGATCCGATGGGGACAGGCCTCGGCGCAAAGCCGATAGCGAATACGGATGTTTTCTGTTTTGGTCGGCCCGATATGAAGCCGGATGAAATACCTCGCGGCGTGCTGCACCCAAAGCGGATAATGAAGGGCGTTGTGGCCGGGGTTCGGGACTACGGCAACCGTATGGGGATTCCGACGGTCAACGGAGCGATTTATTTCGATGATCGGTATCTGGCTAATCCGCTGGTGTTTTGCGGCAATGTGGGGCTGATGGATAAGGATAAGTGTTTCGGCAATCCACAAAGTGGCAATTTGATAATTGTGGTTGGCGGCAGGACAGGCCGTGACGGCATACACGGCGCGACTTTTTCGAGCGGGCAGATGACGCATGAACACGAAACGATATTCTCGCATGCGGTGCAAATCGGTAATCCGATAGTCGAGAAGAAAATGCTGGATGTGCTGTTGCAGGCCAGGGAGGAGGGGCTTTATGAGGCGATAACGGATTGCGGAGCAGGCGGGCTGAGCAGTGCGGTCGGTGAGATGGGTGAAAAGCTCGGCGCGGAGGTTGACCTTGATAAAGTGCCGCTGAAATATGCTGGGCTTAGCTATACGGAGATATGGATAAGCGAGGCGCAGGAACGGATGGTTATCGCGGTTAGGCCGGAGAATCTGGAGCGCATTGAGAAGTTGTTTGCCAGTGAAAATGTCGAGGCGACGGTTATAGGTAAATTTACGGATGACAGGAAGCTGGTACTGTGATACGAAGGCGTCGAGGTCGGTAGGCTGGATATGGAGTTTCTGCATGATGGCATTCCGAAGTTTTCGCGCAAGGCGGTTTGGAATAAGCCGAAATTGTCGGAACCTGCTATTGAGGCATGTGATAATTATAATGAACAATTAAAGGCTATATTATCTTCTTATAATATAGCAAGTAAAGAATGGGTAATCAGGCAATATGACCATGAGGTTCAGGGCAGCTCTGTGATTAAGCCGTTGACAGGGGTTGTCAACGACGGGCCATCCGACGCGGCGGTTATTCAGCCGAAGTTTGAATCGCAGCAAGGAGTGGCTATCGCCTGCGGAATGAATCCGAGGTACGGTGACATTGATCCTTACCGGATGGCGATTTCTGGGATAGACGAGGCGATTCGCAACCTGATTTGCGTCGGGGCCAGGTTCGATAGGATAGCGCTGCTGGACAATTTCTGCTGGGGCAATTGCGATAAGCCGCAGACGCTGGGTTCGCTGGTGCGCGCGGCAGAGGCATGCCGAGACGGTGCTCTGGGGTTCGGAGCTCCTTTTATATCCGGCAAGGACTCGCTGCATAATGAGTTCGAGGCCGAGGACGGAACGGTAATTTCGATTCCGCCGACGCTGCTTATCAGCGCGATGTCACTGGTTGACGATGTGGAAAAGTGCGTGACTATGGACCTCAAGCAGTCGGGCAATATATTGTTTGTCGTTGGTCTGACGAAAAACGAGCTTGGCGGTTCGCACTATTATAAAATAAACGGCGCAGTGGGCGCCAACGCCCCAGAGGTTGATATTGAAAAGTCGTCGGAGACCGCTCGGCGGATGTCACAGGCTATTGCCGATGGATTGGTTGTAAGCTGCCATGATTGCAGCGAGGGCGGGCTGGCGGTTGCGTTGGCGGAGATGGCTTTTGCGGGTGGACTCGGCATCGAGGCGGATTTGAAAGGCGTGCCTCGAACCGACGACTGTACCGGGACTAACCGGATATTGTTCAGCGAATCTAACTCGCGATATATTGTCGAGGTTGAGCCGGGTAATTTCGACCGCTTCGCCAAAACTATGCTTAATATGCCTTTTGGTCAAATTGGCGTGGTCAGCAGCAGCGGCAAAGTCGTGGTGAAAGATACGGACGGCAAGGCTGTCATTGACGAGCAAACCGACGAGCTGAAAAAAGCATGGCAAAAGACATTTAACTGGTAGTAAATAGCTGGGTTAAAAAAGATTAAGACATAAAGGACACAGATGGGTCAGGTCAGAGCGATAGTTTTAAGAGCGGCAGGGATTAACTGCGATATGGAAACCGAGTACGCGCTTCGGCTTTGCGGGGCCGAGGCGCGGCGAGTGCATGTTAATCGTTTGATAGAAAATAAATCACTGCTTGATGAATATCAAATATTGGTGGTGCCGGGCGGATTCAGCTATGGGGACGATGTGGCCGCAGGGAGGATACTGGCCAACCAGATGGTTCACCACCTGGCTGAACCGCTGCGAAAGTTTGTTGATGACGGCAAGTTAGTGCTGGGCATTTGTAACGGGTTTCAGGTGCTGGTAAAGACCGGCCTGCTGCCCGGTGGGGAATTTCAGAATAAAGTTACGCTAACTGATAACGACAGCGGCAAATTCGAAGACAGATGGGTGCATCTGGAGGCGATGTCAGGAAAGTGCGTTTTCATAGGGCAGGGTGAAAAAATCTATCTGCCGGTCGCTCACGCCGAGGGTAAGGTGCAGGTTGCCGACAACGATGTGCTCGAGCAGCTTAAATCCGCGGATCAAATCGCGTTCAGGTATGTTGACAGCAGCGGTGGCCAGGCTGAATATCCGTATAATCCCAACGGATCTGTCGAGGGTATCTCGGGGCTGATCGATTCGACAGGACGCGTTATGGGGCTTATGCCGCATCCTGAAAGATATATTCGCCCGACACAGCATCCGCACTGGTCGCGGCTTTCAAAACGAAGCGAAGGGGACGGACGGAAAATTTTCGCCAATGCCGTGGAATATGTGCGAAAAAATCTATTAACGCCAAGCGGGAAATAAAATCTAAAAGGCAGGAAGGTATCACAGCGTGATGAATGATCAGCAAAATCAGGAGCTTCCCTATGGCGTTATATTTGATATGGATGGCGTGCTGGTGGAATCCGAGGAGTTTATCTGTAAAGCAGCGTGCAGGATGTTCGAGGAAATTGGGCTAAGCGTCAAGTCCGATGACTTTCTGCCGTTTGTCGGGACCGGTGAAAATCGTTATATCGGCGGGGTGGCGGAAAAATACGGTTTGGATATTGACCTGGAGGCCGCTAAAAAGCGAACTTATGATATCTATCTTGAGATTATCAAAGGCGCTTTACAGCCGTTGCCGGGCGTACACGAATTTATCAAAAAATGTCGCGATATGGGTAAAAAGACAGCTATCGCATCATCAGCCGACCGACGAAAGGTCGAGGGGAACATGTCAGAAATAGGACTTTCCAAAGAAACATTTGCCGCGGTTATCGTCGGTGAAGATGTCGTTAATAAAAAGCCGGCTCCTGATATTTTTCTGCTGGCCGCTGAGCGGCTCGGACTTGAGCCGGGTCAATGTCTGGTCATAGAAGACGCCGTAAGCGGAGTACAGGCAGCCAAGGCCGCAGGAGCAAAGTGTCTGGCGATTACAAGCTCTTTCAGCGAAGATGAACTGTGCCAAGCCGACTTTATCTCACCGAATCTTGCAGAAGCGCCCGAAGAAACTCTCAACTGGCCTTCTAAATGACCTTCTCGGTTCTATAATATTTTTTTCTTCGAGGACGCCCGGGCTGTTTATCAGTCATTATTTTCTCGGTTGAAGATACCTCGGACTCCCTCGAACAATTGCTCGCCGGTTTCTTCGAGTATTTTTCGACCCTCGCCCAGCACCGCTTTGCCGAGGTCAACCGTCTGCCCTGCCGCTGATTCAATCCCACGAACAACTTCGCCGGGCAGCTCATTAGCTATCTGTTTAATGACTCCTGCCGATATGGCGGCGGTTATCCTTGCTGCAATGGCGCCGCTGTTAATTTCCTTATCTGTACCTATGTCCTCAAGAATAATTGGATCAATCTTTAATTCTAAGACACGAGGCTCATCCCCACCATTGATTACCATGAGATGGACTGTAATATCCTCGATTGTGGCTTTAGAAACATTTACATTTTTGCCTTCTTTTTGCTCTGGGCCTTCGGGCCTTTGACGGGCGGGCATTTCGTCGAGCATATCCTTGAGATTATTTCTCAACGCTCTTTGCTCAACGAAAACCTCCACGCCGCTGAGCTCAACGGATCGAACTTCTATGGTATCTCTTAAAAATGAACCGGGAACTGCATCAATAAATACACTTTCTAGCTTCATTACATGGGGGAAATCATAGCCCTGGACATTTTGTACCGTCACATCGGCGAAACCGACATTGCCGCCTAACAGATGCTTGACCGGCATATCACCTATAAGGACCTCTGTTCCCATAGATGTGCTTGCGGCTCGTTCGACTCCGATTCGAATAAGATGACCGCCGAAAAGATACAAACTCCCAACCAAGATCGCCGCTACAACGACTACCGTTAAGGCGATTATTTTTATCTTTCGCTTAGCCATACCTCTTCCTTTCAATAATGCTTTTACGATTTTTGGCCGCGAATTCCCTATGAATCCGCCAACCTTTAATCAACTCCCTAAAAGCACAGCGAGCGGTTTTTTTATCCGGCTTTGTTCTCGCTGTGCCGGATTCTGTTTTCTATATAATCAAAAACCTGCCGTCGGATACGCTGAATCTGGTCACCGTCGGGCATAAAATCGAACATCTGCTCCAGATATTTCTGCTGTCTGACTCGCTTCAAAGCGGCTGCGAAGTTCATATCATACACCCAGCCAATTTGAAGCAGTCGCATATCGTTCCAGTTTTTCAGCAGGTTATAGTCAATCACCTTGCCGTTTAGCACAGCGTCGAGAATTTCCGGTGTAAAGCCGGGTGTATCAGGAAACTCTATCTCCAGGTGAAAATTTTCAGGGTCCCTTTTGTAATTCATATGCTCGGTTATTACCACGCGAAAAATATCAAGCTTATCAGCGTCGCGAATTAGCCTGGCAAAAAGCGAAGTACGCTCGTCGATATCTGTCGTCAGCGACTTTTGATTATGCCGCCCAATGGCCTGTTCAATTATATGCCGTTCAGTAGGATCGACCGAGTTCAATACATCGTACTTTCGCAACACCTTCAGTCCCAGGCCTGCATGATTTACGCTTCGCACATCATTATATGTCTGGTATTGACGGAACTGCTCGAACCGTCCGATATCATGAAACATCGCAATAACCTCTGCCAGTGCGCTGTCCGAGATATCCAGGCCGATTTCATTAACCAAATACCGCATTTGATTTTTAACCTCTAGGCTATGCTTTTCCTTGAGCTTTATATGGGCATTGACAAAAATATCATCGCCGTAAAAGCCCTTCACATAGCGGTCAAACCAGTTCTGAAATTCGGCTAATTGATTCTGACGCATTTGAAACCTTTATTCATTCATTTTTGCAGACTTATCGAAAAAAACAACAGATTTCGTAAGAAATTCAAGCAGATTTCACAAGATCAACATTATAACCCACTTAGACATAGCTTCCAGGGTAACCGTTTACAGAAAAGAGTACCGTTTTTTACAGTTAAAAACAAGGGAACGCTCGTAAATGCCATCGAATTCTGAGATATCTTGTCATTTCAAACCGCAATTTATAGCTCAAAAACAAAGTTTTAGGTATAAACGGTTATTCGAATATGCAGCAGAACAAAAAAAAATGAAAAAAAGGCGAATTTTGCTTGACATCGTGCGATATCCTGCGTATATTGCACTCAAACGCACTAAATATATCTTTGGCCATCATTTTTGAAAGGAAAAATAATGGAAAAGCATGAAAATCATTGGCATTTTAAAAACGAAGAGGAAAAACAGAAATTCACGGAACCAATAACTAAGGAAAACTGCGGCAAAAAATTGAAATTAATATTAGACTTATTAAATATCTCAAATAGGGAACTGGCCAGTATTTTGGGCGTTTCAGAAGCTACGGTTAGGCGTATCATCGCTAATGAGTCGCACCCAACCGATGAGTTTTTGCATCGACTCCAAGGTTTATGCGTAATAGGGGCTGCAAAATACAGACATCTCAAGGATTCAGACAAAGAGAAAATCTCTGAAATGATTGGTGCAACAGGTGGTACTGTTGCAGGAGTCGGAGGTAGTATAGCTGCTATAGGTGCAGCAGGCGCGGTAAGTGGTTTTTCGGCGGCGGGCATAACCTCTGGCCTTGCTGCCATAGGTGGAGGCGCAATGCTTACTGGTATCGCTGTTGTTGCAAGCATTCCAGTTGGAACCGGATTATTAGGTTACGGCTTAATCAAGGGTATCAAAAAAATATGTCAAGCCAATAAGCTAACTTGCGAGGAATATGATGGTAGATGGGAAATAAAAAGAGGAAATCAAGACTAAACTTAAGAACTTGACAGAGATTAAAGGAGAAAAAAATGGTTAAGATATTCTTGGAAATTGCTAAAATTACCGCTATTTTGGGAGTTTCGGCTCTTTTTTGCGATACTGACGAAAAGCTGCTACACAGAAAACAACCAAGAGGAGGGCGTTCGAGACCTCGAATATATCGGCCAACTGGTCGACCCAAGGGATTTGGGCCCCGCTCTTATAAGGGCAAGGGCATACCTGGTGGCTACCCTTGAGTTTTTGCAACAATATATTTTTGCCTTTCATGGAATATGTTGAAATAGATTGAGCGGAAGTTTTCGGAAAAACTATATTATTAAGAACAAATGTCGTTTGTTGCTCTAACCGCATTTATGCCGGTTTTTTACGGTCCTGCGGCTCCGATACGGTATTGAGTGCAGAAGCCAGATCCGTATAGCGGTACGGTATGTTAAAACGGCGGCACAAATCCTTTAACTTTTGCAAAACTGATTCGGTAAGCTCGGCCTGAACGGCAGGGTCGGCAATACACTGGAAAATTCTACATCCGGCGAAGCGGTGTTTGTGGACGCCGCATAAGCTGTTGTACCTGTAGGGGCAGACTCCGGCGGGCATCGGCTTTATCGGCTGTTTTTTTGTAAAATAGATCACTTCAGGGCCGGCAACGAAGAGGCGATGGTCGAATTTCTTGAAATCGCAGCATCGTCCGCAGGCCGAGCAGTCGGCGGTGGATAACCGTTCGTTAATTTTGCTATCCAGCCAGACATAAATCAGTTCAACTTCGCGGACTATGCCTTCACGGTTTTTCATTTTGCCACCATTTTTTCCTTTTTTTCAATCTTTCTATCTCATCAAAGCTATACAGCCTGCCGCGGTTTATGCCCGGGCAGTGCAGGGCAGCCTCATTCCAGTTGTTGGGGGAGTTCAGATTGCTGTTCCAGAAAGGCCAGTTGCGGCACTGGCTTGGCCGGGTGCCATACACCGCACAGCATTTATGGCCGTTTCGCGACTCGAGAAATACGCAATCCTTTGTTTGCCGCTGTTCGATAAGGCTGGTTCGCAGGCCAACCCGGCGGCAGTACTTTTGTCGAAGCTGGTTCGGGGTGATTTTGAGCCTGTCGGCCATAAGCTCGGCCTCTTTTTTCGCAAGCCAGACATATCCGGTCTCCGGCCCACAACAACAGTTACCGCATTGCTGACACTCAAAATGCAAACCCGCTATGTACCATTTTTCTTTAGACATTTTGGCGGTTACTTATCCCATTTCAATATTGCGCCGGTGTCTGCGCTGGTGGCCATTGCAGCATATTTTGCCAGATATCCTTTGGTTATGCGTGGCTTGGGCTGTTGCCAGTTCTTTTTGCGATTGTCCAGTTCTTCATCGGAGAGCCTGACCGCAAGCTTGTTGGCTGCTATGTCAATTTCAATCATATCGCCGTCTTTTAGCAGGCCTATCGGGCCGCCGACCGCCGCTTCCGGGCTGACATGGCCAATACAGGCTCCGCGAGTTCCGCCGGAGAAACGCCCGTCAGTGATAAGCGCGACCGATTCTCCAAGTCCTGCTCCCATTATGTAGCTTGTCGGGCTGAGCATTTCCTGCATTCCAGGGCCACCTTTTGGTCCTTCGCAGCGGATAACTATGACATCGCCGGATTTTACTTTGCCGGCGAGTATTCCCTCGCAGGCCTCTTCCTGGCTTTCGAATATCACGGCTGGTCCTGTGTGGCTCATCATCGATTTTGCCACGCCGGCAGTTTTGACCACAGAACCGTCTGGGGCGAGGTTGCCAGAAAGTATGCTCAAGCCGCCGGTTTTGCTGTAGGCGTTATCGAGTGTATGTATGACATCAGTGTCTTTAATTTCAGCATCAGCGATATTTTCGCCCAGCGTCTTGCCGGTAACCGTCCGGCAATCGAGGTTCAACAGGTTCGGGATTTTGCCAATTTCGTTGAGGATCGCGCTTATGCCGCCTGCTTTATCCACATCTTCGACGTGTATGTCGCTGGATGGAGCCACTTTGCAGATATTGGGGCATTTGGCAGAGATGGAGTTTATCCGTTGGAGATTGTAGTCGATTTCCGCCTCATTGGCCACCGCCAGAGTGTGCAAAACGGTGTTCGTCGAGCCACCCATCGCCATATCCAAAGCGAGAGCGTTATCCAGCGATTCGAGCGTTATGATATCGCGGGGTTTTAAGTCGGCCTTTACTATTTCAACAATTCGCGCCGAGGCCTGTTTGTATAATTGTTCCCGCCGGGGGTCTTTTGCCAAAATAGTTCCGTTGCCCGGCAACGCCATACCAATGGCTTCGCAGAGGCAGTTCATACTGTTGGCGGTGAACATTCCCGAACAGCTTCCCTGACTCGGGCAGGCCGAGCATTCCAGTTCGGTAAGGTCATCTTCGGATATATTGCCGGCGTTAAACTGGGCAACGCCTTCAAAAACACTGATAAGGTCGATTTTCTTACCCTGTTTGGAGGTTCCTGCCGCCATCGGTCCGCCGGATACAAATATAGCCGGTACATTTGTACGCACCGCGGCCATCAGCATTCCCGGGACTATTTTGTCGCAGTTCGGGATGCAAATTATACCGTCAAGTGCATGCGCCTGGACCATTGTTTCTACGGCATCGGCGATGATTTCACGGCTTGGTAGTGAGTATTTCATACCGCAGTGGCCCATCGCCAGGCCGTCGCAAACAGCGATTGTGTTGAATTCAAAAGCTGCCCCTCCGGCATCCTCAACGGCTTTTTTAACGATTCTGCCGACTTTGTTAAGGTGGACATGGCCCGGCACCAGTTCGCAGAAACTGTTGGCAATTCCTATAAACGGGCGGCTGAGTTGCTCACGGCTCAACCCGGCTGCATGAAGCAGCGATCGGTGCGGGGCACGCTGAAAGCCTTTTTTTACCGCGTCGGATCTCATTGACACATCCTTTCAATACAAACAAACATCTCTAAAAAAAAGTATAAAACTGACCGATGATTGTAACTGACAGGAGCTTGGCGATAAAGAAAAAACCGTTTCCATTATCGCAATAGTTCTGTATAA
>PWDX01000001.1 GCA_003553245.1 Phycisphaerae bacterium
ACGGAATCTTCTTTACCTCTTCCTGATAACGCTTGCCGCGTTTGGCCTTGCCCATGATAATCTCCTGTAATTCGCAACAGTAACAATTCGTCGCTCCCACTTTCGGCTGCTAACCCGCCGTGGTCCGCTTAAAATTTATTATTTCCTCAATCGTAGTAAACGATTACCCTGCAAAATCCCCTACATCTAAAATCTTTACTGCAGGTGGTTAAGCAGAATACATCCCTTTACACTTTACTCGACATCAATTCCCATACTTCGAGCAGTACCGCGAATAATCTTCTCTGCCTGGTCAATGTCATAAGCATTCAGGTCCTTAAATTTTGTTTGAGCGATTTCCCGAACCTGATCTGAGCTTACCTTGCCAACCTTATCACGATTAGGCTCGCCGCTACCCTTGGCAACCTGTGCTGCCTGTTTGAGCAAAACCGCAGCTGGTGGGCTTTTGACAATGAAGTCGAAACTCTTATCCTTATATACTGTGATCTCTACCGGAACAGTCGTACCCGCCATATCTTTAGTCTGATCATTAAACTTTTGAACAAACTGCCCGATATTAACACCGTGCTGCCCCAACGCCGGACCTATGGGCGGTGCGGGCGTAGCCTGACCGCCGGATGCCTGAAGCTTTATTACCGTTACTACCTCTTTGGCCATTGATTATCCTTCGCAATTACTATTGATTAAACTTTTTCTATCTGCCAGTATTCGATATCCAGCGGCGTACTGCGCCCGAATATCGTAACAATTACTTTTACAAGCCCTCGATCCTGATCAATGCTGTCAACAACACCCTCGAAATTTTCAAAAGCACCTTCGCGAATCTTAATCTGATCACCGGGCTGAAAATCAACCTTAATGCTCGGTGTTTCCTCAGGCTTAGCTGCCTCCTGGAGCATCTTTGAGACATCTGTGTCTCGCATCGGAGTCGGGACACCTTCTGTCCCTATAAAATCACCTACACCCGTTGTCTCTTTAATAGCATACCAAGCATTCTCCGGAACCTTTCCATCTTCTTCCACCTCCATCTCCATAAATACATAGCCCGGATAAAGCTTACGCTTATGCACAGTCTGCTTGCTGCCACGGATGCGCTTGACTCGCTCAACCGGAACCTCAATCCTGCCTATCACATCCTGCAGCCCTTCACGATTGACCTTATCTTCAAGCGTTTTTTTGACTCGCTCTTCTTTATTAGCGGCTACTCGCAATACATACCACTGCATTTGAAGTCCTGTAAAACCCTATTCTACCTGCTCAATAATAAAAACATCCCCGGCTTTTCAGCAATCGAACTCAGATAAGCCAGCCAAAAAACAACCTGAATACAACATCAGAAACACCGAGCAACGCCGCCAATGAAAATAAAACGATAATAACAATCAAGGTCGATATCGCTACCTCACGCTTGCTCGACCAGCTCACCTTTTTAAGCTCACCCTCGGCATTGATCATAAAATCGGCTGCAGCAGGCTTATTAACTATCCAGAATATTAAAAGACCGAGAACTATGAATATCGTTACCGGAATCAAAGAGGAAACCCACATCCGGCCAACCTCGGTAAGACCGGCCCACTCCATAGCCTCAAGAACATTATAAAGCTGCAAACAACCAAGCGCAACTATAACACCAGCGCCTATGCCGCTCCACAGGCGAGTATTCTTCCCCTGACCCGGCTTATAAATCTTTAATCTCATATGTCCTTTCGCCTTTTCTTCAGAATTCTAAAGCTGCTAAGCCCAAAGTAAAACACAGGCCAGGGAGGATTCGAACCCCCAACCTACGGTTTTGGAGACCGTTGCTCTGCCAAATTGAGCTACTGGCCTGTATATATCACATCTATTTGCGCCGGAGCTTATGTTTGGTATGAACACGCTCTCTACCGCAAAACTTCTTCAGCGTAAACTTAGGCATCCCCTCAGCAACGCTCACATTTGTGCGATAATTGCGATCACCACATTGTGTGCACTCAAGCCAAACATATTCGCGTTTTGTCTTTTTAGCCATAACCCAACACCTGTTGCCTCAACAGAAAAAACCTGCCGACCTTATTAGAGAAGTGCCCGAAACGGTCTTACATCCGAAACGAGCACTTGTTAATTAATCTTTTAATATCTGCCCTATGCGGTGTATTACTACTCTATGATTTTCGTAACAACACCTGCTCCGACAGTTCTGCCGCCTTCACGGATAGCAAAGCGAACGCCTTCTTCCATCGCGATAGGCGCGATAATGTGAACTTCCATTGCAATGTTATCGCCAGGCATACACATCTCTGCAGACTTGCCTTCGCGACTCTTTAATGCCGTTACATCACCCGTAACATCTGTTGTACGGAAGTAAAACTGAGGCTTATAACCGGCAAAGAACGGGGTATGACGCCCGCCCTCTTCTTTGGTCAGAACATAGACCTCAGCCTCAAACTTTGTATGAGGAGTGATAGAACCCGGAGCAGCAACAACCTGGCCTCGCTCAAGATCATCCTTGCTGACACCCCGAAGCAGCAACCCAACATTGTCACCGGCCTGACCCTCATCCAGAGTCTTGTTAAACATCTCAACACCGGTTACCGTTGTAGTGTGAACTTTAGGAGCAAGTCCGACAATATCAACTTTCTCACCAACCTTGACAATACCACGCTCGACACGCCCGGTTCCTACTGTGCCTCGGCCTTTGATATTAAAAACATCCTCAACCGGCATTAAGAACGGCTTATCAACCGCTCGCTCAGGCAACGGAATATAGCTGTCAATGGCCTCCATCAGCTCATCAATAGACTTACAAGCCTCATCATCTTTGCCTTCGCTTTCCATCGCCTTAAGAGCCGAACCTCGAATAATCGGCATATCATCGCCTGGGAAATCGTACTTGCTAAGGAGCTCGCGAATCTCAAGCTCCACCAGATCCAGAAGCTCGGGATCATCGACCTGATCAACTTTGTTCATATAAACAACGATACTCGGTACATTTACCTGACGAGCGAGCAGTATGTGCTCGCGAGTCTGAGGCATCGGACCATCGCTGGCAGAGACCACAAGAACCGCCCCGTCCATTTGGGCCGCACCAGTAACCATGTTCTTGACATAGTCGGCGTGACCTGGACAGTCAACATGGGCATAATGGCGATTATCCGTCTCATATTCTACATGAGCGGTATTAATTGTAATGCCGCGGTCTTTCTCTTCCGGTGCGTTATCGATCTCGTCAAACTTACGAACAGAACCCTTGTGCTCACTCTTTTCGTAAAGACGCATCGTTATCGCCGCCGTCAGGGTCGTCTTACCATGGTCAACATGACCGATGGTACCAATGTTTACATGTGGTTTCGTACGCTCAAATACAGCTTTAGCCATCTTAATTCAAACCTCCATTACGCTGACTCAATATTTTTCGTTAATTTTTCGTTTTATATACTATTAATACGACCGATTCAACAAAATTCAGTCTGCACTGCTTGACATCCAGCTGCTGACGGGATTCGAACCCGTGACCTCGTCCTTACCAAGGACGCGCTCTACCGGCTGAGCTACAGCAGCAATAAAAACTGCCCGAAAACCGCCAAAAACCTGTCTGCGATAACAAAACAAATACAACAACTAATCACCATTGCACAGCTGAAGCTCAGCTATACGCCTGTTTTCTTTGTTCAGCCAAATGGGAAACGCATAGTTTACTCCAAAAACAGGAAACTGCAACCAAAAAAATAAAAAAATTTAACTTTTATGTTTAATTTTCGCAAAAATTACACGAATCAGGTTGTTTACAAAAAAATATCCCAAAAACAATGCCCCGTCTACAGCAAGCCCAATTTCTCGGCTTCTTCATACAGACCATATTGTTTCATTTTCTTAAACAGCGTGGTGCGATTTATATCAAGCGATTTTGCCGTTTTCTGACGGTTCCAGCCGTTGGAATCCAGTGCCTGTCGAATAATTTGTTTTTCCGGCTCGGCAAGAGCTTTTTTCAGGCTCATCGATTTAAAGCCCTGCTCTTTAACATTTTGCTGGTATTTTATCGAATCCGGCAGGCTGTCAACATCAATGTAACTACCCCTGCTAAGAACGACCGCCCGCTCAATAACATTTTCCAGTTCACGGACATTGCCCGGCCACTGGTATCTTTCCAATAAACTAATAGCATCTTCGGTAATACCAAGTTTCTGACGGTTATGCAAAGAACAGCTTTTTCGCATGAAATGCTTTGCCAGAAGCTCAACATCGCCTACACGCTCACGCAAGGGTGGCAACTCGATATTCACAACATTAATGCGATAATACAAATCCTCACGAAACTCACCCTGACGAACCTTTTCCTTCAAATCCTGATTAGTGGCCAGTATTACTCGAACATCAACTGTCATTGTACGGTTGCTGCCCAAAGGCTCAAACTGCCTGTCCTGTAAAACATGCAGCAGCTTAACCTGAAACGCCGGCGACGCATTACCGATTTCATCTAAAAATATTGTCCCGCCGTTAGCCGCGACAAACTTACCCTGCTTATCGCCATCGGCTCCGGTAAACGCACCTTTTGCATATCCAAAAAGCTCACTCTCCAGCAGCGTCTCCGGCAAAGCACCGCAACTGACTTCCACAAACCGCTTATCGCGTCGGCTAGATCGCTGATGTATCGTTCTTGCCAGCACAGTCTTGCCCGTGCCGGACGGTCCGGTCATCAGAACGGTTGTCCTGGAATCCGCCACTGCTTCGACCAAGTCGAATATCTTGGCCATTTTGTAGTTCTGACTGAGGATGTTTTCCAAGCTGTATTGATGTTCAAGCTGGCTCCTCAAGCTCTCGTTTTCAATTATAAGTTCGTGCTGCCGAGCTGCTCTTTCAACAGTAACGCGAAGCTCATCGTCCGCTATAGGCTTTGTCAGATATTCATAAGCTCCTCTTTTTATTGCACTTACGGCACTTTCAATCGTTCCATAGTTTGTTATCACTATAACAACGGTGTGGGGGTAATTACCAGTTATCTCATCAAGCAGGCCAAAGCCATCACCATCGGGAAGGTTCAGATCCATAACTACCAGTGCGAAATCTTCATTTCCAAGGGCTTGCCTTGCTTGAGCAATATTACCAGCTTGCACAGTTTTAAAGCCCTCTGAAGATAAAAACCCACTTAGCGAACTTAAAATAATTTCATCACTATCAACTACAAGTATTTTCTTTTTTGGGACACCCATTACAACACATTCCTGAAAAGTACTTTTCCCTTGTTAGCGACCATCCACCTAATATTGTTAAAATAGTACACTATGGCGTGTTTTGTCAATACTAGTGTTGAAAAAAGTCAACAGGCCTGATCGGTTCCCGGAAACAACGCCCCCGTCATTCAACTGTCCAGCAGTACTTTAGCTATTCTGGAAGCTGCGGCGGTGGAGCCGATTTTTTGGCAACTTTGTCGCATTTCGTCCCGCTGAGATTCGTCCTCCAGCAATTGCTCGATCTCCTCCAATAGCCATTCAGCCCGCTCTGTAAGTTCGGGCAGGTCGTCAACGATTACGGCCGCGCCGGCTTCAACAAGCTTGTTAGCATTTCTGTACTGGTGTTGGTCTTTGTGATGGGGATAAGGCATCAATAGCGTCGGTAATACCGCTGCTGTATATTCCGCTATACTGACTGCACCGGCCCTGCCGATTGCCAACTCCGAAGCAGCCATCAAATCAGCCATTGCGTCATAATAAGGCAACACCTTATGACAGATTTTCGATCCTGCATAAGATTTAGCCACATCCTCATAATTGGCCCGTCCTGTCAAATGCACAACCTGCCAACTATCCGCGAAACGCTCCATCTTATTTATAAGCGAACAAACTGCCTCGTTCACACTCTTGGCACCACTGGAACCTCCAAGTACAAGAAGAATCTTCTTATCTCGCAAAAGACCAAGCTGTTCAATCGCTCTCTTACCATCAGGGCTCTCAAACTCCTGCCGCAAAGGACATCCGGTAACTCGTGCCAGAGCGCCAGCTCTGGCAAAATATTCGGCTGTCTCCTCAAATTGCAGAAACACCTGCTGTGCCCAGTTTCTGGCGAGTTTATTGGCTTTGCCTGGAACAATGTCAACATTTATCAAAGAAATAGGCACGCCAAGCTTATGCGCTGCATGGCAAACAGGCCCGGCCACGAACCCACCGATGCCGATAACCGATAGAGTGTCCATCTGGCTCAATCGCTGGACAGCTATTTTACGGCTGCGAAAGTATTGTTTGACGAATTCTATAAACTGCTTTGGATGTAATGAAAGCCCCACCGCCGGAACCATCATATAATCGAAACCGGCTCGTTCGAGCAACGATTTGTCGATGTCCCTGTTGCTGCAAAAAAAGATGATCTTAGCCTCCGGAGCAAGTTGTTGTATTCTTTGCGCAACGGCGAGCCCCGGGTAGATATGCCCGCCAGTACCCCCTCCGGCAAATACAAAAGTCCTGCCCATCAACCCTCCGCTTCAGTGCCCGCTCCGACAAGATACTCATCTTCTGGTGTATCCTGTTCAACACTCATCGCCATTGGTTCTGGTTCTTTGTGGTCAATATAGCTGTTTAAGGCCTGAGTTACATAAGGCTTGTTTGGTCTCCGCTTTTGCGGTGACGGGCAATTATAGGCGATACTGATAAGAATACCCGCCGCCGCGGCTGAAACCATAAGGCTCGTACCGCCGGCGCTTATGAACGGAAGCGGGATGCCTTTTGTAGGCAGCACAACGGTAACAACGCCTATGTTGACAGCCGCCTGAATACCGATAGCAAGAGTGATTCCGGCAGCAAGCAGTTGCCCGAATCTGTCCTTCCAGCGAATAACCACCAGCATTCCCAGCCACATCAAAACAATGAAAAGCAAAATAACAACTGCCGCGCCTACAAAACCCATCTCCTCACCTATAATGGCAAATATAAAGTCGGTTGAGTCCTCAGGCAGATGGCCGTATTTAGATATTCCTCTGCCAAGACCTCTGCCAAATAATCCGCCCGACGAAAGTGCTATTAACGACTGATTAGCCTGATAAGCCGCGGAATCAGCTAATTGTTCGGGGTTCAAAAAGGCTCGTATCCGATCCATCCGCGCCGGCGATTGAAGCAATACCGCTGCGAAAGCTAAAGCACCGACCGGCAGCGGACTCAATAAGTGCCAAAACCTGGCGCCCGCGAAAAACAATATCAAAAAAGCCAGCAAACATATAAACGCCGCCGTACCGAAATCCTCAACGATTATCAGACCAGTCGGAACCGCCAATAACATACAAACTACAAGAAAGCGTTTGAAATACAGATGTATGCTCTCACGATACCGTGCACAATAGGCGGCTAGAAATATTATAATAGCCCATTTTGCGAGTTCGCTCGGCTGAAAACTGATTCTTGCACCACCAATTGGAAGACGAAACCACCGCCGAGCCATATTAACCTCTGTGCCGATCTGTGGAAACAGCACTAATCCCACCAGTACAGTAGCTATAATCATAAAGTATGTCGCCGGCGACTTCAACCAGCCCGATCGAGCCCCCAGCCGCCGATAATCCATCCGAGCCATCGCAAACATCACAGCAACCGCCGCCGGGAAAAATATAAGCTGCCGCAAACCCGAATAATTATAAAACTCCCTCAGCTCCAGCTGCCTGCCCACATTAACAGATGACGAAAACACAAACACCGTCCCAATCGCCATCAATAGCAATACCACCGTGGAGATGCGATCCCCAAGCCGCCG
>PWDX01000224.1 GCA_003553245.1 Phycisphaerae bacterium
AGCACCAGCAAAACGCCGGTGGCAATCCACATCAGTCCCGGCTTGTATCTTGTAAAATGGCCTATTCCCAAAACTGCCGCAGCCAGCGAAAGTCCGATAAGCCAGGCAGCAATCCACGGCATAACCGAAAAACCCCATTGAATCGGGTCAAGTCCTCTCGCGACACCGAAATAAAACCAATACACCACAAGCGGCAATGTGCAAAGTACAATAGCTATGAACCGTGAGCGAAACCTAAGCGGCCTGCAGGCTGCTCCGACGCAGCTTATTATTAAAAAAGCCGCCAGTCCCGGCAAATTGGCGACAAAAAGTGCCACAGCTATAAAAGGCACGCTGTAGCGGAAGCTCATCAACTGTGATATAAGCACCGGCGCCGCTGCCATCGAGCCCATCATCAGCCCCAGCACCACGATCTGCCAGGGATATTCGAAAATGCTGACACCGTCGGTAACTACCTGACCAAGTTGCCACAGCACCGGATCTGTCAGGCTTTCCCAGCGAAAAGAAAGAAATTCTCCGGTGACGATTTTTGACCAGAAAAGGCAGTGTAAAATATAGACTGCCAGCGCCAGCAGCCAGCAGGAAACTACATTGGCGTGACTGTAATGCAATGTCGGCCCAGCAGTCATAAACGACTTTTGGCTGGCCCGCGTTCCTGTTGTGTTTTTGTTGTTATTTTTTGCCATTATTTGCAAAAAAGTACCAGTATTTACCAATTCAGGCCCAAAAATTACCAAGTTTAGCCCTGAATTATGCACTTATGGCCGCTATAATTCGGCATAATCGCCGTTTTAATGCTTAAAATGGCGTTTTCCAGTAAATACCATCGCAATTCCATGCTCATCCGCCACAGAAATCGACTCGTCGTCCTTTTTAGAGCCGCCGGGCTGAACTATGCAACAAACTCCTGCCTTTGCAGCATTCACGACATTATCGGGGAACGGGAAAAAGGCGTCTGATGCCAAAGCCGCCCCTTTTGCCTGCTCACCGGCCATCTTAAACGCTATCAAACCTGATTCGACACGATTCATCTGACCGGCGCCGACTCCTATAAGCCGTTTTTCTTTGGCAAGAGTGATGGTGTTGCTTTTTGTATGTTTGGCGGCAAGCCAGGCCAAACGCAGGTCTTCAAGCTGTTGGTCGGTAGGTTTGGTTTTTGTAACGCACATCAGTTCTGCAGGATCCCAGCCAAGCAAATCCCGCTTCTGCAGCAGCAGCCCGCCGACAACACAGCGAACATCATACTCGGCGGTGTCAATATTTTTGCGATTAATTGGGCCGGTTTCAAGAAGACGCACTCGATTGCCCCAGGCTTTCAATGTTCTTATAAGTTCAACAGCTTCGGGGGCAAATGAGGGTGCGATTATAACCTCAGCGAAAAATCCACCTGCTCCGCGAGCTTTCCCGAATCGGCTGTATGATTCCATTATTGTGCCGGCAAGCTCCTCATCTACCGGCCTGTTTAACGCTATGATACCGCCGAAAGCACTTACTACATCACCTTCGTAGGCTTTACGGTATGCTTCTTTAATATCATCATCAATTGCGCAACCGCATGGGTTTAAGTGCTTTACTACAACTGCTGCCGGTTCATCAAATTCCTTGACGAGTTCGAAAGCGGCATTGGTATCGAGCAGATTGTTGAAGCTGATCTCTTTACCGCCGGGAAGTAGTCTCGCACTGCTGACAGACGCTTCATCTTTTGCCGGTAATTTGTAGAACGCTGCCGTCTGGTGGGGATTTTCACCATAGCGAAGTTCCTGCACTCTTGTTCCGGCAAGCGAGATTAGTTCGGGGTATTGAACCTTAGCTTGTTTGTTAAGATATCCAGCGATGGCCGCATCATAAGCGGCGGTCAAACCAAAAGCCGCCCTTGCCAGATCTGTTCGCAGTTCCTGGCTCAGCGCTCCACTATTAGCCTGCATTTGTTCGATTACATTGCAGTACTGTTCCGGAGAGGTAACAACCGTTACATATTTATTATTCTTGGCGGCAGAGCGAAGCATGCTCGGCCCGCCTATATCTATGTTTTCTATGGCTTTCTCGAAAGTGCAGTCCGGGCTGGCTATTGTCTGCTCAAATGGATAGAGATTGACGCAGACCATATCTATCGGTTCGATTTCGTTTTCTTTCATTGCCGCGACATGATCCGGGTTGTCTCGCATAGCCAGCAGCCCGCCGTGTATCCTTGGGTGAAGAGTTTTAACCCTGCCGTCCATCATCTCAGGAAAACCGGTAACGCTGTCAATCGCTACAATATCAAAGCCGGCGTCTTTAAGCGCCTTTGCGGTACCGCCGGTACTTATTATCCGCACATCCATCTCGATAAGCTTGCGAACAAATTCAACAATCCCTGTTTTGTCGGAGACACTTACCAGTGCTGTTTTTATCTGCACATCCATTTTCTTCCTCTCGGTTTTAAATTTTTAACATTCCTTTGTTCACCGCATTTAAGATGGTTGCTTCAGCTTCCAGGTTTTATGCAAACCATTCTGCCGGAACCTGCCAGGTAAATTTTCGAATCGCTTGCGTTGACGATATATTGCTCTACGCCTGCCAGATTAAGCGAATAGATTTTTTTGCCGGTGTTATTGTCCATCACAACAAGAGTCGGTGCATCCGTGATTACATAGGAAATTTGGCCGTCTTTTGAGAGCAAATCTCTTCCATCTGAAACTTTCCACAGACGTTCACCATCAGAAGCATCAATGGCAACCATACCTTGTCCGGGGACTTTCTGATATACAACATCATCTATAACGAGCGGTCCCTGATCAAGCACTCCGGTTGTCTGGTATCGCCATACAAGACTTACATCATAAGGATCTATCCGGTATAGCTTGGCATTGGAGGCCGCGAAATATAGGCCGCCATCCTTATAAACTATGGGGCCTCGTATCGGCCCGTCAACGGTAAACTCCCAGCGTCGACTTTTACTACCCGGCTGCATTGCATAAATACTACCGCCTTCGGTTGAGAAGTAAATTGAGGTTTGTCCGGCTGTAACCCAGGTTATGGCTGAGTCGTCTTCGGGCTTGACATTAAAAAGCTCGACGCGGTCTTCGGCTCGTAATATTCGAAGCCTGCCGTCAGCACCTGCAAGGTAATAAAAATCACCATCCCGAATTATTGGCGAGACTGCCTTTCGCCTCATTCGGTGCCTTCTTAACAAGGCTCCAATTCGCATATCCAGGTCATAGAGCCAGTCACCAATCATAGCGCGGATGTCGCCTTCATAATGTTCAATTGAGTTTACAGGTATGCCGTCTGGGGCTATCTTTTCAACAAAATGAATCTCTCCGCTGTTTCTATCGGCAGCGACCATATAGTTTTTCCGGGTCAGGGCGTAAAATCGGTTCTCCTCGAGGAACAGGGATCTAAGACTGTCATTCTGCGGTTTTGGAATAGGCATTTCCCATACAATTTCGAGGTCGCGCTGCTGAAGTAATCGGCTGCTAATAAGCTCTTCTGACTCGGCTTGATTACCAATGCCTGCCAATAACGCCAGAAAAATCAAAGTAAATGTCTTTTTCATATAAATAAGCCTTAAATAATACCAGTTGCTAAATTTACCACCGGAATCGGCAGTAGTTTATCAGCGAAATCTTACTATAGTTTCACATAATCGCCCAAATCGACATTATGCTTCTTTTCAAACCGCTTCATTTGCTCGATTCTCTCAATATCGTCCTCTATCCGGTTTGCCAGCTTAAAAATATACGGTTTGCCGGCAAGTCTGTTCCTCAGATCGTCGAGCATAGGCTCCCATCTGTTTTCATACAGTTGGCGTTTAAGCACTATCAGCATACGGGATTCGTCGCCCAAGCCGCTTACAAACTGCTCAACGGTCTGATGCGATTGCTGATCCTGATTTTTGCTTTCCTTGTCCGAATCGGCCATTTAATGCCCTCGTTTGGCGGTGAATTTAACCTTTTAGACGGTAAATTGCAATCTTTTTTCGGATTTTAAGGTCTTATTGGCATTGACAGGCAGGCCAAAGCACAATTTCTTGCAAGGCAAATCTAATTGGGGGCGGCGTTGCGGCAGGAATTGTTACAAAAACGGGTTATGAGTTTTTTCCCAGCCTATTGTTGTTTGCGGGCCGTGGCCGGGATAGACGGTTGTCTCGTCCGGCAGGTTGAATAATTTGTTTTTTATCGAATCGACAAGGCGGGTCATATCTCCGCCAGGGAAATCTGTTCTGCCGACTCCTTCTGCGAAAAGCGTATCGCCGGAAAATAGAACGGCCTGCTCCTGGCAGTAGAGTGACATTCCTCCCGGTGTGTGGCCGGGTGTGTGAATGACACTTAATTGGATATCGGCTTCGTTTATTTGTCCGCCATCGGTCAGCACTATATCGGGCTGGCCTGCGTCCAGAGCAATGCCGGTCATCATGCTAAGGTTTCGCTCGGCGTCGCTGAGCGCTTCTGCGTCATCACTGTGTATATATACGGTAATTTTTGGCCAGGCTCTTCGCAGATTCATAAGTCCTGCGATATGGTCGGCGTGGCCGTGGGTCAAAATAACGGCCTGGGGGTCAAGTTTGTTCTTATTCAAATATGCTTCGAGCTGCCGAGCGTCCAGGCCGGTATCAATTATAACCGCTTGACGGGAGTCTTCGTCGGCCTGGAGTACATAACTGTTGGTCTGGTAAGCTCCGAGTACGAGACATTCTATTTTCATTGAGCATTTCTCCGTAACTGTAAGCATTTCTAATATAAACAAAATACAGCATACTTGGCGGAGAGAGAGTTGTCCAGTCGCAAGATTTACAGGGTGGGTTTTGGTTGAAAAAAGTTCGGTAATTTGGTACAAAATGGGTATATGATTCAGCTTCTGGAAAAACGCCGGCACCAATTAGTGAAACTTTGCGAGAAATTCAAAGTTAAGAACTTTTATGTATTCGGCTCGGCAGCGATCCAGGGTAAATTCAACCCTCGACACAGTGATATCGATTTTCTTGTTGAGTTCGAGGAAATGGACGCAGCCGAGCATGCTGAGTGTTATTTTTCCCTTCTTGAGCATTTGCAGGATCTTTTCCATCGGCGCATTGACCTTGTTGAGATTAACGCTGTGGCTAACCCTTATCTTCGGCGTTCTATTGCGAAAACAAAGATAAAGCTATATGCGGCCTGAAACTTACAAATATATTTACGACGCGCAGCTTGCATGCCAGCGGGTATTACAGTTCCTTGACGGCAAGAGCTTTGAGGATTATGAGGCTGATGTAATGCTACAGTCGGCGGTAGAGCGGCAGCTTATGATAATCGGTGAAGCACTGGGACAGTCTCGCAGGGACGGTGAGCTTAACAGTGTCATTAAGAATGTCCGGCGGATCGTGAATCTTCGCAATGTTATCGTGCACGGCTATGCGGTTATGGAAGCCAGGACGGTCTGGGGAGTTATACAGAAAGAACTGCCCGGCCTTAATGAGAAACTCAAGGCACTGCTATCGGAAAAGTAGCCCTGCGGAGTCAATATTGCCCAAAGGCCGTTGAACCGGATAGTTATTTTTCGGTCAGAGTTTCTTCTACTTTCATCCCGAAATGGCGGCCGGCTTTTTCCACTATATGAGCAAGCACCTTGTCGCCGGGTTTGAGGCTGGTGATAGAAATAGCCTTTCCGTCCGGTTTGGTCAGGCGAATGGTCTCGGCATTCTGGAGAACGAGGCTTACCGGGCGGCCTTTAGCTTGTGCTTCAACAAGCATCATAGGGCGTTTTTCAATTTTGTTCCTGCCCAGGTATGCCGTCTGACTTTTGCCGTTGCTATCTACAATAAGCACCTGATCGCCGGCTTTCAGGTCGGCCAGGTATTTTGTTTTTCCGCCTGGGGTAAGGACATAGGCGTGAACCGCTCCGGCATTTACTCTGAAAGGCCGCGATGCGACATACGGATTATCAATGGACTCAGAATGCACGAGAAAAAACCCCGAGGCGGTGTTTCCGATTAACATGCCTTCACCAAGAGCCATCTGTGTGCAGCTATCCAGGCAGGCTCGGTCACCCATTCCAAGCTGTTTAACCTCGGTTACGGACGCTTCGGTCAATGTGACTTTTTCACTTATGCCCTGGACTATGTTTGCGCATTTTTTTATCTGGTTAGCATCGGTGCTGTCAAGCACCACACCGTCCACACCTTTTTCGAGTATCTCGATCATAAGTCTGGCTTGTTCGCTGTTTTCGACCTGCACCATTATATTAGCGTTTCGTCGGGCAAGGAGATTTTCAATCGGTATTATTGTCCAGTCAAGCATTCGCAGGACAACTGTTTTTTCCGGAGCAACAGCGGCTGCTTTGTCCTCATCGCCTTTGCCCTTTATGTCGATAAACTCGACATCCCGGCCTGGTTTTATATCTCCGTCCTGGGCAACGGTTTGAATTTTTCCGAGGCTTTTTACTTGGTCTGTCTTGCCTTCGGGAATAACCACGGCCTGAGCTCCGCTTTCCAGTCCTGCTATCACGGCCTCTTTATTGAAAGGTTTAGCATTAATCCAGAATTTTTTCATCAGAATCCTCTTTGCAGTCTCAGCTTTTCAAAATATCCAGTGCGCCGTCTGCGGTTATGTTTTCATGAACCATTTTACTAAGCGCCGCTATCATTTTGTCAGGATGGGGATATTGGAAAGCATTTCGCCCTATCGAAAGACCTGTGGCCCCGGCCTTGAGGGCGTTTTCTACAACAGTGAATATCTCGTTTTCGCTTTCCATCCTCGGCCCGCCGGCTATCACAACAGGCACAGGGCAGCCGTTGACGACTGATTCGAAAGATTCGGGGTTTCCGGTATATGGGACTTTTACAATATCTGCGCCAAGTTCAGCTCCGGCACGGGCGGCGTGGGCGACATTTTTTGCATCAAATTCATTTTTTATGTTTTTGCCCCTGGTGTACATCATCGCGACCAGCGGCATCTGCCATTTCTGACATTTTTCGCTGACCAGGCCAAACTGCCTGAGCATCTGGCGATCAGTTTCGGCGCCAAGGTTTATATGTATTGAAACGGCGTCGGCGCCGAGTTTGACTGCCTCTTCAACGGTGCAGACAAGTTCTTTGGCGTTAGGATCCGGGCTAAGGCTCGTTCCGGCGGAGAGATGTATAATCAGGCCTACATCCCTGCCGGAGCCGCGGTGCCCCGCAGTGACGATGCCTTTGTGCATTAGTATGGCATTTGCGCCGCCGGCGACGATTTTACTTACTGTTTCGCGCATATCACTTAGTCCGGTGATCGGGCCTTCCGAGACTCCGTGATCCATCGGGACGATTACCGTTCGGCCCGAATTGCGGTCCATTATTCGCTCTAAGCGTATTCTTTTGCCCATCATAAGCTAAAACCTCCAAAATGGTTATCCCATAGAAACTATACGAAACAGGCCAAAACGCAAGAAAATTTTTCTGCCGCTGCTAAATCCGCTCGACAGATTCCAGATGGAAGCTATAATTCCCTACTGTGGCAAATTCACTGAAGAACATGAATTTTAAATAATTTTAATAAAGGGGTGCAGCGATGATTAATCAAAAGGCGATTAGTGCATTACTGGTTGTTTCTTTGGGTTGTGCGGCTGTTGTGTTACAGGGCTGTGTGGCGCTGGCTTTTGGTGCGGGCGTTGGGACGGCGGCTTATGTTACCGGGCAGTTGGAGGA
>PWDX01000063.1 GCA_003553245.1 Phycisphaerae bacterium
AGCAAAGATGCTCTGCCCAAAAACAGGCTTAAAAGCCCGAAATTACTTCAAAATCACTTTTTTGCTGAAAAATTCATCGCTACAACAAGTTACAATCATTAACTCTGCTCATGTTGCTAAAGCTCAATCATTTTGCAGAAGCCTTAATAAACAAAAACAACAATTTTTCTCAAAGCTTCTTTTTGCGCTGCCGCCGATATTCCAAATATTCAGCCTCACAGCGTCTCCACGGCTGCTTCGTGCTGTTTCACGGACAATTGTATCAAATTACGCATACGAAAAAAACGCAATATCGGGAAAAAATACCACGATTTTGGGAACCTTTCTTGTCACTCATACGCCTGAATGCAAAACTTTTTAAGCATCTCTTTGCCCTAAGCTAAAGTTTTTACGGTGTTGGCAAAGTCCTGGTTCATCTGGTCAGAATAAACCTGTCGTTCCCTCAAACAAATGCATATCAGCATGTTCTATAGGTTTATTATGATGGAGAAGTTCTCGTCAAAAAAACAAGCCCGCCTTGAAACAGACGGGCTTATAAATCCGCAAATTCAAATGCAATACAATCCGGCGTCATTTACGCATTACGACGACGCTTGAGCAATACCAGGCTTCCAAGGCCCAGCAAAGCAACAGTAGCCGGTTCGGGGACGACCGAAATATTCCCCACTGTATAGTTACACCATTGCTCGTTGGCCCAGGTCCCGACAGCCAGGGTTTTTCCGGCAGCGTCTGCATCTGCAAGAAAACTTACTTCAAAATCCTGGAAGCCAGTATCCTCAACCTGCTCAATCACTTGTTCCAGCAGTCGAAAATAGCCGAACTCACCATCATCAACATTATGACTCCAGTCCTCAACATAGTACCCCAACTGGAATGCATGCTCACGCCATACGCCGCCGTTAATTTCACCCCTATGGTTTGTTGCAGAGAATGTGGCTTCATACTCGACGCCGTCTATAATTGTGACAT
Source organism: Phycisphaerae bacterium (assembly GCA_003553245.1). Lineage (GTDB taxonomy): Bacteria > Planctomycetota > Phycisphaerae > Sedimentisphaerales > Anaerobacaceae > T1Sed10-97. The sequence continues at coordinate 970 of PWDX01000063.1, forward strand.
CGGTCTCTCGGTTCATCCAAAGATTACCGCGATTTTCCTCACCCCACCACGAGTTCATCTGAATACCGTAAGTGACTTCCTCATAACTATCAGGGCAGGCAAAATCCCAGGGCGTAGCGTCCTGCATATCGTCTTCCCAAATCACATTCGCCTGAGCCATCGTGCCCATCGCCAGAACAAAGGCCAGCATACCAATTAAACACATCTGAAAAGTTTTCATCTCGATACCTCCTAAAAAAATAAACATTAAATTTTGCAGGTGCTTTCACACACTAATTTTCGCCCAACGCAGGCAAAACCAAACACCCGCACATTCGTTAGCCTCTTTTGTCCTCCTTTTGGCAACATAGCAAATTTTCCGCGGCAAGTCAAGGAAAATCTACCTGCCAATACCACTGTCCATTGTTTTCGAACATCACCTCCTGCCAAAATAAACAAAACCACAACAAATTCTTCTCAAAACTTCTTTTTTCGCTGCCGCCGCTATTTACTTTTCAAAACCGCCTTAATTCCAAATATTCAGGCTCACAAGGCCTCCAAGCCTGCTTCCTGCTATTTCACGGCCAATTGTATCACATTACGCATAAGAAAAAACGCAATCTTGTGCAAAAATACCGCGATTTTGGGAAATTTTTGAAAAAATATCTTAAGTTTTTTCTTAAAGGGTCAGTTTCGACCTAAATTGAGCGATTGTTTTATATTCCAAGGCGACAATGGATGTTATCGCTTGTATTTTGGAAAAAAAATATAACACCTGCTAAAAATGCCCAAGGTCATCTGTTGATTAGTTGTTTTTGAATTGGTTTCTGAAAACTTGCTTGCGGTGACTCATCAAATTCATTATCGATGCATAGGATTCATAAGTGCTTAGGGTTTAGCTTCAATTATTGCTTCAGATCAAACGATCTGACGCTACATTGTAGCGGGAATTGGTACTGGGTCGCGGCAGTGATCCCATAGCGTTGCAAGTTGAAGAGTATCCATCGCGGCCCTTGAAACTTTGAGAATAATCTTATGCCCGGTGATTACGATCTTGGCGGCAATATCGATAAGTTTTCGACGAACCGTTGTGGCATAACTCCTAACCGGTATCACCTCTTTGAGCACATCTTGTTTGAAAGATTCAAAAAGCAAAAATGCTATCAACATGCAATAGTAAAATGCCGAATTGGCGGCAAAACGCTTGAAAGGCAACTGCTCAAAACCAAAATCTTTAAGACCACGATGTGGCAGTTCATCAGCCCCTCTGCTATGGTGGCTTTGGATAATCGTTTCTGGTTCGAGCCAGTGCTTACGCTCAGCCTCGGTGCATGTTGTCAGCATTGGCGAATCTGCATCTAAATTCGTGATAATAAGATTGTCGGGCCTGGCAAAAGATAACAAGCCCTGATTGTTTTCATAAACAGGACGGGTATAAAAGGTGCGATAGGTATAATCCCAGGAATCGCAGCCCCAATCGAACTCAAGATATTCCCAAGACTGTTTTTCATGGTCGTATCGCCCCCATTGTTCGGCTGGCTGACTGGCAACATATTCTTTGACACGACTGTACATCTTGCCGGAAACAATGAATCCTACTGCCAATTCGTCCAGAACCGAAAGTATCTTTTCGTCCAGGAAACCACTGTCCATACGAATGACTATGAACACCTTATCACCACAGACCGAGCGAATCAAGGGCACCATCCGCTGGATCATATTAACTACGGTGTTGCCGTGATTACTGTGTTTTTTGCCGCCCCGAAAGACGGCATCAACAATCATGCTATTCCAAATCATCTGCAAGGGCTGAAAGCCTTTTTTCTTCTTATAGGTAGGCTCTACACCATGACGTTTTTGAGCTTCGTCATTATCCATGACCATGGCGTCAATGGCCAATTCGACTATGTGTGGCAGAGATAATGCCAACCGCCAGAGAAATAGCTGATTCAATATCTTTCTAAACAATCCGCCGTGCCCCCATGCGAATAACCCAAAGAAGCGTTTTATGGTATGTGAGGATGCCATATCTTTCATATTCGTTTCGATGGTGGCGGCGTATCCCTTGTCTTGCGCAAGCATGTCAAAGTGCCTTATGTGTCGGCTGGTTCCATCGAAAAGAAAACAGAATATTTGCAGGAATAGTTTTGTGATGGACAATCCTTTGGCACTTTTCCTCAAACTGCCGAACGATTCGTCCATTAGAGGCAGAATATTGATGTTTTTCAGATAACGCACGAACAAAGCAAGGCCACCTCGGCCGCTAATGATATCATTGGTAACCTCTACCTTTGAGATTTGATGCGGGTGTGATTTATCACTCATGTTTGCCTCCATAATAGATACATTTCGATGATTGTTTGTTAATGACTATTTACTATAATCATTCCCATAAGCGAGGCAAGAATTAATTATATGAAATAGATATTCTTTATTATTATTCTTCATGACAGCAATACGTATGCCAGCATAGTACATTCACCCAATGAGTGAACTGATGCGAAGTATGATTAAGGGCGAACCCTAGACATCTACACATCCCAAAAGCCTCTTGCTTGCAATTTGCAATATATGGATTCCGATAGAATCGCTCAATTTAGGTTCGATAAAAAATTGCGACGGGTTAATCCTGGCTTAACGAAACTATGGAAATTATGTCCCATGATTTGCATCCAATTTTCTACTGTTTCTCTATTTTTAGAAACTGAAATCCAGGCGCCTCATCAATGATAAACTCAACTTGATTCTGATCGTTAACTGCCACATCGCGACTTTCCCCAGTTAGCAAATCAGTTAACTGTAACTGTGTACCAGCCGGATAAAAGTGCAGGGAAAGAGACCGGCGAGACTGTTTATTATGTAGTTCACGAAATACAGTCAAATACCCAGACTTGGTTTCGGGGTGATAGTTTTGAAATCCGGACCAACTGGCGTTATCAGGCATATCGCCAATACTGAAAACATAGCCTTCATACATTTTATTGCGATGATCCGTGTAAGGCTCCAACAGCATTTTGATTTGATCACGAGCCGATTCATCAAGATATTGAGTCTCAAGAAAAAATATCGGAGTGGCCATCAGTGTGATTGCAAGATTGTATTTGTGTGTAGATTTTAAAGCATCCGTCGGAGCTTCCAAAGGAGTCAGGTCTTTGTTTTGAAATGTAACCTGAATCTGGTTCAAGTTCATGTACTTGGCAAGGAGCCAGGCATCACGCAATTGCTTGTAAGGATCATATAGCACGTCCAAGCGTGTGCCATGTGTCTTGCGATTGGCCAGATAGAGATTCCCGACATCCCGTCCGAAATAATATCCCATCCTGGGGGGCGTTTCAGTTACATCCCAGTTGACAACTGCTGTATAGTCAGATTTCTTTACAATCTCACGCCCCTTGCCATAAAGATAATCCAAATCATCTTTTTGCTCAAGGTTGGCAAAGTCCAGCTTAAATGCCTTGAAGTTGCCGTTGTTATAATTAGCCTTGATCTGTTCCGCAGGCGCCCTCCACGCAAACCAAAGCCCCAATTGCACACCAAGCTCTTCGGCCCGGTTACGCACTCGGCAGAAACAACCGTCCGGATAAACCGAATATGTCCCCTCAAATTCTTCTCCCGTATGCAAGTTAAACCGCCCGCTACGCTCTTTAGTTGGATACCACCCCTTAGTTGGATGCCACTGATCGCCTTTCCGCCCTCTATTATGCTGCCAGCCGTCATCAATTTGAAGTAAATCCAACCCAATTTCTGCAACACTTTCAAGCTCCCGCAGGACATTCTCTTGGCGTGCTTTGTATAAGCAGGGGTGCCTGCGGTCCTCGGTCCCCCAAGTATTGGCTATGATCGAGATATCTCGCTCATTAACAGGAAAGCGAAAACGGTCGAATTCCTTGAGCGCAAATTGAGCCGAAGTGGAATCCCCTTCATACAGAACCGTCCATGTCGCCCAGCAGAACCGATAGCTCTCGGACTTCAAATCTGATGGTCGCATGCCCGCTCCGCTGGCCTTAACCACCGAACCATCAAGTCGGAAGTCACCGGTTACAAGTTCACCATGCTCCATACGAGTGTGTTGATGAGATTCTTTGACCACGATAATCCCCGCGTTGTTATCCTCTATCACAAGCCCGCTTGCCCAATCAGCAGCACCAGGTGAAGATATAAGCTCTTGACGAAGGATCAGCTCCTCCATATCGGCTTTGATGCCCTGCATATATCCAAAGGCGTTCACTGATTCGGGTTCTGAGGCTAGTCGAAGGGTTTCGACAACATCCGGCTGAAATAATGATCCGCTCCATTCGGCGTCTTCACTTTCTCTTAGCCATAGCTGTGTACGGATGCCGGGGGCGTTAGGATAGGCCCATATGACATATTTTAGATGTAGCTTTGGATAGTGAATTTCAGCTTCAACAGCCAAATGACGGGTTGTAAATTGTTCGTCATCGTCAATATCGACCTTCAGCGATACCAATGTACCTTTTCCCAGATCACCGAAGTTCCAGTCTGCATGATGTGAGGATTCCGACGCCGCCCACTGCCGGCCCGTGTTAATATCCTTAAGGCCGGTAGTAACGAGACCACGACCGGTCCACTTCCAGGACCGCGAAATACGACCCGTTGAAACATGTAGCAGATTGTCCTGTGTTTCCACACGAGCGCCCTGGTAGGTTTCATAAAGTTCAGGAACTGTTTCAGCCAACAAGATGCTTGGCATCAAAAACACGAACATTGATAAAATTGCAAAAAACTTAATCATAATTAATTCTCCTTAATAATCAATCTCAATTCTCTGTTTCCAGAGACCTTTTTGCCTCTTTATATCGCAAAAAGCAGGCAAATTCAAGAAATATCGCAAGCATTCAGGCAGTTTTTTCTATTTCTATGTGTCGAATTTGCAAAAACAGTTATTTATTGTTCATAAAAAGCTTGAATAGCTGTAGCTTCCGCTTCGGGGTCATATTCCGGATTTTTATCTGTTGGAACTGGCGCCCCAGTGTCTTTTCGCCAGGCTTTCAGCATCGCATGCATTTCCTTGGTTTTTCTTGGCAGAATTTCCGCCAAATTACAGCGTTCTCCAATATCATTTTCAAGGTTATAGAGTTCCAGTACGCCGTCTTCGAAGTACTCGTGCAGTTTCCATTTGCCCAGGCGCATCACCATACCCGGCCGTGTTCTAAACAGAGTGTCTCGGGTTTCTATATTGCCGTTTTCATAGGCCTGCAAATAAACAGGAAAATGCCAGTATAAAGGCCGCCGGGGTAAATCACCGTTTTCTCTCAATAAAGGCACCAAACTCAAACCGTCAAGCTTTTTGTCTTCAGGAACAGGCAACCCGGCAACATCGAGAAATGTGGGGAAAAAGTCGATACCGCTAAAAGGCGCTTTGCATCGGCTGGCTCGCCTCATTTTGCCGGGCCAGCGGACTATCATTGGCACCCGAATACCGCCTTCATAATACGAGCCCTTTTCCCCCCGCAAAGGTGATTGATGTGAGATATTGTAAATTCCGCCGTTGTCCGAGGTGAACAGGATAAATGTATCGTCCCGTAGTCCCAGGTCATCGACATTGATAAACAATATATTCGGCTGCTTGGCATTGATTTTTTCCTCGGCTGTGGCAAACGAACCGTTCAATGCGCTCCATGCGCCTGCTGAGGCCGCTGCGGTTAACCGTAAAAAGCTTCGTCTATCCATCTGTTTTCTCTTTCAATTAGTCAATGGTGGCCGTATAGTGCTGCATCCATCAGCCATTCTTCGGCCAGTTGGGCAAAATCAATCATCGTTTTCGGTTCAAGCCAGTCAGAAACAAAAATTGCAAGATCCTCGACATCCACAGTGCAGTCGCCGGTCAGGTCATACAGCAGATAATTATCCTGCGGGATGCAGATTCTTCCGTCCGGTCGGCCCATAAAATACAGATCTGCAATTTCGTAAACATCAAGGGCGTAATCGTATATCCGAACATCATCCATATCTCCGCCAAACGGGAAAGAAAATTCCTCGTTAAGGCTGTTGTAGTTTATACCTATATGCAAAGGACCGTCTGGAAGGGTTTCAGGATGCTCAGAGCCGCTCACCGTACCGTTGCGATGGCCGTCAAGATAAAGCCTTAATGCATCAGACAACGGTTTATCGGCATTATAAACCACTGTAATGTGGCGCCATGTCCCGTCGTCGACGGATTCGCAGCCATCGAGAGTCAATCCACCGGTTGATACCCCTATCGTCCCATCAGGTCTGAGCTGAACCCACCAGTCACGATTAAGTGCCGGCGTACCGCCCCAGCGGACAATGGTTCGGGGACTGGAATCCGGCTCGGCGCGGACCCATAAGCTTAAGGTGCGCGAACAGCCGCCAGTTACACCCTGGTAGTCCGGTACTTTTATGTAGCTATTGGCGTCAAACTCCATTGCCGTGCCGATAATACCGTCGGTATAAATTTCTTCTCCGAAGACCTGGCCGTCGTACTGATTGCCGGATGCGTCTTCGGAATCGCCGTTGAGCGGATAATGGGCAATTAGAGACTCCGTTGTATAGTTTAAACTAATGGCGGTAATCGTTTCCGGCGGAAGCGTCAACACAAAGCCGTTGTCGCCGGCTCTAATGGCCTGTGCAGATGTGGTCTCACTTTCGCTCCATTGAGTGTAATCGACAGACCCGCTC
>PWDX01000189.1 GCA_003553245.1 Phycisphaerae bacterium
GGCATAATGGTCAGTTACCCATGAGCCGACGAGGATAGTTACCAATATCATTACTACCGAACCGGTTAAAACTGGCTCCTGAAATATTCCAATGTTAAATCCTACGATAACAGCGGCAAGCGTAGCCGCCGCCTGATTAACGCTCAATCCGTAAATAAGGCTGCCTTCATCGGATGTGTACTTCAATATTCTCTGAGTAGGATATGACGCTGCCCATTTAGTTGTAAGTCCGGCAAAAACCATTACAACTGCGATAATCATCGTTTCCGCATCGGCGAAGAACATTCGCAGGTTTACGAGCATACCAACCGAAATAAGGAAAAAAGGTATAAAAAGCGAGTGTCCAACGAATTGAATACGGTTCATCAGGGTGCTTTTTTCGGGGATAAAAGTATTCAGGATCAGCCCTACAAGAAAGGCCCCGAGTATTGGCTCAAGTCCGCCCAGATGCGCCAGGAACGCACCGAGGAAGACCGCTGTAAGGACTCCGGTGAAAGCTACCACACCATCGGTAGCTATATTTCGGAAAAACCATCTGCTTAATCTCGGCAGTATAATAAGCATCGCGGCGACATACAAAAACATAGATAAAAACAATAACGGCCAGAAAAAAACGCCGCCTTCTCCTCTGTGCGAAGCAGCAATTACCGCCAGAACCAAAAGGGCGGCGGTATCCGTGAAAATGGTACCTCCGATAGTTGTTGTTACCGCTCGTTGCCTGACCAATCCCAGTCGGCTCACTATGGGGTAAGTTATAAGGGTATGGGAGGAAAATAAAGATGCCAAGAGAATAGATGCAGGCCAGTTGAAGCCGAGGATATAATGGCCCATCAGGCTTCCAAAAATCAACGGCATGCCGAAAGTAAATAAACCGAAAACTAAACTGTGATGCCGGTGGCGAATAAATTGGGCTCGGTCCAGTTCCAGCCCGGCAAGGAACATTATATAGAGCAGTCCGACTTCGCCCAGGAGCTCAATTTCAGACGAGCGTTCCAATACTCCAAGTGCGTGGGGACCGAGAATTATGCCGGTAACAATCAGGCCTATAATGCCAGGGATTTTAATTCTGGCAGAAAGCAGCGGAGCTGCTAAAGCTATCAGCATCAAAAGAGCGAAAATAAGTACAGGATTTTCAACTGGTAAAAACTGCTCGAACATTATTCAACTTTTAGCTCCGTAAGCCTTCGTGAATCGTTTAACAGGCAACTGTTTGACAATATACATAACCTGTAAATCGTTAAAATGCAAGCTTGTGAGCAAGAGTTTAAAAATATCCAACCAAAAGCAAGCCCAAAGTAACATTATCGGCTAATGCACAGGGCCCGGAGAATTTTTAACACAGTAATTTAGCGGGAATTAATTAAAAACCAGGCAAAAGGTTTAATGTATGATTGACAGCGGGGTTTTGTGGTTTATAATTCCCAATGAGAGCGTTTTAGTCTTTTCCACACGAACGATAATAAAATAGGGATATATATGGAAGGTTACCCACAGAGCTATCCGCCGCCGAAACCTCACCGAGGGTCCTCTTTTTGGCGAATTTTTAAGAGCATCGTGCTTGTACTTTCGGTTATTTTAAATGTTTTTCTAATTATACTGCTGGCAGGGACATTTGCTATGATGGCGGCGAGTAGGCCGGAAACTTATAGGGAGAAAATAATTCAGCCTGGCCCTGAGCGGAATAAAATCGCCGTTATAAATATTAGCGGGATGATAGATGACCGACAGTGGAGCACTTTCAAACGCCAGATTGATATGGCCAGGGCGGACGACAATATAAGAGGGCTTATTGTGCGTGTCAGCTCACCGGGCGGGCTGATATCTTCGAGCGACAGGATATATAATGAGCTGCTTAGATATCGCAGTGACGCACAAAAGCCGACTCTTGCTTTTATGGAAGACATTGCAACTTCGGGTGGCTATTATACGGCTCTTGGCTGCGAAAGCATAATGGCTGAGCCTACGGCGGTTACCGGCTCGATAGGAGCGGTAATGTATCATTTTGCCATTGAAGAACTACTCGAGCAAAAGCTGGGGATTACTCCGACAGTGATAAAATCCGGCGAAAGGAAAGACTGGCCGGGTGTTTTCAAAGAGCTTACGGATGAGCAGCAACAATATATCGAGGACAAGCTGATTACTCCTTTCCATGAGCGGTTTGTGGAAGTCCTCGAGCAGGGCAGAGAAACGCTGGATATGGAACAGGCTCTGGCGTTGTCGGACGGCAGTATTTTCAATGCGCAGGAGGCAATGGACAAGGAGCTTATAGACAGCATTGGATATCTCGACGATGCTGTCGAGGTTATAATGGAAATGGCGGAAATTGAGGATGCAAGAGTGGTTGAGTATCGCAGGCCGTTCGCGTTTGGTGATATATTTTTTGCCGGTGCTGAAGGAGTCACCTTGACCAGGACTCTGCTGCATGAACTTGCAGAACCGCGATTGATGTATCTTTGGAGCCCGAGCGGTCAGTCATGGTAGAAGATATATCTGTTATCTCGCTAACTATGATAAAATTAAAAATTGTTCAAAAACACAAGCTTGAGGGTTTATATTAAATTAGGGAGTTAGTCATGCAGGAAATGCTCACACATATCAGCGGCTGGATGCTCGAACACGGCTGGCGAATTGCTTTAATTATCGTTCTTATGGTGGTGGTCATAAAGATAACACGCAAGTTATGCGGCAGATACTTTAACCATCTTGCCAAAGAAAAAGACCCGGAATTTCAGAAACGGGCTGATACGCTTAGCTCGGTGATGGCGGGTTTGCTGACATTTGTCTGGATTATAATAGCGGCAGTAATGGTGCTCATGCAACTTCAGATACCGATTGCTCCGATTATTACAGCTTTGGGTGTTGGTGGTTTAGCCGTTGGTTTTGGCGGCCAATATATTATACGGGATGTAATAAATGGATTTTTCATTCTTTATGATGATCAGATACGAGTGGGCGATGTTGCCAATATAGCAGACAAGGGCGGGCTGGTTGAGCATGTAGGCCTGCGACTTACCAAATTGCGGGATTTTGCGGGCAGTGTTCATTATGTTAGAAACGGTGAAATCGGTGTTGTTACAAATATGACCAAAGAATGGTCACGATATGTTTTTGATATCGGGGTGGCCTATCGCGAAGATGTTGACCAGGTTATCGAGGTTGTTAAACAGATCGATGAGGAAATGCGGGCAGATCCTGAATTTGGTCAGCATATTCTCGAACCCATTGAAATTCTCGGCCTGGATCAGTTTGCAAGTTCGGCTATTATAATAAAGGCAAGAACAAAGACTAAACCAATCAAGCAATGGATGGTCGGCAGGGAGTTTAACCGCCGTATGAAAAAACGCTTTGACGAGCTTGATATTGAAATACCATTCCCGCATATGACGCTTTATATAGGTGAGGACAAGCAGGGCCAGGCACCGCCTTTGCGGCTTAAACAGATTGACAGCAACAGCAACTAAAATCTTTATGAAAGTATTACAAATGAAAAATTACATGTTGGCCGTGGTGATATCGCTGGTCTTTACAGCGGCAGTTCAGGCAGGGTATGTGGAATTTACAAATGGTGACAGACTCACAGGCAAGATCGTGAGACTTACGGACTCAGAGTTAGTGATAGAATCGGAACTTGCAGGAACGGTTACTGTTGATTTGGATCAGGTGGTTACATTCAGCAGTGATGAGCCGCTGGAGATACATTTTGAGGATGGAACAGTAATAAGGCAACCGGTAAAAGCCGACCAGCCCGGCAAGGTAACGGTAGATGAAACGGACATTCTGGCCGCACGGAGTTTGCAAATCAATCAGATAGCTTCAATTAATCCACCCGAAAAGCCGGCTCCTCGATGGACTGGTATGGCAAGCGCGGGAGTGAATATCTCAACAGGAAATACCCGATCTGAGAATTTCTCGGTAAGTACCGAGCTTGAACGACGGGGCGAAGACGACAGAATAACACTTGGCGGCGATTATGCTCGTGGAAAACAAGAAGATGCCGCAACAGGTACTATGAGAAAGACTGAGGACTGGTGGCGTGCAAGGGGTAAATATGATTATTTTATTACCGACAGGTTGTATGCTTATGGAAGCGGGCGATACCGGACCGATGATGTTGCTGGCCTTGATTACAGACTGACCGCGGGCGGCGGTGGGGGGTATCAGTGGATTGAGACTGACCGAACTACTTTATCCACAGAAGCGGGTCTTGCACACATAACTGAAAACTATGTAGGTCAGGATTCTACCGATGAATTAGCTGCGGAGCTAGCTTATAACCTCAGGCATCGAATTAATGACAGAATTAGGTTTTTGAGTAGTTTAAACTATTTTCCTGAATTTGACGATCTTTCAGAGTATTATCTTACCACAACTCAGGAGTTGCGCGTCGCTCTTACTGATCGGATGTTTACGAATTTTCGCGTGATCTTTGATTATGACAGTACGCCAGGTCCCGGCATTAGCGGAACAGATGTAAAATACATCCTTGGGGCTGGGTTGGAATTTTAATCTACCCTCAGATACTTAACAGAAAGGAAAAATCTATGCAGCCGGAAAACAATGAAGTAAGCGACCAAAGACGAGGAGAGGTATCCGTCCCGGCAAAAATGGATGCTAAAAAGAAAGCGAAAATCATAGCGATAATCGTATTCGTAGTGCTTTCGCTTATTGTGATTTTACAGAATACAGAGCAGGTCGAAACAAAATTCTTATTCTTTTCTTTTACAGTTTCAAGGGCATTGCTGCTTATATTTACTTTTCTGTTTGGACTTATTGTAGGGATGCTGCTTATTACATATATGTACAGAAGGTCAAAATAACTTTCCTCTCTAAGCAGAGTTTTTTGTTATATACACCTGCCGCCGTCAACATTAAGTGTCTGACCTGTGATGTAGTCGTTTGTAAGTAGAAAGATGGCGGCTTGGGTAATTTCATTCATTGAGGCGAGTCTTTTCATCGGTACAAAGCCAATCTGGCGGTCTTTCTCCGCCTCGTCAAAACCCTCCGGCCAGGTGACCGCTCCCGGTGCAAGTGAATTGACCAAAACTGCCGGCGCCAGTTCCTTTGCAAGTGTTTTTGTAGCGGCTATAAGAGCCGCCTTTGAGCTGCAATATAGCAAGTAGTTTGCCCATGGGCGGATGCCGCCCACGTCGGTTATGTTAAGGATTCTTGCGGCCGGTTCGGTTGTGCCCTTTAGCTTACCTCCCAGCTTTTCGATAAACAGTCGAGATAAAACAGAAGGTGCGGTAAGGTTGATATCCAGCATTCGCCGTGCCGACGGGAAAGTTATTTCAGTTAAGGGCTGTTTTTCAAATATAGCGGCTGAGTTGACCAAAATTCTCGGCTCCGAACTGCCTATTTGTTCGAAGAGTTCTTCAGGTCCTTCCGGGGTGCCAAGGTCTGCTTTGGCGGCAACAGCGTTTTTTCCCATCTGTCTTATCTGGCTAACCAGTGCCTGGGCTTTTTGACTGTTAGAATGATAGTGACAGATGCAGTCGCAGCCGGCCTTTGCAAGTGCCAACGCAATTTGCGAGCCTATCTGGCCTGTTGACCCTGTGATAATAGCTGTCTTTTGTGCCAGTCTCATATTCCTAACATATAAACCGCTCAGCGACTTGTTGCAAGCGATTTCAGTGCAGACCCCGCCGATATTTTTCGGCATGAGCCCTGCCATTGTCCCAGCGAGGGGAGGCTTTTTCCTGTAATTTTCTTGATAGCGATAACGTTGTGCCTATAATGGTGGGCAATTCGTGGGTTGTACACACTTTTGAAAGAGTATTTTATGGCGGTTTTGAATGTAAATATCGACCATGTGGCGACAGTTCGGCAGGCTCGGCTTGCCGAAGAGCCTGATCCGGTATGGGCGGCGGCTGAATGTGAATTGGCAGGGGCAAATGGCATTACTGTGCATCTGCGAGTTGACAGGCGGCATATCAGAGATAGGGATGTAGAGTTGCTTAAAAAGACGGTGGCTTGCAAGCTGAACCTTGAAATGAGTATGGAAGATGAGATTATTGAAATAGCAGAGCGACTTGTGCCGGAGCAGGTTACGCTGGTGCCTGAGAAGCGTCAGGAGCTTACCACCGAAGGCGGGCTTGACTGTGCCGATGGTGCGAAGCGGCTTAGCAAAGTAGTTGAGCGTATGCATGCTCGCGGGATTATTGTAAGTGCGTTTATAACGCCGGATACGAACCAGATAAAGGCTGCGGCGGCAGCAGGGTGTGACGCGATAGAACTCCATACCGGTGGTTATGCCAATGCTGTCGGAGCTCAAGCGATTGACAAAGAGCTTCGCAAGCTGATTGCCGGCGTTGATGTCGCGATGGAGAATGAGCTTGTTGTTCATGCAGGTCACGGCCTTAACTACCGCAATATAGGGCCGGTTGCAGCTATAAAAGAACTTCACGAATTAAATATAGGCCACAGCATCGTATCACGCTCAATATTTGTAGGGATGCGAGAGGCCACGGCTCAGATGATAAGTTTAATTGATAAATACAGTCCCAGTGACAGGAGAATATAATGTTTACAGGAGCGATGGTAGCGTTAGTGACACCCTTTAAGGACGGAGAAGTTGATTTTCAGACAATGGGTGAGTTGATAGATTTTCAGCTTGAAAGCGGTATAGATGCGATAGTTCCAGTTGGCACAACAGGCGAATCACCGACAGTTAGTCACGAAGAGCATAAGCGAATTATAGAGTTCGTCGTTAAGCAGGTGGCGGGGCAGGTTCCGGTGATACCCGGCACCGGCTCCAACAGCACCGCCGAGGCGATAGATTTAACCGAATCGGCAAAGAGGTTCGGTGCCGATGCTACGCTGCAGGTTTGTCCATATTATAACAAGCCTACGCAGGAAGGGTTTTATCAGCATTTCAAGGCTATCGCCGAAGAAGTTGATTTGCCGATAGTGCTTTATAATATACCCGGCAGATGTGGCGCGGGTATGACGCCGGAGACAGTGATACGACTCAATGACCTTGAAAATATTGTCGCTATTAAAGAGGCTACCGGTAATTTGGATCAGGCAAGCGCGATAGCCATCGGCTGTGATATTACAATTGTCTCGGGTGATGACTCGCTGACGCTGCCGCTTGCTTCTGTCGGCGGCAAGGGTGTTATAAGTGTTGTTGCTAACATAGTCCCTGCCGATGTCAAGGCGATGACAGATCTTATTCTCGAAGGTGACCTGGTGTCGGCACGAAAGTGGCATAACAAGCTGTTCTTCCTGGCGAAGAACATGCTTGGCCTGGCTACGAACCCGATACCGCTGAAAGCCGCTATGTCTATGCTCGGTATGGCCTCTGATGAGATGCGGCTTCCGATGGTTGGTCTGGAAGATAGCAAAAAGCAAATACTTCGCCGCACACTCAAAGATTACGGCCTGTTGGATTAGCTCAATGGATTGAATCGGGGAGACAGGATTTGAACCTGCGACCTCTGCGTCCAGCATCTGTGTGTTAGCTTTTTTCTGGCGCGATTATCGATCAAAGTGAAGAACCGGGACGAGACGCTATGGCCGAGCTTATGCGGCAAACCTATCAAAAGGCAATCGACCTGCTGAGCAAAAGCC
>PWDX01000257.1 GCA_003553245.1 Phycisphaerae bacterium
ACTGATCCGGAAACTCGGGCCAAGTTCCGGATCTTGTATCCATTATCCATGCGTTCGGCGCATAGCTTGACCAAACCCACTGCCCCCGATCCGGGTGTGTTCGCACAATAATTCTTTGCCCCCACGCTTCATTAGCCTCTTGGGGGAAATATTGGCTCTGGGTAACCCAAGGCCCTGCTCCTGCGGAGGTATCTTGAATTCGGTCAGCTGTTGCACACAATAAGATGTCAGGCTGGTCTATATAGTAGTCCCGCAGCGTTAGAAACCACCACTGGCCGCGCGGAACCATCCGTTGGTCTTCCCAACTGGAATCAGGGAACCTGTCATCATTCTCATTCGTGTAGGTGAAGAGAATTAAATTCCATTGCCTGAGATTTGACTGGCACGAGATAGATTGGGCCAAACCTCTTGCTCTTCGCAGCGACGGCATGATTATCCCTAGCAATAGTGCGATAATAGCAATGACAACAAGCAATTCGATTAGTGTAAAACCGTGTGTGGGTTTGCCTTGTGGCTTATGATTTAGCTTGTATATCACTTAATTCTCCTTGTCTTGTTCAGCTTGATGATAGTAAAGCTTGCTTTCACACCGCAACTTACAAACATATCAACTAGCGACAAATTTAATTTAACATAACTTGCCGCCATGAGTCAAGAGAAAAATAAAAAATTATTTAAGTTTGTAATTACATTTCATATATTCCTATATAAACCCGGCCCAGACGGCACTCTACGAACTTAACATTGAAACACTAAAAGACTATTAGATTAAGGTTAATTTTGTGTTAAAAACCATTCTTCGTTATAAAAAAGCATTATTCGACCCCGCTGTTTCCCGCAAAGGCTGGCCAAAAGATAACCCGCAATATCTTTAGAGCCCGTTGTTAGGCACCCAGATTTCCAAACATATATATATATATATTCGCTAATATCGATCTACATCTTGCGCGATGTTTATCAAAATACACGAGTGTTGCATTTTTTTAACCTTAATTCTCTGCTCTACCGCATTTTTACTTGACAAAGGATAGTAAAATATGGCAATATGTTATTACTTTTCAATATCGTCTTAATTACTCTTGGTTATTAATAGAAAAAGGATTTTATTGTGAAAAACATATTAGGAATAAACGAGCAGCCCATGATTGATCATCTGGGGCCAAACGCTAAAATTGATGATTTTGAGCAAATTGAAACAACCAGCGACAACAGGTTTGAGACAGGGCTCAACGGAGTTAACTATATCTGCCAAACTGGTGACGGAAAAGTGGAGTTCATCTTTTTTGAAACACACACCCTTGCGTACATAAAATCTGCTTTAGGTTATCCGGCATATTATCCAATCAAGCAGGTAGATATGAAAAAGCCTGTTAAGGCAGTACTGATGGACCTTGATGGAACCAGTGTCCGAAGTGAAGAGTTTTGGATTTGGATAATCCAAATGACCGTGGCTTCGCTTCTGGACAAACCTGAATTTGAACTTTGCGACGACGATTTGCCTTATGTTTCCGGCCATAGCGTCTCGGAGCACCTTCAATACTGCATTGACAAATACTGTCCCGACAAAACCGTTGAAGACGCACGCAAATACTATTTCGAGCACACACACCGCGAAATGGAAGAAATCATGAACGGTCGAGGAAGAACAGATGCATTTGTACCGACACCGGGACTGAAAGACTTCTTGTATGCCCTGAAATCCATGAATATCAAGATCGGCCTTGTCACATCGGGATTATACGAAAAAGCATGGCCGGAGATCCTTTCTGCATTTAGAACGCTGGATATGGGGGACCCGAAAGAGTTCTACGATGCGATTATTACAGCAGGTTTCCCGCTTCGAAAAGGCTCTACCGGCACACTCGGAGAATTATCACCAAAACCACATCCTTGGCTGTATGCTGAGGTTGCTCGCGTAGGGCTCGGTATTGAACAACACGAAAATGAGCATATAGTAGGAATTGAGGACAGCAGCGCCGGAGTCTGTTCTATAAGACTTGCAAACATCCCGGTTATAGGCGTAACAGAGGGCAATATCGAACAAAGCCGGACAACAGGGCTTTGCCACCATTATTGCAGCAATTTTAATGAGATTTTAAGCGTGATAGGAGATTGAATCTATGGAAATTATTCAAGAAAATTCCAAGGATACCCGAAAAAATGGTCTTAAGAAAGACTCATATGAGATGATACGGCACAAAGGTATCGAAAAGACCAAAACACAATGTCATTTTATTTCAAATACCCACTGGGACAGGGAGTGGCGGTTCTCTATGCAGCGAACCCGTCATATGCTGGTGTATCTGATGGATATGCTGTTGGACATTTTTGAAAAAGAACCGGATTTTAAGTCTTTCCACCTTGATTCACAGACTATACCGCTTCAGGACTATCTTGAGATCCGACCCGAGAAAAAAGAAACCGTAAAAAAACTCATCAAGGAAAAAAAATTGCTGGTCGGGCCGTGGTTCTGCCTGCCTGATGAGTTTTCCTTAAGCGGTGAATCTCTGATTCGAAATCTCCTGCTCGGCCACAAAATTGCCAAGGACATGGGATATGTCAGCAAAACAGGCTATTCACCGTTCGGCTGGGGACAGATATCCCAAATGCCGCAAATATATAAAGGCTTTGGAATCAATTTTTCGGCATTCTACCGCGGTGTAAGCACAGATGCCGCCCCAAACTCTGAATATATCTGGGAAGGCGCAGACGGCACACAGATTATAGCCTCACGCTTAGCTATGAGGCCGAGGTTCAATGTCTGGTATGTTATACAGCGTCCTGCATATTGGCAGCAGGAAGATGAAAACAACCGTATTATGCCCTGGTCATGCGGGTCAGGACCATTTAAATTTGTCGGAGAACGCTACCGGGAATTCGACGCCCAATACGCACGCCCGAAATTCAAGTACGACCCGACAGTAATTCCTGCCAGAGCTAAACAGGCAATGGAAGAACAAGATGGAGACTGGACGACAAAGCACCGTTTCTGGTCTTGCGGCCATGACTCCTCTTGTCCGGATATCCGCGAAGTACAGATGATCAAAGACTGCAATAAGGCCCTTAAGGGCGATGCAGAAGTCTTTCACAGCACCTTTGAAGAGTTCCAGAAACAAGTCCTGGCAAATGTTTCGGACGACCTGCCGGTTTCCAAAGGCGAAATGCGATATTACTCTGACTCCAAGGTCACCAGCCCCCTGTTTGGCTGGATACTTTCTGCCAGAATGGATGTCAAAATTGACAACTTCAAAACCGAACGCGAATTGATGCAATATGCAGAGCCTCTGGCTGTGTATTCTGCCATGCTAGGGTCTGAATATCCTCAGGGCTTCCTGAAAACCGCATACAACTGGCTGCTTCAAAACCACGGCCACGATTCGATCGGAGGCTGCAGCCGCGGTGTCATCAGCGATGATATGCTCTTTCGAACGCGACAGTCTCGCGAAATTTCAGGCTGTGTTGCCGAACGCGCACTGCTTGATATAGCAGGGACAATTGATTACAGCGGCCATGAAGATGAACAAATAGCATTGCTTGCTTACAACCCTGCTCCGTTCAAACGCGATGAAGTGGTTTCGGTAAATCTGGAAATCCCGCGTGACACCGAGTCCGGCTCTTTTGAAATTGTTGATGAACAAGGACAAAAACCCGAGCTGCAAATGCTGGGCTCTGATGATGATTCCTTCCAAATCGTCCAGTCGCCAAATGACGCAGCCAACATGTTCTTAACTAAACAATACCGGGCGAAAGTCGAGCTAAAAGACATTCCCCCTTCCGGATACAAGACATTTTTCGTCAGGCCGATTCACAAGGAAGACGCTGTCCCGCCGCGATCTGCAACCATGCTCACAGGTATCAATACCATGGAAAATGAGTACCTGCGTGTTACGATTCAAGGCAACGGCACCATGACGATAACCGACAAACAAACAGGCAAGGTTTTTGAACGCATGGGATACTTCTGCGATACCGCAGAAGTCGGCGACCCCTGGCAGCATCAGGATGTCGAGCAGAAACAAGACTTTACGACTATCAATGAAAAGGCCACCGTCAGCGTCATTCGGGACGGCAACCTTGAAGCAGCCTTTAAGGTTGCCATCGACTGGGAGCTACCGGCATGTCGAACCCCAGACGACAAGGCCCGTAGCGAAGTGATGAAGACCGTTAGAATCGAAAACATCGTGACCCTGCGAAAGGGCCAAAAGTGGGTTGATGTAATCACGAACATTGACAACACTGTCGAGGATCATTACCTCCAGGTCGCTTTCCCCAGCGGTATCAACGCAGATTCGGCTTTCGCCCAGGGACAATTCGATGTCATTGAGCGTCCGGTAAAGCTGTCTTACTCTGAGGACTACCGCGAACCGCCGCAGTCCGAACAGCCGATGAACTCATTTGTCGACATCACAGACGGGAAAAACGGCCTTGCTCTACTGAATGAAGGCATGAAGGCCTACGAAGCAACCGATCAGGAACAGCCGGAGTTACGGCTTACACTGCTTCGCAGCTTCCCGCTGCGTATTTGCGTTACCACGGAAATGACCGATTACAGCCAGATCGATAAGAGCTCGCAGTGCCTGGGCAAGCACGCATTCCACTATGCTGTCATGCCCCATAAAGGCGACTGGCAAGAGGCCGGCATATGGAATGCCGCCGAAAAATTCAATCTCCCGGTGGTGCTCGGACAGACAGCACCGGTTGAAAACGGTACCGAGCCGATGCAGAAATCGTTCCTCGAGATTTCAGATGAAAGAATCGCTGTAAGTGCGGTCAAGCAAAGTGAAAATGGTAAAGGCTGGGTAGTCAGGCTCTTCAATCCGGCTTCCAGTACTGTAAAAACAAAGATAAGATTAAACGGCGGCCAAGCCAACTCCGCAAACACAAGCAGTCCCGTTGAAAGACTGAAAAAAGAGATGGCCCTGCCCGGCACCAGCAGCCAGCCATGGAAGTCTGCTGGAATTGTAAACCTGGAAGAGCTTCCTGAAAAAGACCTTGAATTGGACAGCCAGGGCTGGTGCAGTCTGTCGCTTGATCCAAAAAAGATTATGACTGTAGAGTTCTGTACAAAATAGTACGCAACTTCTCAGATAAATATATAAAAACATAACCGGACATGTCGCGCGATTTCAGAGTGCGACATGTTCCTACACTGTTTAAATCATTCAGTACATAAATCGCAGGTTGCAACCACTATATATTTTTGGCCCGTCATTTCATGACAAAGGAAAAATGAGGTGAGCTATGGAAGGTTTTCTAACGAGAATTGATTATGTTTTCATTGCAATATATTTTGTAGTCTTGATGGGAATGGGAATCTATCTTCAAAGAAAAGCTTCCCAAAGTATTGAAGACTACTTCATCGGAAACAGGAGCGTGCCTGGATGGCTGCTTGGAGTTTCCGGCTTTTCCCAGTTTGTCGATATTACCGGAACAGCGGTAATCATCTCATTTCTTTATATGATGGGCCCACAGGGCATGTTGATCGAGTTGCGAGGTGGGCTGGTCATTCATATGGCGATTGTCCTGATATGGGCCGGAAAATGGCATCGCCGAAGCGGCGTTATTACCGGTGCCGAATGGATGGTTTTCAGGTTCGGAAACGGTCCCGACGGCAAGGCGGCAAGGATAATTACAGCCGTTTCGATGCAAATCTTCACGATTGGCATGGTCATTTATCTTGCTAAGGGTGTGGGAATTTTCTTTTCTACATTTTTGCCGTTTAGTCCTCACACCTGTTCTTTTGTCCTGATTTTACTTGCATGCGCTTATACAGCTGCATCCGGTTTTTACGGAGTTGTATTCAGCGACCTGTTCCAGGGATTTATCATTGTAGCAGCGGTGGCTGTTGTTTCGGTTATGACCATCCAGCATACCTGGTTTGATCCGGAATTTCCGGCTTTGGCAAGCGAGGTTTCCGGAGTGGACCATTGGATGACCTCTGTCCCATACTGGCGAGCTGATATGCCTGAAGGCTACGAACAATATAATCTTCTGACCCTTATGGCCATGTTCTACCTGCTCAAAGCCGTCATTAACGGTATGGGCGGCGGCGGCGAGCCGAAATATTTCGGTGCCAGAAATGATCGAGAGTGCGGCACACTAACATTCCTTTGGACCAGTTTAGTATCTTTCCGTTGGCCATTAATGATAGGCTTCGCCGTGCTTGGCATTTATTTTGTCAGCCAAAATATGCCGGAGCCAGAAGTACTCAACGAAGCCACAGAGATAGTTAAAAACACTTTCCCTGACGTCACTCATGCTCACTGGGAAACCGCGACCTCCCATATAATCACAAATCAGGCCGAGCATCCGGAACTGGTTAGTCAGCTTGAAGGACTCATGGGACCAGAATGGACTGACCAACTTGTTTTAACAAGTTATCACGGCAATGTAAATCCGGAACGAATTTTACCGGCCGTCATCTTGAATGTCATCCCTGCAGGCCTTACAGGTCTGCTTCTGATTTCGCTTCTTTCAGCCTGTCTATCCACTTTCGATTCAAATGTCAACTGGGCTGTCGGCCTTATCACTCGCGATCTTTATCAGGGATACTTCAGGCCCCAGGCCAAAACTAAGGAACTCATCAGGATTAGTTGGGTAGCAACCTTTGCCATTGGCCTAATCGGCTATTTCGTATCCTTTAGAGTGGCAAATATCAACCAGATTTGGGGCTGGATCATGATGGCGCTTGGAACTGGCTTCTTCCTGCCAAGTGCGCTTAAGTTTTATTGGGAGCGCTTCAACGGCTGGGGATTCACTACTGGAATGGCATTGGGTGTCGGAAGTGCGGTTGTACAGTTTATTTTCTGGCCGGAGATGTCAGAAATGTGGCAGTTTGTACTCACAGGGTCGTTGAGCCTGGGAGGTTGCATTATAGGAACATTGCTCACAAAACCAATGGACCAGGAAGTGCTGAGAGTTTTCTATGAAAAAACCAAGCCTTTTGGTTGGGGCTGGGGAAAGTTCAAACAAAACCTGGACCCTGAAACCCGCAAGACTATGACCAGAGAACATTTTTATGATATTCTTTCACTGCCATTTGTCTTAAGCTGGCACTATTTGATATTGTTGCTGCCGGTACTTCTGGTTCTTGGCAATTGGCACGAGTTTATAGGAGCATTCATCCTCTTTGCTATCGCTATGGCGGGTATGTACCAATTCTGGTACAAAAAACTACCCAAAAAGAACCTTTATGAGTAATTGTGACGACTGTTTGCCCTAAGACCATACAAAAACTTAAAAATGGTGGCCATATAACAGACTAAATTCCCACGGGTTAAAACCTGGGATTTACCGATAAATATCTATTGATTAATTCATTGGCAATTAGTAATATTTAGAATAAAGGGTAATTCAAGATGCTATGAAAATATAATCAACAGGAATAATAATCTCGTGGAAATAAAAACCTCGAAAAAAGAAATAAAGCACAAACTGATTTATAATAAACTATGCGATGCCATAATCAAAGGGGCTTATGGCCCCGGCGAAAGGCTGCCGACAGAAAATGAACTGGC
>PWDX01000097.1 GCA_003553245.1 Phycisphaerae bacterium
GGCAAGCTCTGCGGCAGCGGCAAAACATTCCAAACGACGATCAGAAAAATAATAAGGAATACTTTGAGCGCGCAACATCATAAAACGAGCCTTATTCTGGTCTGAGAGCCTCAGACCGGCGCCTGAGGCGATAAAAGCCAACTCAGAAGATGAGCTTTCTATCGCAGTACGGCACAAATACACCAGCGAGCCAGAGTCAGTCACCTGGAATTTTCTGCTCTTGAATTCTTTAAGAAGGTAACTCTGCCATTTAGGCGGTATTTCAAAGTCTATATCTACATCAGCGGCAAGATTACAAGCTGTGGCGACAGCCTGAACAAGGTTGCCCTTTTTCAATTCCTTTTTGCCGACTTTAATATCGTAAAGACCGCCCAGCTTCGCAAAATTGGCCATTACAAACTTTGCCGCCTGAGGCGAACCCAGCCGCTGCGATAACTGGTTTTCATAATCAACAATTTCTTCCTTCGCACCCAATATAGTTGCCTGCGCCCACCTCAGGGCGCAAATCAATGCCGGGCGGTCGTTATCAGCCATATCAGTGAATTGAGATATCTCCTCAATGTCCTTTTCTACCAAACGGGAATTACCTTGGTGAAGATGGCGAAACGCCTTACTGAACAAAAGCCGCAGTCTGGCTTTTCGCACCTTTGGACTGAGGCTGTCATTACGCTGTGCCGCATCGAGGTACTTCAGCGCTTTATTGAACGCGTTTCGCCTTTCAGCCGACTCGGCAAGATACAAAAGCGGCTCATTATCTTTGGAAAATGACTTATGCCATTTTTCAGCGACTATATCAGCGGATTTGCCTGAACCGTTCAAATCAAGCTCATAATTGAGCCATTTTCGATAAATATCCGTATCGGCCACCATAGAGGACGCCCGCTCATACAATTTTTCAGGATAAAGATAGTAATAGTCATTATCTTTGCCTGACTGTGCCCCGGCTGCGACGATATCCTCCGGCTGGCCTGAGTAAAGCGGATCAAAACCCGCAAAGCCGTTTATAAAATAATAACGCTCGTCTTCCAACTCTTCAGCATCCATACGACAGAGCAAATCTGCCATGTGCGTAAAAAGCCAAGCCGCCTCGACGCCATCGGCATCAAATTTACCCTCGTAAACCGCATGAAGATAATACTGATTCCAGATCGCACAGAGGAATACAATATCTTCAGACTCGTTCTGTGCCATCGCAAAAAGCTGCCACCAGCGGCTGTTGCGCAGGGAAGAGCCGCCCATTGCCTGAACAACCTTAGCAACAGGTAAACCCTGCATGTACGACTTAACAGAGATATACTGTTTAAGACTGGATACCGACTGCGGGCGTGTGCTCTTGCAGATATTTACAGCGCGGCTGATTGCCGCTAATTGTGATGGTGCCTTGCCCGATTCAAACGCTGTGTCAAGGTTTTCAAGATTGCGTCGCAACGACATTGCACCGCCAAGGACCGAATCTATAAGGCGCCGAACATGCACCGGCATATCATTATTTGCATTACCTTCTATCATCGCTCGAATAGTTGTTCCCAATCCGGCCGGTGCCGATTCTGGGGCGATCCTGTCGATATACTCTATAGCCCGACTATCCTCACTGCGATAAAAGCAGGCTATTGCCAGTATCAGATACTTCCAGTCTGACAACGGACTTCGGCGCGAAACTTCCGACAACATTAACTCATCAGTATCTACCGGTTCTGTGGTTATCCTTTCAAAAGCGTTCTTAAGAGCGATTGCAGCCCTTTTAAGAGGATCCTCTGGCTCAAGATCAGAACAATTTGCAAGCTGTCCCAGATCGACAAGCTCCTTGCTTATAACAGCCTCTAATTCTTTTCGGCGGTCATCGCCGCAAGGAAGCTCGCGAAGCTGGCCAGCTAACTCCGAGACATCGCCGTCGCGAGCGGCCAGGCTAAGCTTTGAACCTTTTATAAGCGACGCTGCCGAAGGATATCGATTTTCAACCAGACAAGCAAGAGAACGCGCCTCTTTAAGCATCCCCTTTTCGGCCAACCCATCTATACGGGCCATGTAAGCTTCTATAAGCAATGATTCTGATTGCAGGTTATTGTATTGCTTGTGAATTGCCTTGGCCTTATCAAGAGCGGATTTACTGCTGCCTCGCGATATCGCCTCTCTGACTTTCTCTACCTTAGGGGCGGCAATAGTGTCTAATTTGTCCGGACCAGCGATACTATGTCTGTCCTGCTGTTTGTGAAGATATTCGACAGATTCTGCGTAACCTTTGGACTGGTTCGTAGCTTTGGACGATGCTTCGCGGTGAATTTGTTTGTTTTTCCTGCGTGCCAATCCGTGGACCCCGTAGATTTAGTAATTTGTGCATCCTCTGCAAATAATCAAAGTATAAACGCTCAGACAACTATGTCAAGGTGCCTGCACGAAAAATCGGCTTTGACGGTTTTTGGGCCATGCAAAAAGAAAATAAAAGAAATTTTGATCGCTATATCCATACGGAGCAACGGAGCCAAGACCTCAGGCGAAAACGAAAACATCTCTATGGAATTTGCATTAAAGAAACAGCCTCTCAGCCATCAAGAGTACAAAAAAGCCTTATATTTCCTTGCAATATTCAACTTTAACTTGAAATTTGCACGGAATATGTTATCTTACTATTATGATATACCGTCAAATTCAAAATGAGTTTCTGGTCTGTGCAAAGGAATATCCGGCTGTTACCCTTCTGGGGCCGCGGCAATCCGGCAAAACGACATTGTCGAGGATGACTTTCCCAAAATACACATATTGTTCGCTGGAAGACCCAGACATCCGATTACAGGCCCAAAACGACCCAAGAGGATTGCTGGAAGGCCTTGGCTCGGGGGTGATTTTGGATGAAATCCAACGAGTGCCTGAACTGCTAAGCTATCTTCAGGGAATAATTGATAAGAGCCAGAAGCCCGGCCAATTCATTTTAACCGGCAGCCATCAGCCGCAAGTCCACCAAGCAATAACGCAATCACTTGCCGGAAGGACGGCCATCCTTGAGCTGCTACCTTTTTCAATTGATGAGATAAGACAATATAACCGCCCTTGTCTTTCGCCTTTCGAGATGGTTATAATGGGTTTCTATCCACGTCTACATGAGAAACAACTAAGACCCAACCGCTTTTTCGGTTCATATCTTTCGACTTATATTGAACGCGATCTCAGGGCTATAATAAATCTCAAAGACTTGACAGGTTTTGAGCAATTTTTGAGACTATTAGCCGGCCGAATTGGCCAGCTTGTAAATTATTCGGCGCTTGCCAATGATATCGGCGTGTCCTCTACCACCATAAAAAACTGGGTGTCGGTTCTAAAAGCGTCTTTTATACTTTTTGAGCTACCGCCTTATTTCAGCAATATCCGCAAGCGAGTTGTAAAATCATCAAAATTATATTTTGTCGATGTAGGTCTGGCAGCATGGCTGCTGGGATTGGAAACACCCCAGCAAGCTGAACGCGACCCCTTGCGAGGACAATTATATGAAAACCTCCTCATCCTCGAGGTCGTAAAAAAAATGCTTAATGAAGGCAGTCAACCGGTTATTTATTTTTACCGCGATTCAAGAGGAAACGAAGTAGATTTGCTGATATCCAGCCAGCGGACTTTTTCAGCGATTGAAATTAAGTCCGCCAAAACCTTTCAGCCTGAGTACACAGGCGGAATTGAACAGTTTATAAAAGCAATGCCCAAAAACATAAATATTCGCGGTTTTGCCTGGTACGATGGGGACCGGCAGACAGAATACCGAGGGTTTAAAGTATGCAACCCTATTAAGCATGGATTTATTTGGTGAAGCCATTTATTACAAATTGCATTATAAACATCGCCTTTGTGACACTGAACTTCATTGTGAATAACCCTGCGCGTAAATAGCTGCGGATTTTCTTTTCTTGCCTCCTGATTGGTACTCAGGAATCACTAGCTGCCCGGCAGAATGCCCCAAATGTTTCGTTGCTAACGGCAGCAGGTACTTCACAACCTGCGCTGAGCATGTATTTTTTATCCTTTGCAATTTTTATAAGCCGCCCTGCCAGTTCGTAGCATTGTTCAGGGCTTGCCTGAAGAAGATCGGAAACAGGATCCAAGTTGCCTTTAAAAGCCTTGTCTGCCTGCGAATAAACTTCACAAGCCTTATGAATATCCACCATATGGTCAACATTAAATAAATTTGCCCCCGATTGAACCATGTCTTCAAGAATATTTGAAGTATTTCCACATATATGAAGCTTAACAAGACCGCCTCTGCCGTGAACCGCATGGCATATACGCTACTCATAAGGCAATGCAAACTCGCGATACATCTGCGGGGAAACCAACGAAGCGGCCGCATCACCGGCACCGATCATCGGTGAGCCATTCTCGAGCTGCAAAAGAGCAAAATCTATTACTATCTCGGTAAGAAAATCCAATATCTGGTGGGCAAGTTTCGGATTCTCATAAAGCATTACCATAAACTCAGTAACACCGCAAACCGAGCATGCCTCCGCAAAAGGCATATCAACCCACCCCAGTATCATACATTCATCGCCCCGCTGTTTTACCATTTTCTCAACAGATTTTACGCGACCATACATGCGGGTACTGCTGTCGGAAGGGTCCGGTCTGCCAAGTTTCTTCAAATCGCTGGCGGTTTCTATAATGGAACTGGCTATATAAGGTGGCTTATCCTCGGGAAATACGGCTTCGCCGCCAAGGTCGATAGCTATTCTGAACGCGTCAGAGCAGGCTGTTATGGCATCGAGCTCAAACATCTGCTGGACTTTAAGCTGGGCTTCGGCCATCACTGAACCTTCTGATGCAAATTTCTGTCCAGCGTCAACTATAATTTCCCTTCAACGACAATTATTTCTTCCCTTCGGTTATCATAACCTCCCCATGAACTAAGGTTTCCTGGGGGTGCCCCCATGGGGGCAAAATTTCGGATATTATATATCGTTATCTTTTCGCTTCCGGGCCTGCTCAGCACGGTAGCTTGGCACGTTCAGTTCTAATATCACGCTATGATGCACCAGCCGATCAATCGCGGCAGCGGTTGTCATCGGGTCTTTGAAGATCATCTCCCACTTACTGAACGGCAGGTTGCTCGTTATCAGTACGCTGCCCCGTTCATAGCGGTGAGCCAATAGCGTAAACAACACTTCCATCTCATCGCGATTCTGTTTAACGTAGCCGAAGTCATCGATCATCAGCACATCAAACCTTCCAAGCCTCTTGAGAATCTTATCAAGTATCAACTCCTGCTTGGCTCTTAACAATTCCTGCACCATCAAATCACATGTAACAAAGCAAACCTTTTTTTCCCGCCTTGCAAGCTCATGGCATATCCCACAGAGCAAATGCGTTTTACCACTTCCAGGTTTTCCGAAGGCTAATATATTCTCACGGCGGTCAGCAAAACTACCCGCTGAGAGCACCTTGGCCTGTCTGCGAATCTTAAGCGGTAATCTTTTCAACTCAAATGTCTGCAATGTCTTTTCCAGCGGGAGCTTCGATTCCTTTACCAGCCTGGCAATCTTATTTGCCCTTCGAACCTCGCATTCTCTCTGAGCCAACTCATAAAGATACTCTTCGTAACCAAGTTCGTCGGCAATAGCCTTCTGAGCAAATTCCTGATGATATTCTCTGAACATCGGAAGATGCAGTTCCTTGAGCAGTTCTATCAATTGTTTTTGTCTTTGTTTATTCATATGCATACACACTCCGGTGTCTCCAACAACATGTCATAGTCATTGATGTCCACCGACTCGATATAGACCGATGTAGGTTCAGGAGGCTTTTGTTTGGCGTCGATAAACTGTTTAACTTTTCCAGAGCTGATATCATCTTAAAGGTTTATCAGCAGACGCAGTGCCTCATTGACAAGCGATTCATCTTCCTTGGCAGCCAATTCTAATATCCTGAGGTACTCCTTGTTTGCCTGTCTTATACCGCAGGTATCTCGAAGTATATCGTAAGCTATTCTGAACAGGCTCGTTGGAAACAGAGCATCTTTGTAACAATAGTTCTCAAAGGCACCGGGCTTTCGAACCAGTATGTCGATGTGATGACGGTAGTTGATATAATATCCATTCTCACCACGCAGGCGAGGAAGTGTCTCAATATGCCGCTGTGCGTACCATATCTCGAGTTTGTCAGCATACACGCGAACTTTAACCTTTTCGCCGGCAAGCCGGCTGTGCAGCGAATAAGTATTATGCAGCAATCGGATTGTGCCGCCGCAACCGACTTTACATTCTCTGGTTTCGTAATCACCATACCGCCGATTAGGCAGCTCTTTAAGCACCTCAAGTTCTTCAGCAAAACGCTTGTGACAGTTCTGGTTCATACGGCTTATTATCTTTTGCAGGAACTGGGCGTATTGTTCTACGCTGTCAAAATCACGGCTGCCGCGAATGATTAGGGACTGGTCAACAGCCTTCTTAAAAAGGTCGTTGCTCTTTTCAATATCACCGTTTTCATGTGGACTTGCAGGGTTGGTCTTTGATGATTCAAAGCCATAATGACTGGAAAGAGCCCGGTACTTATCAGTGAAAATATCAGGGTGCCCAACCTTGTGAACAGCACTTGTGAGATTGTCGGTTCGATGAAAGCCCGGCACACCGCCTAGCATCCATAAGGCATCCTGAATACCAAGCGAGAGACTTTCAAAGCTTTCTGAAAAACATATCCGACCAGCCTGCCAGTTCGAATAACAAAGCACAAAATGATAGAACAGATGTTCGAATGGCTCTCGGGCAATCGTAATATTAAGCTTGTTCATGCTCGTAAAGTCCGAGCAAGACCATTGACCCGGATAATATAGCTGTGAAAAGAAAATCTCTTTTGACGGACCGTATAAAGCCTTCCATGCTTTGATTCGACGCTGTAGAGTACGCAGCTGGCCGTTGTGATACTTGCCAGGGTATGCCCGCTGAAGATATTCGAAGATGGTCTTGGCTTCCAATGTCGCCTGGGTGTCTTCCAGTATCTGCTGGACAAAAGCCCAATCATCAGCAAACGGATCCTGCCGTGTCGGCCAGGTGTGCTCGATTTTGCATTGGCTGGGTAATTTGCCTTTTTTTAGGTACTTATGGGCGGTTTTACTGCTAATGCCAGCAGCCTCAGCCGCCTGATATTGGTATTGGTATTTATTCTGCATTGCAAACAATCTCCTTACCTGTTGATCTGTAACCATCCGAAATCTCCTAACTTAAGGAAATTCGGACAGTCTATTCTAACTTGAACTCATCCGGAAATTTTAATTGTCGCCGGAAGGTAAGAATAATTGTCGCTGATCACGGCAGAGAACACCAAGACAAAACATGCCAGGATCAGCTATCTGCCCAAAGGCCTGGCCAATGAGATAAAGAGTATGCTCAGGCAAAAAGGTCTTATGAGCAAACGAAATGGGAGTGTCAAGAAAGTTTCGCACATTTTATTGTAATTCTTTCAATGGTGATA
>PWDX01000094.1 GCA_003553245.1 Phycisphaerae bacterium
CGGCGTGGCGACAGCCGCTGCTCAGGCTCGATCCGGGCTCATTATACGCAAGCTATGTCGGACAATCCGAACAGAATCTTCGTCAGTCACTGCACCAAGCTGAAATGATGGCTCCGGTAATTTTATGGATTGATGAAATAGAAAAGGCATTCGCCTCCGCGGCAAGCCACAGCACGGACGGCGGATTGTCACAGAGAATGTTCGGAACGCTGCTGACCTGGCTTCAGGAACACCCGCCCGGCGTGTTCGTAATTGCCACAGCCAACGATATCGAAGCACTGCCGCCGGAGCTTTTGCGGAAAGGTCGTTTCGATGAGATATTCTTTGTAGGCCTACCCAAATCCGATGCCAGAAAACAGATATTCAAAATTCACCTGAGAAAACGCAAACGCAACCCCGCCGATTATGATCTGAACAAACTCGTCAAACAATCCGAAGGGTACAGTGGCGCTGAAATCGAGCAGGCGGTAATGGCTGCGCTGCACGAGGCTTACGCCCAAAAACAACAAGTGACAACCGAGCATATACTCGATGCGCTGCGAAACTCACCTCCGCTTTCGGTAACAATGCGGGAAAAAATTCAATCGCTAATTCAGTGGTCAAAAGGCCGTTGCGTACCCGCTGATTAAATTACATCTTCGCGTGCAGGCGATTTTTTTCTTGCGAAATTATTTTAGTTAAACGCCTTCAGTTGCCGAAGAGTACCGTAATGCGAAAGTTTACAAAGGCGTATATTTTCTTGACTTTCGCCTTTGGTTTTGGTATAAAAGAATGTGCCGACGGTACCCTGCGGTGTTCGTAGGAAGACAGCGATTTGAATTAACCGATACCAGTCACCCTGGGAAGTACGGACCTTGGCGTACCGGGCAAGCCTGCTTGACAGGACGCTCGGACGAAAGAAACGGCTGCCCACTTGAAATACTGGGTTTATTCAACGGTTTTCTTACGGCATATGCGGAGGAAGTTCGGCATTGAATAAAAGGGCCTGTATTTGCAGGCCTTTTTTATATCATGATTATTAAGCCTCATTTGCTCATAATTTTGGCCAAAACAGCGTTTTTTCCTTTCAAGCCTCACTAAAGTCTTGCCGATTTAACAGCATACCGCATGCGGTAAATGAAAACCGTTTTATGCAAACAACTGTTAATAAAAGATTTAGGAAAAGGTCAAACAATGCAAAAAGTTCACAGCTTTACTGTTCTGCCAACACTACCGGAAGCCTTAAAAGACCTTCAGACAATTGCCGGCAATATGTTCTGGTGCTGGAATCCCGAATATTCCAGAATCTTTCAGCGAATCGACGCAAAACTCTGGGAACAGACAGGCCATAACCCGATAAAGCTGCTTAACACAGTTTCGCAGGAAAAGCTGGACAAATTAGCCGAGAATCAGGGCTTTATTGCCAGTCTGTCAAAAGCCGTTGATAAGCTTAATACCTATCTTCGTTCCAAAGCACCTTATGACTATTACAGAGGCGATAGCGACAACCCGGTAATCGCTTATTTCAGCGCCGAATTCGGTCTGCACGGGTCACTGCCGCTTTATGCCGGAGGACTCGGAATACTGGCCGGCGATCACCTCAAAAGCGCATCGGATCTGGCATTGCCGCTTGTTGGGGTAGGACTTTTATATCAGAAAGGATATTTCCGACAGACCCTGAATATTGACGGCCTACAGCAGGAAAAATATGCCGAAAACGAATTTCATAATATGGCGATGGAACTTGTCCGAGACGACAGCGGCCAACCGTTGAGAATATTGGTCGAATACCCTGGCCGAATTGTGCAAGCTCAAATCTGGCGAACACGCGTTGGGCGAATTGATCTCTATTTACTTGATACGAATATAGACGAAAATTCTTCTGCAGACAGGATGACCACCGCAATGCTCTACGGCGGGGACATCGAACTTAGGATCCGCCAGGAAATACTGCTCGGAATAGGGGGGCTGCGTGCATTGCATGCCGTAGGAATAGACCCTATCGTGTGCCATATGAACGAAGGCCATGCGGCCTTTCTCTCGCTCGAGAGAATTTTGCGGCTAAAACAGCAAAGTGATATATCTTTCGAAGAGGCTGTTGAAGCTACGCGAGCGGGCAACATCTTTACCGTCCATACGCCCGTAAAGGCCGGAAACGATGAATTTTCACCTGAGATAATCGATAAATATTTCGGGGATTATTACCACCGGCTTGGTATGTCACGGGAATATTTTCTGTCACTGGGTAGAGTCTTCAGCGATGATCCGACCGAAACTTTCAAAATGCCCGTACTGGCGCTGCGTCTTAGCGCATGCAGCAATGGAGTAAGCAAACTTCACGGCGAAGTATCGCGAAATATGTGGTCGTGTTTGTGGCCTGCCGTTCCGGTTGATGAAGTCCCCATAGACTCGATTACCAATGGGGTACATATAAAAAGCTGGGTATCTGAGGAACTCGGAACACTTTACGAAAAATACTTCGGGTTAAGCTGGGCCGACGGTATCGCTGACGCGTCTGTTTGGGAGCATATCGATGAAATACCCGATGAGGAATTCTGGCGAACCCATCTGCACGCAAAGGATCACCTTATAGCTTTCGTTCGTCAGCGCGCAAAAAGACAGATGCAGCGACAAGGCACATATCACAGTCAGGACCACGAGGTGGAAAATCTACTGAACCCTGAAATACTGACAATCGGATTCGCAAGAAGATTTGCGACATACAAACGAGGCGATTTGTTACTGCGAGATCCGGAAAGGCTAATAAAGCTGCTAACAGATCCCGAAAAACCCGTGCAGATAATCTTTGCCGGAAAGGCTCATCCGAGAGATCGCGAAGGCAAGCAAATAATACAGAACATCATCCGTTTTGCTGCAGAACACAATCTGCAAAATAGATTGGTCTTTCTCGAAGATTATGACATGAGCATTGCTAAAGTTCTTGTAAGAGCGGTTGATATCTGGCTTAACAACCCACGCAGACCACTCGAGGCAAGTGGAACCAGCGGTATGAAGGCGGCCATAAACGGTGCTATTAATCTGAGTGTAAAAGACGGCTGGTGGTGTGAGGGATATCATCCTGATTGCGGCTGGTCGATAGGCGCAGACAGTGTCCACGAAAAGGCCGAATATCAGGATCTGGCTGATTTCAACTCACTATTCCGCGTATTGGAAAACGAAGTTGTGCCGTTGTATTACCGTCGCTCCCACGACAATCTGCCTCGCGGCTGGATACATAAAATGAAAAACTCAATAAAACTCATCGCACCTGTGTTCAATACCGACCGGATGGTTGGCGAATATGCCGAAAAATTCTACATCCCCAGCGTTGCACGATGGCGAAGACTAAACGATAATAACCTGCAGGCAGCGCGAGAGCTGGCCCAGTGGAAGCAAAAAATACATGAATACTGGAGTCAAGTTTCCGTTAATGATGTTGAGATTCATCACGAGCCAAAAGGTAATAACGGTGACACTATAGAGGTAGGTTCCCGGATAGAGGTCTCGGCTAAAGTGGATATGGGAGTCCTTTCACCGGAAGATGTGCGTGTTCAGGCATATATGGGTGAATTGGGAGCATGGGAAAACATGAAGAAAGGTCGTGCTTTCGATATGCAGCCGGAGAAATCAGGCAGCAATGGTCAATGTCTGTTTACAGGTAAAATTCGCTGTCAAAAAGCCGGAAAACAAGGTATAGCTGTCAGAGTTGTCCCGTACCACCGCAACCTTGTAAATACAGCCGAAATGTCGCTGGTACATTGGGAAAAACATAATACGCTTAAGCCGGTAACCACACCATCATGATATTGCAATTAATTGACTAAAAACCAGTCCCGACTTACATTGGCCCCGCTGGCCTGGTTGATGTTGGACCAGAGCGATATTGCGTTAAATATTCAGCTTACAAATTAACGCATACCCCTCGACCGGCAAGATACTGCTTGATCTGTTTTATGTTGACATCTCCGAAATGCGTAATAGAGGCCATTAAAACCGCGTCCGCTCCGCCAGTGCTTATGGCGTCATAAAGGTGCTCGAGTTTTCCCGCTCCGCCGGACGCGATTACGGGGATATTAACGGCGCTGCTGACGGCATGGTTTAGCGCATTGTCATAACCTGCTCTTGTGCCGTCGGCATCCATACTGGTGAGCAGAATTTCTCCGGCCCCCATCTGTTCTGCCTGCTGCGCCCATTCGATAACATCTAACTCGGTCGGCTTCGAACCGGCTTCAACACAGACCTGCCATTTTTCCGATGATTTCTGACTGCGGCGGGCATCAATTGCCAGCACCACGCATTGATTGCCGACCCGTTGAGCTGCCTCTTTTATAATATCGGGATTGTCAACCGCGGCTGTGTTAACCGAAACCTTCTCAGCTCCGCTTCTAAGCAGCAGGTCTATCTGGTCGGCGTCGCAAATCCCGCCGCCAACAGTAAACGGTATAAAAACATTCCTAGCCACCTCGCGAACGAGGTCAACGATGGTCTTTTTTCGGCGTATAGTGGCGGTGATATCGAGAAAGACCAATTCGTCGGCACCTTCTCTGCTGTAGCGTGCGCCGAGTTCCACAGGGTCTCCTGCATCTCTAAGATTCAGGAAATTGACTCCTTTTACAACTCTGCCGTCTTTTACATCAAGGCATGGAATAATTCTTTTTGTAAGCATTTTGCGTTTTTGGTCGAAATTTAACGGTAAAAACTGGTCACTTTCGGTCGTTTAGGGTCCCCTTCGGGTACTTTTGGCACATTTTCGCGAAGTTTTTTAATACGCTCAAGCCCTGAGGGCCGGATTTTTCAGGGTGAAACTGCACGCCGGTGATATTGTTTTTCCGCACCGCACAGGGCAGTTCAAAACCATAGTCGGTATATAAAATCTGAGCCTGCCGGTCGTCAACCTGGGCGTAATATGAATGGGCGAAATAAAAATACCTGCTGCGACCCAAATCTTCAAATAACGGCCAGTAGCCTGCGAATTGAACACTGTTCCAGCCCATATGCGGAATACGCTGTGTTCTCGGCAGGGGGATTACCTTTCCTTTTATCAACCCCAGCCCTTTGTGCGCGCCGTGTTCTGCCGATTGCTCAAACAGTAACTGATGGCCGACACATATCCCAAGCAGCGGCTTACCGGCAGCAACCTGCTCACAAATCAGTTCCGCCAGGTCGCCAAGAGCGTCCATAGCGTATCCGAAAGCAGCCACGCCGGGCAGGACAAGGCCAGCAGAATTGCGGATTTGCTCCGGTTCATTACTAAGAGCGGCTTCAACGCCGAGATGCTCGAAGGCGTTACAGACGCTTTTGACATTTCCAACACTATAATCTATCACGATAATCATAACCAGATGCTACCTTATCATCGCGGTATAAGCAAGTACTTTTTATAAGCAGTGCTTATGATATTATTATAAAACCTGGTCATTCGGCAGATAATGCGATTAACAGCCGAAGACGAGTAACCCAGATATCTTTTTCACAAAAATTCTTGTCAAATTTCTCACAAGATTGTTATACTGCAAAAAAGTGCTACAAAATTGTGCCTAAAGATGGTGATGTTGCAATTAGAACGCCGAATGTGAATGCAATCAGCCATTGACGCCTGCTCCAGCCATTAACGGAAAAGGAAAAATGAAAGTAGAACTGTCAAAAGAAGTCCAACTGCTAAGCGATATCTCCAAGGCGCTTGCCGAGTCGCTTGACCTCGAAATAACGCTTAAAAACATACTGAAACTGCTCGACACCAACTTTGCGCTTCGGCGAGGGACTATAACCCTTTTTAATCCTTATACTGAAACAATTGATATAAAAGTCGCCCATCGGCTAAGCGAAGAATCTCAAAAACTCGGCTCATACCGTGTCGGCGAAGGAATCACGGGGCTGGTTGTGCAGACCGGTGAGGAAATCGTCATACCCGACATTGCTAAGGACCCGAGATTCCTGCACAGGACAGGTCCAAGATCGAAAGGTCAGAAACCTGTATCATTTTTCTGTGTCCCAATAAAGCTCGAAAACGAAACCATTGGCGCGCTCAGCGCTGACCGGCAACAAGAGCAGGGAGATTTTGAAGCCAGCATCCGCCTGCTGAATGTAATTGCCACGATGATCGCACAGGCAGTAAAACTCAACAAGCTTATAGAATACGACCGAAGAATACTCCGCGAAGAAAATGTGCGGCTTAGTCAGGAGCTAAAATCACGCTTTAATATCCATAATATGGTCGGAACAAGCAATGCCATGCGGGAGGTTTATCGTCTGATAGACCAGGTCGCAGACAGCAACGCAACGGTGCTTATCCGGGGCGAAAGCGGAACGGGCAAAGACCTCGTCGCCCACGCCATACACTATAACAGCCCAAGAGCCCAAAAACCTTTTGTAAAGGTCAATTGTACGGCACTTCCGGAAACACTGCTGGAGAGCGAACTGTTCGGCCACGAAAAGGGAGCTTTTACCGGCGCCACTGACCGTAAGCTCGGCAGGTTCGAACGAGCGCACGGCGGGACAATCTTCCTCGATGAAATTGGCGATTTTCCAATGACTATGCAGGTTAAGCTGTTGCGGGTGATGCAGTTCAAGGAATTCGAGCGTATCGGCGGCCATGACACAATAAAAACCAATGTCAGAATAATTGTCGCTACACATAAAAATCTCGAAGAACAAATCAAACAAGGTCTGTTCCGCGAAGACCTCTACTATCGTGTGAATGTATTTCCGATATATATGCCGCCTCTGCGAGACAGAAAAGACGACATAATGCTGCTGGCCGACAACTTTCTCGAAAAATTCGCTCGTGAAAACAGCAAAGAAATATCAAGAATATCAACGCCGGCAATTGACATGCTCACAAGCTATCACTGGCCGGGCAATGTTCGAGAGCTTGAAAACTGTATAGAAAGGGCGGTGCTGGTTTGCGGCGGCGATGTAATACGCTCGGAACACCTGCCCCCGTCACTTCAGATGATAAAACAAAACGGAGCCGCAACCACCAACAGAACACTGCCGCAGATAATAGAAAATACCGAAAGGGAACTGATAATTGATGCGCTGAAAAAATGCCACGGCAGCCAGAAAAAAGCCGCTGATGAACTGGGAATAACAGAACGAGTCATCGGCTATAAAATACAAAAATACAATATCCTGCCAAAACTGCTATCATAAAAACCATTGCGGGATTTTTCGCAGCTGTAAATGCCCAACGGTTTTCTTTTCTGCATTGCAGCGGATTCAGCTATACAGTTCGATTATTTTTTGCTGTAGATCTTTGTGTGCATGTGTGGCAAAGGTGTCATCTGTTCGATGAAAAATGTGGACATTCGTCCCGAGAGGCTTATATTTTGTCGGGTCTGTTGGTCCGAAAACAGCGGCTGTTTTTATTCCCATAGCACCGCCGAGGTGTGCAG
>PWDX01000107.1 GCA_003553245.1 Phycisphaerae bacterium
AAAAGTGAAAAAACTGATTTTTATATCTGTATTAGTTTCACTTATCGCTTTAACGGCAACGGCACAGCCTAGCGAAACCGTTGATGTTACGCTTACCTCGGGTATATGGGATGCCACGGCTGTTACGGTTTATACTCCGCAGTCCGACTTTTACGGCAGAAGAGTTATGGCAGGCATTTATCCGTTTGAGTTTGATAATCTGGATACCGCACTGCCGGGTGTTTACGAGTACGGTTTCTGTATAGAGTTTCAGCCTGCATATCCGGTTGGTCAGCGGGAAACCTATGCCTTAATTTCGCTGGACACTGCGCCCGAACCTAAGGGCCCGGGCGACCCGAGCGGCCCGATGGGCGCCGAGCGGGCGGATGCTTTGAGAGAACTCTACGGCCGATTCGGCGACCAGATTTATGACTCTGCTGACAATGCTGCGGCATTTCAGCTTGCAGTCTGGGAAATTGTTTATGAAGCCGACGGCGTTGACTGGGATGTAACCGAAGGCACCTTCGAGGATGGCTATGGCTTCAGGGCAGTTGCTGATTCGGCTATAACAGGTATTGCCAACGACTGGCTGTGGCAAATTGACGGAGATGGTCCAAAAGCCCGGCTGATTGCTATTACCAATGACGGCGGCCAGGATTATCTGCTCAAAGTCATTCCCGCTCCCGGTGCGATTCTGCTGGGCGGTATTGGCTTAGGTATGGTAAGCTGGATGAAACGAAGACGCTGCCTGTAAGCTAATCGGCAGTTAGCAACAGCTATGCAGGTTATTGCTTGCGCTGCGGAATGCGGCAGGCAGGAGCGAAGAAAAAGCAGGCCGGCGAGTTTTTACTCTCCGGCCTGTTAGTCTTTGATTGATTATAGGTCTTTGCTACTAGTCTTTCTGCCAGAGCCAGTTTTCCGCAAAAATTGCCAGGTCTGAAAACTCCACCTTTCCGCTGCCGCTTATATCATATATTTGCGGCTCGTTTTGCTCCATCCACATACCTGTTATTTCTGCCAGATCGGCATAATCAACACTGTAATCCAGATTGAAATCCGCAATATTTCCGTATTTGCTCGCAAAAGCAGTCCCGCCGTAAGCCCCCATATTTATCCGCTTCCAGTTAGGCCAGGGCTCATCTTCCCAGGATGAATTCGGATCGCCTGCTGCGATGCACGGGCTGGTATTGGGGTCAACTACCCAATCCTGCGAATCGGTGCACCATCTGCCATATTCGCTCTGCAGATGGACATCCCAGTCAGCCGGGTCATCGGACAGGTCAAAATGGACAAATAAAGGCTCCTCGTTAAGGTTATCGCCTTTCCAGACAATAATTGCATCCGGTTCTTCAAAAGCAGGATCGATATAGACGCTTTGTTTTAGACCCTCGATATTGCTATAACCAATTACTGACTCGCTCGGGTCAGCCAAGCCTTTCTCAATGAAAATGTTGTTTCCGTTATTGGCCAAATTTGCTCGAAATATCGAATTTTTTATATGAACGCCGCCTCCATGGGTCAACGAGACTGCTCCTCCTTTTTCGGCCGAATTGCCAATGACAGTACAGTTTTTAATGTTAGCGGTGCCCCTAAAACAATTTAAAAACCCTGCATAAAGGTCGGCATTATTAGACAATATTCGGCAATTGCGAAAAGTCGCTATTCCTGCATCTATCTCGGCGACACCGCCGTCTGATGCATTATTGCCAATAATCAGGCAATTTATGAAAGCAGGGTGGCTTTGTTGTCCTACCCATATTACACCGCCCCATCTTTGTGATGAGTTATTCTTAATAATGCAATTGCGGAA
Source organism: Phycisphaerae bacterium (assembly GCA_003553245.1). Taxonomy (GTDB): domain Bacteria; phylum Planctomycetota; class Phycisphaerae; order Sedimentisphaerales; family Anaerobacaceae; genus T1Sed10-97. The sequence continues at coordinate 1,790 of PWDX01000107.1, forward strand.
AAGCGGTGAACTGTTGTTTGTGGTAAATATTGCCCCTCCATCTTGACCAGCAAAACCGGTAAAATTCCTTATTGTAATGCCCTCTATTACAGTATCAGGGCCTTCTCCGCTATCGAAGATAAATGCCCGGCCTTCTTCTGCAGAGCCGTCCATCACCGTTTCCGATACACTTTCAGGACAGTCAGGGTCACTGCCGCGTATTGTTATCGCCTTGCCGCTGGGGTCTATATTCATATTATCCAAGCCGCTGTAAATACCGGGCATCAGTATAATCACATCCTCGTCGGTACTGCGGCCAACGGCCTGGCTGATAGTCAACAGCGGCTCAAACTCGGTGCCTGCTGCCGAATCATCGCCGGTTTCAGGGCAAACATAGTAAGTTTCTGTTGATGCGGCAGGCGTCAGGCAGACAAACAGCATAATTGTTACAGTTGATAGAATTAGTTTTAGTCTCATCATCATTCCCTCTTTATTCTTGTTTATTTTAAGTTCCCAACCCCGTGAAACTGTGCATACGCCAGCTTCCAATTCCGTCCCACCAGAAAGTAAGGTAGTCTATCTTAATGGTCGTATTATATTTTTTTTCGACGGCATCGAGCGTCATTCTGCGTAGTTCTTTCATGCATTCAATACCGCCAATTTGCCAGGCCCTAACGCCTGACTCGATAATTTCGTGCTTTCTTTTTTCAATGTCATTGTGCCGGCCTGCGAATACAGAGGCCAGAAAATCCGCCTGTTGTGAGAGCAGGTTGTGCCATTTTTCCAGGTTCCGCTGTTCAATTGCCAGAGCTTCATCCAGTAATTTCTTTCGCTTTATCTGGTTTTGTATTTTCTGCTGCTTCAGCCGGGCCAGTCTTGCGGCTTTTTGCTTTCGACTGGCTGGAATGACTACCGGCTCCAGAGCCGTTGTCAGCGGATCTACAAAAATCCAAAAAGCAATCGTCGCGATAACAGTGGAAAATGCGGCCGTACTGAACATTTGAGAGAGGCTGTCGAAAAGACCCAGGCATCCGAGTATCCCGGCCAGGCCACCAAGAAAGGGCGTTACCACATACAGTCCGAGGTAATAAAAGCTGCTGGTCAGCGGATGTTCAGCTTCGACATCCTGTTTTTTGTCTAAACCCTTAAAAACAGCATACATATACACAAGAAGCAGAAAACCCATAAAAACCGCCGAATGACCGGAAAGCGTAAATATGGCCGAACGGCTAAAGCCGGCCTGATGCAGGGCCAGTATAAGAAGGTAGCCTACGCACACGAAAAACCAGAATATGCCGCAGGCATGCAATATTCTCAATATTTTGCTTGTTTTCATTGGCTATCTACTACGGTTTAATTGCCGGTCGAGCACGCCCAACTAAAGAAAAACTATAAAAGTCGGCAACTAAATTCAGTTATCAATACGCTGTACCTGCCATACAGTAGAGAAAGCTCTGCCGACAGGACTGAGGAACTCCTCAAGCACCAAACCCACAGCCGCCAGAGGTGTTGGCGGTACATAAACAACATCGCCTTCCTCCAGTAGTACATCCTTGCTGGTATCGCCGTGGACTATCATATTCTGGTAATTAACTTCAAATATTCTCGGATCTTCCTGCGGATTTTCCGACGGCCTTACGATCTGTGTCCGTTTATCCCAGGCCATTGATGTCGGCTGAGCGTCCGAAATCGCAAACAAAACGGTATCTCTGCCTGTATACATCTTTGGCCCCGGCCGCTGCACCTGACCTAATACATAATACCTTTTGCTCTGATATGCCGATATGCGCACATCAATAGGCCTGTCGCCCGGTAATGTGTAAAGCTTTGCGGCTTTCTCCCTGATGATATCTGCAAGCTGATCGGGTGTGTTGCCGGCAGCGATAACCGGTCCTATACCCTCGAAGCTGACCTTGCCGTCCGGCCGTATCCGCTGTCTTTGCTGATGCAGCTCAGGGACCTGACTGGCGTGAACCTCAACCTCATCAGGCGGCTGTAGTATATAGTCATCTGCCGTAACATCCACCTCATAAGGCTTGGTGAACGCCTTAATATCCTCAGGGCGAGAAGAAAAGCATCCTGAAAAGATGAACATAGACAATACAAAAGCGGCAACCGGTAACCCTTTGAAATATTTCATAGCAAATCCTTTCCCGTTAGAATCCTTTGCTGAAAGATACTCTCACTGCACTAAATCCCTTTTCGACAAGAACCAGTCCGACCTTAACACTTTACAGTATAGTAAACAAACCGTCAATGTCAAGATTTATCTGCCCTCAACTCGCAACGATACGAAGCACCGAATATTATAGGACCTGCTGATGCAAATGGAAATTGAAATACCCAAAATGTGATATTGACATCCTATTTTAGGGGCTGTATATTAGTAGCTCAGAGTTTTTTTGAAAGGTGAGCAAGTGAATTTAAAAGGAATTGTTCTTGCAGGGGGAACCGGATCGAGGCTGATGCCTCTTACGAAGGTTACGAACAAGCATCTGTTGCCGGTTGGTGAAAAACCGATGATATTCTATCCGATAGAGAAATTAACATCTGTTGGTGTCGAGGAGATTCTCATTGTAACCGGTGTTGAACATATGGGCGATGTAGTGAACCTGCTCGGCTCAGGAAAAGATTTTGGCTGTCGATTTACCTACAAGGTTCAGGATGAGGCAGGCGGAATCGCCCAGGCACTCGCCCTGGCAGAGAATTTCGCCAATTCTGAGCCGCTTTGCGTTATTCTCGGCGATAATATCTTTCAGTCTTCGCTTACCGGTTGTGCACAGAAATACCTCAAACAGGGCAATGGCGCCAGACTCCTTCTAAAAGAGGTTTCAGATCCCACCCGCTTTGGTGTTGCTGAAACCGAAGGTAACAAAGTGCTCCGCATCGTTGAAAAACCAGCCGAGCCTAAATCAAATCGTGCCGTAACAGGTGTATATTTCTATGATGCATCCGTTTTTGACATAATACGAACCCTCAAGCCATCAGCCAGAGGGGAGTTTGAAATTACCGATGTAAACAATGCCTACATTGCTAAAAATCAACTCGAATGTGATGTTATGCAGGGCTGGTGGACTGATGCGGGAACGCATGAATCACTTAAACGAGCCAACCGATTAGTTACGCAGGAGCCACCGGAATGACTAAAAAGATATTGCCCTTAAAGGTGGTTTTTGTAGATGAAGGTCTTATAGTTCGCGGCTCTAAAGAGCTTATCCATGGCGTCAGCGCACGGCGGGGAAAAGTTATTCCAGACCAGAGGGGCCGTCTGGGAGAAATCATGCGAGCTGATGATCCTCGTTTTGAAAAATTCGGTCAGGTCTATTTTACCACCACATATCCCGGGGTAGTAAAGGCATGGCACTTTCACAAAAAACAAACCGATAATTTCTATGTTGTAAAAGGCACATTCAAAATTGCATTATATGACCAGAGAGACGACTCACCAACAAAAGGCCAGGTCAATGAAGTTTATCTCGGTGAGCATTGCCCCGGTCTGCTGACTATACCACCGGGAATTCAGCATGGCTGGATGGGCGTGGGCAACACCGAAGCTTACATTCTGAATATCGTCTCGGAAATGTATGATTATACCAGTCCGGACGAATATCGCACTGATCCTCACGATAATCACATACCCTACGAATGGGCGCGAAAGGATGGTTAACAGCTCAGTAACAATCCTTGGCGGTCGCGGTATGCTCGGCTCTGACCTTGCTGATCTCTGCCGCAAAACAGATATTGAAACACTCGTACTGGATTTGCCGGAATTTGATATTAACGAAACTTCTCAGCTTGAGGCGGCAGTAAAAGCTTCGCCATTACTGGTCAACTGTGCTGCCTATACCGATGTAAACAGGGCCGAGTCCGAACAAGACCTTGCCAATAAGGTAAACGCCCAGGCCGTGGCAAACCTTGGCAGTTTCGCCAGAAAAGCAGGCACCTGGGTACTGCATATCAGCACCGATTTTGTATTCGACGGCAAACTTGACCGCCCATATACCGAACAGGATACGCCAAATCCCATAAACGCCTATGGGCGCAGTAAATTGGCAGGTGAAAAACTGTTGCTGGAATCGCAGTGCCCAGCCGCGATACTGAGAGTAGAGTGGACTTATGGCAAAAACGGCAACAATTTTGTAAAAAAGCTAATACGCCTTGCTGAAAATCGCAAAGAAATTTCAGTTGTTGATGACCAGGTTGGCTCACCTACGGCGACCGTTGAGGTTGCAAAAGCTATTATCGATTTGCTTAAACAAAAACCGCACGGGCTTTTCCATTTCGCCGGCTCCGGTTATGTAAGCCGTTTTGAAATGGCGCGCTTCATATTCGAAAAATTAAAAATGGATGTCGAAGCCATGCCATGCAAAACAGCCGATTTCAAATCACCTGCGCCGAGACCGCTTAACAGCAGATTTGATTGTTCAAAAATAAGCTCACTGCTAAGTTTGCCAATAAAACCGTGGCAGGAACCTCTGGAAAAATTCTTAAAAGACACAGGCTGAATTACTTTGGAAGTGTCGGTCAAGCAAAGAATCAAAAAATCTATCCTTGAGCTATTAGCGAATCCGTAAAAAGATTTGAAAGAATAAAGAGGTGGCCAAATGTCAGTCGAAAATATCAAGCAGGGGCAAAAGGCATCGCAGCAATTAGCGTTTGAGGCGGCCGAGGCTGCTGTTAGTGGTTATTTGAATCAGTTGGGCGGTTCATCTCTGCCGTCATCTGCAGAGATCGAAGCTGCAAATCGTGAAGCAGAATTGATTTTGAAAAAAGAGATATTATCAGGAAAACGGATTTCCAAAATCAGTCAGCAGTTTTCCGCTCCAACGGAAAAAGTAGATTCGATAAATTTGGCTGTCCGAAGTATTCTGCCCGGGCTTAATTTGCCTGCTCCTCAGGTTAAAGAAGAACTCTCTCCGTATCGAATTGCATTTGCGGCGGCAGCGGGTGCAATTGCCGGAATGATGATTTTGACCCCTTTATCGCGGCTTCTTCTGGATATGCAGGATGTGGGTACTTTTGTTGGGGCTCCTCTGGGAGCTTTTTTAGTGGCGATGGCTTCATATTACAGTGCCAGGTCAAAAAAAATACGCATATTTTTGCTTGGCGTACTTGGCGCCGGCACTATATTCGAAATGTGGCAGATTATAAGCCGAGGAGGTATTTTCAGGCGAATATGGAATCCGCTGGGACGCCGGAGATCGGCAATAAAACGAATTTTTATGTTTATCGCTGTAATGGCAATAATATATGTCTCAAAAGCACATCCGAAAATTGACCGACAACAGCACGAAAAAGTGATTCGCGCGGTTATTGAGCAATGGTTAGCAGCGGCAGTGCTGCTTATCGGCAGTCTGGGCCCCGCTGACCTTCAGGCCCAGGACGACCCCGACGATCCGACGCTCCCCGATATCGCGCCGCGCGAAATTGAGGTTCGCGGTGACCTCGAAG
>PWDX01000259.1 GCA_003553245.1 Phycisphaerae bacterium
ATGGTCGTCGGGAAGTGTTGTAGTATCGAGTTTCATGCCCCAAACTATGACATAAAACCCTGATTTTGTAAAGCCTTATCTGGCTTTAAAAGTAAAAAAAATTGTGCTGGCGGCGCTTAATATAATGTCGTGTATTTGAGGTTTTTGTGTGCCCGGGTCTGGTGGATATCCAGGCCTTCCAAAAGCCAGGCAAGCTGGCGATCGTCAATCTCGCAGACATCATAGATATTGTCCGGCCACCGGAAGCGATGCTTCTCCAGGCGCTTATGGTACAAAGCGAAACCGTTGCGGTCCCAGTATAACACCTTGATCATATTGCGCCGGCGGTTGCAGAATACAAACAGATGCCCGGAGAGGGGGTCCATCTCCAGGTGATCTGCCACCATGATCGAAAGGCCGCTGATCTGCTTGCGCATGTCCGTGCTGCCCGGTGCCAAATACACCCGGGTATGATGCGGCAGAAACATTACAGCCTCGACAGGACGCCGATGAGCTGCTGCAGGGCTACCGGATCAAAATCACGCTCAACAGCCACCTGGCAGTCGCCGACCATAAGCCGCAGGGGAGCCGGCTGTTTTTCATTTTCCGGGGTTACCCGGAGCTCGACAAACGCAGGACTCTCCGGCGGGTGCAGCCTTTTCTTCCAGTACTGGAATTGGTGCCGGCTGAGATTGTGCTCCCGGCAGTAATCCAACTGGGTCCGGCCGCTGGCAGACCAGTCCTTGAGATGCTTTTTCCAGATGCGGCGCTTTCTCGCATTCTCGGCTTTTCGGGATTGAGCCATGGTGCCTCCTTCATGCATTGTAATTTTCGGAGGATCATGGCATAACGGGGTCAGGCTGGGAAGATGCGGTTAATTGAGCGGTTACCTGTGCTTATTGTATACATAACGGACAATCAATTCAGATAACGCGGCAAGGACGACATTCGCATTGTCAATATTCTGGTCCTGAAGTTCCTTTTCGATATTATTAGCTAAATCTTCTACAGCCGCATAATCTCCATCAGCAACGTCAAATTCTTGTAAAATCGGGGTCGAGTCTCCTTTTGCCCCTATCACAACTGCCATTGAGTGACGTTTATTTTGCCGTCCTTTAACATGAGCAAAAGCTTCGGTTCTTATAAATTTCTGCGCCATATCAGAAACCTCAATTGCAGCCCGGTCAAGGTCAGCGTCAACCCACTCACGAGGAGGTTTGTTCGTTGCTAAGCCAACTATGCCTTCTATATCCTGAGAACTACCCGCAAATACAGTTAACCGACTTATAAATGCATCGAGCCTAAAATCCCCGGAAAGCTGCTTTATATTCTCTGCTCTTTTCCTTAAATCTGCAATTGCGTCATCAGAATCATTTTGAACTTTAAGTTCCGACAATAATGTGTTTTTAAGCCTCCTCAGCACTTTTGGATAGACCTCAATTAGCTCATTCAACCCCTCTCGAACTCGGTCTACAATCTTTTGAACATCTCCCTCGTCATATAGGTCGAACCCTTCCCCGTAAAGATCAGGCAGATCGTCAAATAAGAATTTATTCGGATCATTAGCTTTTTTAAAAAGGCTCCTAATCTGTTTTGCATTGGCGGAAAGGCTCATTGTACGTTTTGTCCAAGCAGGCAAACGATCATATATTGACACTAGACCCCGGGCTACTTCAATAGGTTCAAGTTCAGCGAGTTCATTGGAATTATCTATCTCCCTAACAACATGTGATAGATCTGAAAGCAACCGTTGAGCCATATTCGAAAAATCCATAAATCTTAGCTGTATGATCCCTGGATCTTTTGTGAGATAGTCAACATCTAAGTCGCTGGGAGTTGCCTGAAAAACACCTTCTCTATAAAAAGCAAGAACCTCGCGCTTGGAAAGAAAAAATGCAACAGCAAAGATAGGTAAAAGACCTTCTTTTACTCCAAAGGGTGGTTTTACCCAAAGGTCATATATTTCATTAACTGAAACACTTCTATCAGAATTTTGGGAGAGGAAGCTTATTGCGACCTCCCATAATGGCCTCAGTGAACATGGATCTGAATTATCCGGTTCCACAAATCGCCAACCCTGGTCAGTTTCCTTATATAGAGCTGTGCTGAGAAGTAGTGAGTCAAAAAGTCCTCCTTCAGCTGGATAGCCGTCAATGCCAAGTCTCTCCGCACCGTTGTCCGTCATCATTCTACGTAAAAGACTATTTTGAGCAGCGACTGCACTTTTAGAAGGCTTAGCTCTATTCAATAACTCGTTATGAATTTTAGGTGTCTTGTAAAATTTATAGCGTGCTAGCTCAGAAGCTAAGATATTTAACTCCGTTCGAGAATATTGCTCAGGTCGTTTGTATTTCAAATACCAAGTTGCGTTGTCAAAAGAATATAGAAGTTCATTTTCGAGTTGGCTTTGAAGGGAAGCCATACGAGCTTGCACCTCACGCCTAGCTACCGCATCCCCTCTTAGCTCAGTGCTTTCATTTCTGACACGCTCAAGTGCAAGTAATTCGCGTGATAAATCAGTAATGACCCAGCCTCGAGGGGAAAGTCCCACGACAGCATTCCAAGTTTCAGATTTTCTTGCTGCTTCTCTGCATTTTTTTTGTGCAATAGCTTCATTCTCATTTAAGGTCGGGATAGCAAGAAGGAATTTTCCGATAGTACATCCCCCGCCCTTATATTGTTCGGCATCATTAACCACTTGCAAAACTGATGTTATGTCAACGTCAAACCACCTCAAAGACCCTGTTTTGTGATAATGTCGCTTTGCTAAGATCGGCTGAAGATTAGCCAAGACTTTTAGCTCTTGGAAATCAACTGTACCAATGTCGCCAAGGGCTGTTCCAATTGCTTCTTCTATATCAAAATCACTGCCCGCAAATACTGCGTATGCATTAAGATGTTTCCGAAAAATAATAAAGGACCATTCTTTTAGATCTTGAAGCGCTTTATCTATATCTCCTACGCTATAGCCTCCTACCCCAGCCCCTAAAATGCTACGCGTTGGCAGAAGCCCTGATCGTTCCCGGAATATGTCTATCAATGCAATGGTTTTTAAAAGACTAAGGTGAAGCCCGGTACCACCGACTGATTCACACCGATCAACAGCTTCCGTTGCCATTGCCCAACGATGACCATCTGGCGATGCAAGAATTGAAGGTTCAAGGTTAAGCCTCAAATAATCCCATAGCTTCTCTGGTTTGTAATTCTCATCTTCATTGGCATTCAGCAAAAACTCCTGAAACCCTTGAGGTTCAGCTGAATTCAAAAAACCAAAAAGGCTGCGCTGATTTTGCCCGAACCTTTTTTTAGATATAGGCCCAAGCAATGCTGCTACAATTGGGTGAAGCGGCCAACAATCTTCTAAAGTCATAGCAAGTTGAATAGAAACCCCAGGCCGGTGCTTTTTAACGCATTCGGCTACCTCTTCTGCGCTAACACTTGGTGCTTCTGACACTCTATCTGCTTCAATAGCCCGCGACAAAAGATCGATTTGTTCCTCACCAGCTGTGTTAATGGCAAAATCAACAAATCTCCCCTGAATTTTTGACCATTCATCACGCATTTCTCGTGAAAGTCTATGTGCATACTCTTCGAAGGCTTGGTGAAGAATCCCAATTACAATCAGGCGGCCTTGTGAACGTGAGGCAGCCTCAGCAAGCTGTTGAAACAGATATATATCGAATCCATCATGCGCTGCCGCCTCAAGAAATTTCCCCATTTCATCTAGAAAAACAACAACACCGGATGTTTTCTCTAAATCCGTTGAAAGGCTTACTATGGAATCTATGACCTTTTTTTCTGTCCAATTTCCATTTTTTGGACGGCTTGACAGCCTAAAAGACTCAATGGCCTCACCAATGACTTCTACTGGATTGTCACGTCGCCCGACTACTGGCAATATTTGCCAACCATTCGTACTATGCGGCATAGCTTGCCATAATACAGAGGCAGTATCATAACCAACTGCTTTAGCAGCCACCTCACGATTTTTTGTATCCCCTTCCAGCAAGGCGCTCATGACTATTGCCAAGCTTGATTTCCCACTTCCGTAGGGGCCGGTCCATGTGAAAGCCCCTTGGCCGCTACGTGAAATGTGGTTTGCAACTCCACGCAAAACGGCCGCAGAGGATTCAGGACAAATAAATCCCTCAAGCGCTCCTAAATTATTAAAGTCACTATCTATCCGAATCGCTCTCTGAAATCGCCGCGAAACACGGACATAATCAGCTAATGGCATTAATTACTTTCCTTTGCCGCTTATAATCTCTATAAATATAAGAAAAAGATAGTTCATTGTTCAGCTCAACTGAACGTATGACTTGTTTTAATCCTGCGGTTTCAGACCAACTCAATCCTCCTTCTGTAATCTCTTCGATACGAGAAAGGCGATTCGCGAGTTCATCTTCATCAAGTTGGAAGACTTGCCCCGGTGATCCTGGGTGATGCGCTATTGCTTCAAACGATAATGTTTGGGCTGATGAAAACCAAGTCCAGAAATTAATAAGCGCATAAACAAATATCCCGTCCCCTAAGGATGATTGCGCACCACGCACCAGCCTAAATCCATCCTTTCTACCAATCGGCTTAATTAAACCGAGCTCAGTCAGAGGAGATTCGAGGGTATCTTCATGGGCTATATTTCTACCTACTTCATGCGCAACATATGTTCTAATAAAACACTCTACATCTCGTTTTATTGTAGCCTGGGTAAAACGGGACCAGCCTCTGTCTGTGGCCAACTTAACAAGGCCGTTGACCAATTGATCTCTCTCAAAGGTAAAATTTGGGAAATGATTAAAGACCCAGAACCAAGTAGTCTTATGAGGGGATCCTGCGAGCTTCCAATGTATAAGCCATAATGTTGCAGGTTCCTCCATGTAAGGGTCAAGACCGTTCTCACCAAAAATTTTTTGACCTAAAGGAGTAGTTACGATTCTCTTTTCTTCCCGTATATTTTTTATGACGTTAGCCTGAAGAGCCCAATGGCGGATGGCTGTAACCATATTCTTTCCTACACCAAAATAGGAGATTGCTCTTTCCTTTTGGAATACATTACTGTTTTCGCCCGTCAACTCAGCTCTTGCTACGGCATCATAGGCTTTTTTGAGCCATCCATAGCGCATTGGGAACGTTTCATGTCCTGAAAACTTTGGCACATAATCTGCTTGATGCAAAGGGCCTCTAAACATATTTCCTCCTGGATTTATTTACCAGTTGCACAATACCATTACAATTTGATACTGTCAATGTATCTGGAGTATTTATCCAGTATACGAGAAATTTTTCATTTATTTTCGAGAAACATTTAAAATTCAGTTTAATAGGAGACGACATGAAGATAGACAACTGTATTTACATGGATTATCAAGCAACCACTCCCCTCGATCCTGAAGTCTCCAAAAGCATGGAGCCCTATTATAATGAATTATTCGGGAACCCCCACTCTGCTGATCATATTCTTGGATGGCGTTCACAGCAAGCAGTAAATAGAGCCCAAAAACAAATCGCCTCTCTTATCGGCTCTGAAAGCGAAGAAATTATTTTTACCTCTGGCGCTACTGAGGCGAACAACCTTGCTCTTCTTGGCAGTGCACTTGGCGCTGCCGCTAATCAAAAAAAACGAATTTTGATAAGTGCAATCGAGCATAAATCAGTGATGGAGGCCGCTCATGCTCTTTCTGAACAACATAAAATTTTAATCGAAATCATTCCTGTTGATGAACAAGGTTTCGTCAATTTATCCAAACTTTATGATCTTCTCAATAATGACGTTCTTCTTGTCTCGGTTATGGCTGTTAATAACGAGATTGGTACAATTCAAGATCTTAAAGAGATTGGTAAGCTAACTCATAAGAGCGGCGCACTTTTTCATTGTGATGGAGTTCAAGCGCCAATGGCTATTGATCTTGACGTTCGGGATACATGCATCGATCTGCTTAGCCTGTCAGCACATAAAATCTATGGCCCCAAAGGAATCGGAGCTCTTTATGTAGCACATGAAAAAAGTCCCCACATAAAACCAATAATTCATGGTGGCGGCCAACAAAAAGGATTGCGTTCCGGCACAGTGCCTACTCCCCTTTGTGTCGGGTTCGGCGAAGCAGCTGATAAATTAACAAAAGAACAAAAAAAAGGGGAACGCCAACGGATTGAGTACCTTAGAGACCTATTCATAGACAACTTAAGGAAAGAAGAAATTGCTTTCAGCGTTAATGGCCCTAATACAGATTCTCGTCACCCAGGCAATGCAAATTTAAATTTTACAGGATGCGAAGCCCACTCAATATTGTTATCGCTTCAACCAAAACTATGTGCTGCCACGGGAGCTGCTTGTTCAAGCGGAATAATAGAGCCTTCTCATGTACTTAGCTCAATCGGGCTATCAGAAAAAATCGCCTCAAGTGCTATACGCTTTAGCTTTGGCCGTTTTTCCGATGAACAACAGGTTGCAGAGGCAATCACTCTTATAAAAAATGCAATTGAGGCCCATCCTTAACCCATGAAATCATAGATTTCATTCACCAAAAAATTGAATCCCCGACTGATAATTTCATGCCGCATCCTTTCTTTTTGCAAACGAACTTATAGTACGAAGTAGATAATTATATTCGCAAGCGCTTCAAAAACCTGTGCGAAGGTCAACTTCCGCGGCTCCAAAATATCCCTTTGGATGAATGCGGGTATGGGTTGCCCCAAATGGTTCTGTATCTTTTTCAGGCGAAAAAAGGCGTGACGCAGCCCTATTTCAGAGGCGTCACCATGACGGTAGCGGTCTAATCATACAGCTTGCCGCCTTCATCGACTAGAAGTTCGGGCGTATAGATGCCGACACAAAGGTTGTATACCAAAGCCGAATGCATTTATAAACAGTGAATTTCAAGGGGCCTTCCCTTAATATCCACAAGCACTGGAGATGCATGACCATGTTCGTATAGATTGTCCTTGTAGCACCGAGAATCGCTGTCCATAGCTTCTTATACGGTGCCAACCATTTTCCGGATCAGGTGGTTCTCAAAGCAATACGGAACAAACAAATGCTGCCGGGCCCTGGTAATGGCCACGCATGCGAGCCGGTCGATCTGATCCTGGGTCCAGCGGCCCGGCTCCATCCAGTCCAGGCCGATGACAAATACGCATGCGTAATCGAATCCTTTTACGCTGTGGATGGTCGAGATGGTGACCTTGTTGGTGGTGATG
>PWDX01000143.1 GCA_003553245.1 Phycisphaerae bacterium
AAATCATTAACTCTGCTCATGTTGCTAAAACTCAATCATTTTGCAGAAGCCTTGATTAAATAAAAAAATCGCTCCGGCAGAAGCGATTCGCAAAGTCGATTTTCTATTGTCTTTACTCATCACTTTCCTACGCAGGCATTTTTATTCCTGTTCAGGTTCCAAGGGTTTGTTCTCAGGCCCCGCGGGCCACCCCCAGTGTACAATACCTGCATTATATTAACCTAAAGACCGCCTTCAGGCAAGCATATAAATCTAATGCGTTTGATCAAATCAAGCTAAAAACACCTTGAACTTTGTATAAGACTTTTAGTATAACTCCTGTTTAAAAGCTATATCGCCTTTTCGAAGTACAAGAACGGAGCCCAAATGATAAAGGACAGAAAAAACTTAAACGCTATGCTTTTAGCGGCACTGGCTGTTGCGCTTATTGTATTGCCTGGCTGCGATAGCGAGGACGCTGCTCAACCGTCGCCGGAAACAACCGCAGAACAACCAGAACCGGCGGATGAAATTCCAGATTTAGCCCCAATAACCGACAACGAAACACAGGTGGAACAGGATTACCCTGGCGTATATGATCAGAACGGACAAGATAATCAGGCTTCTGATGATGCCAGATCGCAACGCCGTAAGGAGTACGCCGAAGACCTTGTGCCCCTAATTGTCAATGCAAGCACTTGGATGACCATGATGCCGGACTGGATTGGCGAAAAAGCCCCTGATTTCACTGTGTCGGATATGCAGGGCCAATATCATTCTCTCAGCGATTACAACGGACGTGAAGTCATTGTAGTAATGTGGGCAACCTGGTGCGGCCCCTGTATTCAGGAAATTGAACACCTGAATGAGTTGAGAGCCCAATATAATGATGACGAACTGGCAATTCTGGCGATTTCAGACGAACCGGCAGTGATAGTGAATGATTTTCTTAACGATCATAAACTTGACTATACAGTCTTAAACGCTGAGGAGCCTTTGCCGGCGCCCTACGGCCAAATAGACGGACTTCCGTCGGCGTTTTTTGTTGATTCAGACGGCTATATTAAACTGGCAACAATGGGCGTGCTGAGCTATGAAGAGCTTGAAGCCATTATACAGGCCGGAAAATAATCCTGATGCGAAGCAATTTTTTGTGGACAACAAGCTATAGACTGGTATAATACAGGCTTAATCGTATTTTTTACGCAAAAAACTAAACTAAAAGAGGTAAAATATGGCACATAAAAAAGGACAAGGTTCTTCAAGAAACGGCAGAGACTCTAATCCGCAGTTCAGAGGCTTACGGCTTTTCGGCGGCCAGCCGGCAAAACCCGGAGCGATCATTCTGACCCAGTGCGGTACAAAGTTCAGACCCGGCAACAATGTTGGAATGGGAAGAAACTATACGCTGTTTGCAAAGGCTGAAGGAACCGTGCAGTTCCAGGGCAAAAAAGTGCATGTAGTTTGAGAAAACTTTGCGCCGTAACAATTCCAGGATGGTCCTTGACCCTCCTTTTTTTATATCGTTACTTAATAGTGAAGAGCCGATGTTTATAGACCAAGCGAAAATATGGGTAAAAGCAGGTGACGGCGGACCGGGCTGCATGAGCTTTCGACGGGAAAAATTTATTCCGAAAGGCGGCCCTGACGGCGGAGATGGCGGAAAGGGAGGAGATGTATATTTCTATGCCGATCCCGCCATCGACACGCTTATAGATTTCGCGGGTAAACATCACTGGCGAGCTGAAAACGGCAAGCCCGGTGAGGGCTCCAATAAACACGGTTCAAACGGACGGGATATGATAATACGAGTTCCGCCCGGCACGGTAATATACGACCAGGATTTCGAGCTGGTGCTGAAAGACCTTGCCGAGACGAATATGAAAGTGAAAATATGCCGCGGAGGAAAAGGCGGCAGAGGCAACAAAGCGTTCACGACCTCCACTAATCAGGCTCCTCGAACTTTTGAACCAGGCAAACCAGGCCAGGAAAGAAAAATAAAGCTCGAGTTAAAGCTGATAGCCGATGCTGGTCTTCTCGGAATGCCCAATGCTGGGAAAAGCACACTCATTTCAAGATGCTCTGCTGCGAAGCCTAAAATTGCCTCATATCCCTTTACCACTATTGAACCAGTCCTTGGTATCGTCGAATTGCCCGATCACCGTCGCTTCGTAATGGCTGACATACCTGGCCTGATAGAGGGGGCTCATGAGGGCACCGGATTGGGTTTTGAGTTCCTTCGTCATATCGAGAGGACAAGAATACTCGTCCACATTATTGATATCGTTCCATTTGACAGCTCCGACCCTGTTGAAAACTACCATAAAATCCGTGACGAACTAAGCCAATACTCAAAAGCCTTAGCCGATAAAACCGAAGTCATCGTTGCCAACAAAACAGACCTCGATCCGGATGGTAAAGCCTTGGCGGATATAAAAAAGAGGCTCAAAAAAACAATATATTCGGTCTCGGCCGTTACGGGCCACGGGATACGCCCGGTTACGGAACTGCTTTGGGAACAAATACAAAAACACAAACAAAACAAACAATCAGAGGAAAATAATGAACCTGATAGCTATTGACATCGGCAATGCGAATGTAACAATTGCACTTTATCTGAATGGTGTTGAAGAATCCGTTCGGGCAATCCCTGGCCGAGATACCGATCAGATTGCCGACTTTCTCAAAAACAGTTGGGAAAAAGTACCATTCGCTAAATCCGCCAGGGAAAAAGTGCGTGACGGCCGAATTGTCATAAGCTCAGTTAAGCCTGCATGGACGAAAAAAATTACTGAAATGGCCAAAACCAAACTCGGTGAAAAAATACTCGTTATCGGCAAAGATATCCCGATGCCTATGAATATGGCTGTGCGCGAGCCGGAAAAAGTCGGAACAGATCGCGTCGTTGCCGCTGCCGCCGCATATGCTGTAATTGAAGATGCTGTCATTGTAGCTGATTTCGGCACCGCCGTTACCGTAGATATGGTCGATGAAACAGGTATGTTCCTCGGCGGGTGCATATTTCCCGGCTTTGCTGCATCAGCGGACGCCCTCCATCGCGCCGCTGCGAAACTCCCTAATGTTACTGTTACCATTCCCGCCGAACCATATGGGGAGACTACAGAAGAAGCTATCAATTGCGGCCTGTTTTTCTCCGCCGTAGGAGCTTTGCAGGAGATTACAAGGCGATACTCCGAAAAAATTGGGAAATGGCCGAAAACTGTAATAACCGGCGGGGGGGCAGAATTAATAAAAAACTATATACCATTTATTGATTCGTATGTGACACATCTGGTTACAAAAGGAATTGCTCTGGCCTACCGCCGACATCTCGACGAACAAATAGGCTCATCTGCTGAAAGATAAATCACAGATCAAAAAGTAAGCTTTTCCCTATACCTTTAACAGCATTTTCCTTAATGCACTAAAGCTAAAAATCCTGATAATGCAGGCTTAAAGTATTGTTGTTTTATTCTGCAGGAAGAGCAAAATATGAAATTAATGCCTGGGACAGTGTTTCCGCTCGGAGCCACCTACGATGGAAACGGAACAAACTTCGCCATATTTAGTGAAACGGCCGATAAAGTCCAGCTTTGTCTGTTCGATGAGAACGGCAAAGAAGAACGCATCGACCTGACTGAGCAAACAGCCTATTGCTGGCACTGCTACATAACGGAAATCCAGCCCGGACAACGATACGGCTATCGCATTCACGGCCCCTGGGATCCGGCTAACGGCCATCGCTTTAATCCTGCCAAGCTGCTGCTGGATCCTTATGCAAAAGCCATAGAAGGAAATGTCAATTGGGACAAGGCTGTTTTCCCCTATGCCGAACCGGATCCGCTAAGCGGTCCGGATAAGGCCGACAGTGCACCTTTTGTGCCGCGATCATTGGTAACCGACCCGTATTTTGATTGGGCGGGTTCGCAAAAACCCAATACACCTTTTGATGAAACCGTCATTTATGAAACACATGTAAAGGGTTTTAGCCAGGCTCATCCTGAAATCCCCGAAGAAATCCGGGGAACATATGCGGCCCTCGGCCATCCCGCTGCGATCGAATATTTCAAGAAGCTTGGCGTAACAGCAATTGAACTGTTGCCGGTTCACCATTTTGTTCACGATCATTACCTTGTAGAAAAAGGCCTGAAAAACTACTGGGGCTACAATTCGATAGGCTATTTCGCTCCGCACAGTGAATATGCTCCAGTGGGAAGGCAGGTGCAGCATTTCAAGCAAATGGTTAAAGCTCTGCACGAGGCAGGCATAGAGGTAATTCTCGATGTAGTGTACAATCATACCGCAGAGGGCAATCATTTCGGCCCGATGTTGTCGTTCAGAGGGATAGATAATCGGGCGTATTATCGCCTGGTAGAGGAAACACCCCAGTTTTATATGGACTATACCGGCACGGGCAACAGCCTGAATATGCGGCATCCGCATGCGCTGCAAATGGTGATGGATTCACTGCGTTACTGGATAACCGATATGCAGGTTGACGGCTTCCGTTTCGACCTGGCATCGACCTTGGCAAGGGAGCTGCACGATGTTGATCGGCTGTCGTCCTTTTTTGATATAATTCAGCAGGATCCGCTTATCTCTCAGGTGAAACTCATTGCAGAACCCTGGGATGTAGGCGAGGGCGGCTATCAGGTCGGCAAATTCCCGCCTAAGTGGTGCGAATGGAATGGCAAATATCGCGACACTATGCGAGATTTCTGGCGAAGCGCCGAAGGCACGCTGCCCAAGTTTGCACGCAGGTTTACCGGCAGTGCCGAACTTTATGAAAACACCGGCAGGCGGCCCTATGCATCGGTCAATTTCATAACCGCACACGATGGATTTACTTTGAACGATCTGGTTTCCTATAATGACAAACATAACGAGCAGAATCAGCAAAACAATGAGGATGGCACCGACGACAACCGTGCATGGAACAGCGGCCATGAGGGTGCGACCGATGATGAGAACATAAATCGCTTTCGCCAGCAAAGAAAGCGAAACTTTTTGGCGACGCTGCTGCTTTCACAGGGAATGCCGATGCTGCTGGGCGGCGATGAGTTTTCGCGCACGCAACACGGTAACAACAACGCTTATTGTCAGGACAATGAAATATCGTGGTTCAACTGGGAAAACACTGATGAGGAGCTTGCGGCCTTTACAGCAGAGTTAATAGATTTTCGCCGGCAACATCCGGTGTTTCGAAGAAGGCACTGGTTTGGTGATGAAAACAAGTCACACACAGAAGGGCAGGAAATAGAATGGTTCCAGCCCAACGGCGAATATATGCAGGAACAAAGCTGGGCCGATACGCATAACAAGTGCATTACCATATTCCTTTCCGGCGATATAAACGCCGTAGACAGGTTTGGCGAGCTTATTGTTGATGATGATTTCCTGGTGTTTTTCAATGCGGCTTTGAATAATGTGGAATTTGTCATACCAACAGAATTGCAGGGAAAAGAATGGGTGAAGGTGCTTGACACCGCTGATGGCGGGTTTTCGGAGGAGGACTCGCCGCCGGTGGAAAATACCGTTAATGTTGTCGAGCATTCGATGGTTGTTCTTTTTAGCCAGCGACAAGGCGGTTAACATATTTGGTTTGACTTTTCCGGCGTAAATCCTGTTTAATACCCTTATGAGTAAAAAGACATACAGGGTATTTTTATCAGCGGCCGAGCCTTCAGCGGATATTCACTGCGCTAATCTCATAAAAGCAATAAGATCAAAGACTTCAGCGGATATCGAGTTTGTTGGGATTGGTGGACCTAAAATGGCTGAAGCCGGCTGCCAGGTGCTGGAAAATCCCACAGCCCAAGCTAAAATGTTACTTGGTGCGGTTACAGAAGTCTGGCGGTTCTGGAAGCTATTGAGGCGGATAAAGTATTATTTCAAAACGACTTGTGTTGATCTGACTGTGGTTTGTGACAGTCCTTCATTTAATTTTCATGTCGCCAAGTTGGCGAAAAAGCAAAATATTCAGACGCTTTTTTATGTCGCGCCGCAGCTTTGGGCGTGGGCGCCTGGGCGGATTAAAAAACTGCGGAAGCGATGTGATAGGCTGGCGTGCATTTTGCCATTCGAGTATGACTATTTTACCCAGCGAGGTGTGAACACTACATTTGTCGGAAATCCTTTATTTGACAATCTGCCTGAGCCGATTCCGAGGCCTGCAAAAAGTTATAAAAAATATGATGTGTCCAGTCCTGAGATCGCGTTGGTGCCTGGGTCGCGCAATGCAGAGATAAACTCGCTTTGGCAGCCCATGCAACAGGTGGCGATGGAGCTTAAAAAGCGATTTCCTGGGGCGAAATTTACGGCAGTTCCTGTAGATGAGCAGCGACATAAGATATTGCAGGATAAGCAGTTAGAGGGGTTTAGCTGCGAATATAAGATATGGTCGGTTTTTCAGACGGCAGCAGAGGTAGATTTTTGTCTGGTTACTTCGGGCTCTGCTACTTTGCAGGTGGCTGGTGCGGCGTGTCCGATGGTAATTATGTATCAGTCTAACCGATTTTTATGGCATCTGCTGGGCAAGTTTATTGTCAAAACAAAATATCTAAGTTTAGTTAATATATTGTCGGATAGGGAATTAGTTCCTGAATTCATGCCGTATTTTAGGGATATTGAGCCCATCATTGAGGCGGCGACAGGTATGCTGGGGCGTCCAGACAGAATGGCAAAACTCAGCGAGGAGCTTTATGAATTGACGCTGCCCTTATCTCAAAATGCCAGTCAAAACACTGGCGATATCGTGCTCGAAATGATAGGCCGGACAGAGCAAAAATAGACGCATTGTGATAAGGATAAAATTTTTGAAATTTTCTAACTATCTTTTCTAGTTTACTGGTGGCAGCTAGTCTGTTTTTCATGTGGGGTATGTGCCTGCTCTTTTTGATGCAGCATTGAAATGTGTGAATGGATTAATGACAAAATAATTTTGTTGCATTTTGCAACAACGCATGTAAAAATAGGCAAAAAGATAGAGGCAACTTGCCGCGAGACGAAGCAGTGTAAATGCCTGTTAAAAATGAAGTTATAGTACAGCAGGTCTTTTTTAATGCGGAACCTATGAAAATGGTTTTGATTTTTTCAGGAAAACAACGGACTTATTTATTCAGTGAGGTGTAACATGAGGTTCAATCTTAAGGACATTATCCTTGGCGGTGCAATTATGCTGTGTGTTTTGCTGGTTTTGGGAAATACTGACTCATCAAACAGTCGAGGCAGATATGAAATCGCCACAAGCGGCATTCATCCGGATTGGTTTGTGCTGGATACTCAAACAGGTCAGGTGTGGAGATATCTGGTTTATGCCGATAGATTTGACGGCGATAAAAAAGAAATATTTGAACTTGAAACATTCGGAACCCTGCAAAGTCCCGAGCATAAGGTAATCGGCCGAACTGAAGGAAGGTCGTGGCTTAATTATAATTTCAGACCCGGCCAGCAAACACATTAGCCAGTTTGGCGTGATTAAGCACTCTGCCGGAAAGAATAATGGTCATAGTTCGCTGTGCGCAACGCCCTCAGGGCACACACCCGAATCATCTGCGCTGAATTGACCTGTTTCGGTATCGAAATACCAGCCGTGGCTGTCGTCGCCCGCTGTTCCGCTAGTGTCAACGCTATCAAGGCCGTTGAAAGGATTTACGGGCAGTCTCGGCAGGTAAGGCCCAAAGGTTTCCGACCCAGCTTCAACAGAATTTCCGTCATAATCCGTAAAACCGGTAAGTGCCTGTTCAAAGCTTGCATCTCCGGCGCCAGGCATTTTGTCGCCGTGCTGGGCTTTATACAGCGATATAGCCCCTCGAACCGTATTAAGTTCTTTTCGCAGTGTGGCAGTTTTGGCATCGCTGCTGAAACCGCCAAAAAGCGGAACCACAAGCACACCGAGAATACCTAAAATTACCACGACGATAAGTATCTCGACAAGAGTAAACCCTTTGCGATAATTATAACTGCGATTTCTTGAGTATTTCATTTGGCATACTCCGCTTCCTTTATTAGTCAAAAACACATACTATCTGCACACTATCAACTAAAGTGTAAATAATATTATGCAAGATGCCAAAAGCAGAGAGTGGATCAGCCACTAAATTCGTCAATAATTGCTTTTGCAATGTCGTTAAGTGCTGTGCGGCTGTTTGCGTTTGAGTTATTGGCAAGAGCGGCGAATATGTAATCTTTGCCGTTGACTGTGCAGACTCCAGAAAACGAGCGTACGCCGCGTATGTAGCCGGTTTTTCCCACAATGTTGCCGCGATAAGGCTCTGCGTGGAAATATCGGTTGATTGTGCCGGATTCGCCTGCAACTGCCAGCGATTGTTTATATAATTGCCAGTTTCCCGAATTGTGCATATTCAGCAAGGCACGCTTAATCGCTGTCGCGCTCAGCCTGTTTTCCCTGCTTAGACCACTGCCATCGTCAATATGGTACTGTTCGGG
Organism: Phycisphaerae bacterium; assembly: GCA_003553245.1. GTDB lineage: Bacteria > Planctomycetota > Phycisphaerae > Sedimentisphaerales > Anaerobacaceae > T1Sed10-97. The sequence continues at coordinate 8,428 of PWDX01000143.1, forward strand.
GTTTATTCCCAGCCAGGCCAGATATTCGGACATCAATTCACTGCCTCGCTGCCAGCTTCCTGCTGCGCCGCTGTCATTGGGTACATTTGCGGCTATGGTTTTCATCAAGGCCTCGGCAGCAAGGTTAAGGCTGTCCTCATTACAACGCAAAAGAACATCCGCCAGAGGGGTGCGATATTCGGCTATCTTGTCAAAATCTCTTCCAGGCGTAACGGATTTTTCCAGCAGTTCGCCGGTAACCTCTATACCTGAACGAACAAGCTGTTCATATACCAGAAACCCGAAAAAAGCGGCAGGGCGCTCTATTGCTACCTTGAACGGCCCCTGGGATGTGCGGCATCTGCCGAAAGCGATTATGCGGTTAGGGGTGTTCGTCCGATATGAACCCACGGCCTGATCGCCGGAGTTAACGGCAGTTATATCGTTACGGATATTAACATAATTGGTATCGGGCATAACATCGAGAATTACCCGACCGCCGACATTACGAGCTGTGATATCGATGCAGTTGCCGTGGTAGTTTACCCCGCTGACTTCACAGGCATACCAGCGATTAAGCTGATCTACAGGCCAGCTTGGATGGACACGCCGGTCATCGAATACTGTGCTGTCAACAATTATATCGCTTATGCTGGTGACTCCTGCTGCTTTTAGTTTTTCTACTATATCAAGCAACAGCCAGTCGGGCTTTCTGTCGTTTCTGCGGTCGGTTACATCGTCGCCCAATAAGGGGTCGCCGCTGCCGATGATAACCAGCCTGTCGCCCCATAAGCCCACTCGTGTAACATATTCATAATCAGCTCCGAGATAATGCACCGCCGCTGCGCTTGTTATTATCTTCATATTACTGGCGGGTATCATTGCCTGGCGATCGTTTTGGCTATATAAAACTTCGCCTGTCTGGGCGTCTGCTACGGATATAGAGTATTGTGCATTTTGCTGGCTCTGCCGATTTATTATAGAGTCAATCCTGGCGGCAAGCCCTGCGGCAGCCGGAGACGCGATAAGCGGCAATACTAAAAAAACTGCCGCAAATACTTTTTTTAGAGTTATGCTCTGTTTCATTTGCCCTCGGAGATAGAAGATACTTTTACTGCTTATCGGCTAACAGCCCCAAAATATAATACTTTTTTGGCGTATTGCAGTCAATTCAATTTGCGGCGGTGAGTTCCGGGTTGACAGAGCCGATATCATCGATAAACTTTATCGTTTGTCGCTTTTGTAATTTGTTTATTATGAAAGAGTTGTAATGTCTCAGTTGCAGAAAAACTCACCGGACATCGAAAAATGGCTTCGGCTTCGTTACGCAAAGGGTGTTGGGCCAGTGGCGTTTAGGAAACTTTTGGATTTTTTCGGCAGTGTGGATGATGTACTCGCAGCGCCTGCAGCAAGGCTTGCCAAAGTCGAAGGCATAGGGCCGAAGACATCCAAACAGATTGCACAGCAATGTTCCCAATTCAATATCGAAAAGGAATTATATCTGGCCAGGAAGCTCGGCGTTTATCTGCTGCACATTGATGATCCTCGCTATCCGCCGGTTTTAAAGCGCATTTATGACCCGCCGCCGATATTGTATGTCAAAGGCGTGATAGAAAAGCAGGATAACCTTGCAGTAGCAATTGTCGGTTCTCGCAGATGCAGTCAGTACGGCAGGGAACAGGCATCAAAATTGGCTCATCTGCTGGCCTCGGCGGGTTTTACGATTGTATCCGGTATGGCTCGCGGTATCGATCCCGCCGCACATGAAGGCGCACTTTCAGCAAAGGGCAGAACCATGGCGGTTCAGGGCTGCGGACTGGCGCATATTTTCCCGCCGGAAAATAAAAACCTGTGCAAAATGATAGCGCAAACCGGCGCATGCGTATCTGAGTTGCCGCTTGGCAGTGAACCGCTGTCTCAGCATTTTCCAGGCAGAAACAGGATTATCGCAGGGCTGTCGCTCGGCACTATCGTAATTGAGGCAGGTCTTCGCTCGGGCGCGATGATAACGGCGTCAGCGGCAGCGAGCTACGATAGGGAGGTTATGGCGGTGCCGGGAAAGATTGATTCACCGATCAGTAAAGGCCCGCATCAGCTTATTAAAGACGGAGCGGTTCTAATAGAATCGGTAGAGGATGTACTTGATGCTATCGGGCCTATTGTCGAGCGGCTCAAGGGTCACGCTGAATACACAACCACAGAGGCCAGCCGAAAAGTCGAACAGCCGCTGCTGGATTTTGACAGTTGCAGCCTCAGCAGTGATGAGAAAAAGGTTTATCAGAGCCTTGATGGCGAGGAAGCGCACATTGAAGATGTTATCGAAGCCAGTGAATTGCCGGCTGGGGCGGTTAATTCGGCTTTGATTTCGCTTCGGCTAAAAGGGTTGATAAAGCAGCTTCCGGGCAATCTGTTTGTTCGAAGGAAGGGCTGACTTTTGTCAGCGGCCTGCCTTAAAAAATGACTTTATTTCTCACTTGAGTATCTCAACATCAAGATACTGGACTCCCCACTCCAGCGCCTCCTGGTGGCAATTGAAAAACACATCCAGCCGATCGCCTTTAATAACTCCGCCGCGATCCAGAACTTCAACGGTTTGGCCGTTGTTATAACCGGGCACAACCATCTCAGTCCCGAAGTGGTATTTCGGGTCAGCGGCGACAAACCTGTCTCCCTGCCGGACTCTGTGGCCGTTTGCGGTGTATCCGTCACTGTATTGGCCGCAACATTTGGGGCAGGTGCAATAAGCCGTAACACGCATTTTCACAGTCCGGCTGGCCGGCTTTATGTTCACGGAGCTTTGCTCGACTTCTGATGAACCAGACTGCGCAGAGCTATTGTTACCGCCGGCCAGTGCCAGGCTAAACAGCATCATTCCACAAATAACAGCGATAGTGATTAAAACTCTGGCGTTGATATTATTACGGACGCTTTTCATCACCGAATCCCTTTTCAAATCTTCTCGGTCAATAAAAATCGCGACCTGGCGCTGCTGGTAAATTACCGTAAAAAAAACGCAGCGTCCGACCGCGCACAATACCCACAAACTAAAACATCCTTGTGAATTGCGTCCTTGCGAAATGGAGTTACTTATCCTCGCTCCGTCAGGTAACCGGTCCCTTGCGGTTGCCTATTTAGAATGAGATTATATATCTTCACAGCCGCATAGTCCAGAAAATTTGAGACTTCGTAGTGAAAAAAGTCTCTTTTCAGCGATTTTAGTAAATCAAGGCCGGTTTTATCGGAACCGAGCAAAAATAAAATACAGAGAAAATATCAGCCGCTATTCTTTTTTTCAGCTCTTATGGCGGCCAATTCGGGGTCGGTGGTGTATTTATTGCTGCGGCAGGAAGGACATCGTTCAATCTGGAAACCGATAAAAGCACCGCAGGAGGCGCAGTAGAAATCCTTTCGTCTGTAGAGCTTCTTTGGCAAGATAATAGAGGCCGCGTAAGCAGCGACAAGGCCTACTCCGATTACTTTGGCGATGCCGATAGCATACTCAGGAGTTGCTTCTGTAAGGCTTTGCGTTTGCCATTGCGGCCAGTCGCTGCGCACCCATCCCTGCCAGATCATCCACGCCGCACCGGCGAAAATCATCAAAAAGCCGATTTTTCCCACTGCGCTTAGGCCTGAAAAACCGAACTTTTTGAAGTATTTACCCTTTCGTTCAGCCATATAGTCAAAATTTCCTATTCCGGCGGCTTTTCAGTGGATTGCTGGTTTTCAGGTTGTGACTGGGGCTGTGGTTGCTGCTGCTGCAGTGAGGCAGGGCCTTGTCTGGGCGGCTGGCCTTTCATTACCACAAAATAATAAACTATCGATGGCACGAAATACAGCCAGAAAGATGCAATCAATGCCACTGCCCAGATTATCTTGTCGTTCTGTCCGCCGCTAGTTATTGGATTGTAAAAGCGATTGGCAGGTCGCTGGAGACAATCCACCAGCATAACTATTGTGAACACCGCCCCGGCAATAGCCAACAGCGCTAAAAGAAATGTTACGCCCACTAAAGGCCCAAGCGGCCAAAAATAAAAACCTTCCACACACATAATATACTTACCTCCAAAAAGGTCTGATTTTTGCTATAGGATATATTTAGCGAAGCAGGGCGTCAACAAAAACGCAAAAAGTCGTTTCGGTATTTTTATCGGACATTTCACTTAATATCCAAAAACCTGGCTTATTTTTCTTCTGCGGTTTGGCTTATGGGGATTTTGTTTCATATATTTTAGTTGGTTTGATAATTTTTGATTAACGCAACCAGGGGGTATGTTCTGATGTTAGATTTTTTAAGGCGGAAAACACAGCCTATCGGTATTGACACATCGGGTTCTGTGCTTCGCCTGGTGCAGCTTGACGCCCATAACGGAAACGGGGTTTCGCTGATAGCAGGCGGTAGCAGGCATTGTCCACCCGGTATGATACCCGGCAGCGCAGCCTGGCAAAGATGGGCTATTAGCGCGATAAAAGCGATAGTTTCTGAGAAGCGTTTTCGCGGGAAGGAGCTTTCTGCGTCTATACCAGCTACTGATGTATTCATTGATTACCTGAAAATGCCGAAGAATAGCAAAAGCGGCGATGATGCATTAATGGAAAAAGTCGCGCAAAGACTGCCCTTTGATCCGGCTGACTCGATGATGAAAATAATAGCAACTGAGCAGGATAATGTGATTGTTATCGCCGCTGAGCGGGAAAAGATAAATCGTTACCTTGCTGTTTATGAGAAGACCAGTTTGAATGTTAAATCTATGGCAGTTTGGCCTACGGCTATTATCAACAGCTATGTGAATTTTTTCGGTAGGCGTGAGGTTGACCGGGATTTGCCGGTATTACTGCTGGATATAGAGCCTCATTGCACCAATGTTGTTATTTGCCGAGACCGGAATCTTCTTTTTGCACATTCGATAGCTATCGGCAGTGCCAGGCTTCATTCCCAACAGGCAGAGCCGGCTATTAACCAGCTTCTTCGGGAGCTTGACCAGTGCAGAAAGCAGTTTTCTGCGATGTATAAAGATGTAAAAATTGCTCGGTTGATATTCGTTAGCGGCCAGGCTGTTGACAAGGATGTTTGCTCAGCGATAGCAAAGAATCTGCGTGTTCCTGCGCAGATGGGTGACTGCCTTAAAGCAACGGAGATAGCCGGGGCGGCAGAGTCGGCTATAGACAGGCGTGATAATAAACTGAACTGGGCTACGGCTTTTGGTCTTAGCCTATCTTAGGACGGGGAATCGCGATGAGTAATATAAATTTTGTACCGGATGATTATGTACAGGCGACGGAGCTTCGCAGAACAAATTATATTTACCTTTTTCTGTTCATTTTGCTGATGGCGGCACTTGTTGGCACCTTCGGGATCATCAAGGTTCGCCAGCGGGCCATTCTGGCCAAAGAGGAAGTGGTAAATCAGCAGATTGAAGAGGTTCAGGCAGCTATACAACAGTTTGAACAGCTTCAGCAAAGAAAGCGTGATATGATGCAGACTGCTCAGACGGCTATGCAATTGCCCGACCCTGTTCCCAGGAGCATTTTACTGGCTTGTCTGACGAATAATCTCCCCAGTGGTGTGACATTTTTAGATTTGAAAGTGGCTCAACAGAATTCTCAAGGCGCCCGAAGCAGAGCTACCACCCATAGCAGGCACAGGCAAGATTCCGAAGAAGATGCTGCATCCGAATCAGGCAGGCCAGTTCCGGCCCAGACAAGTATGATCATAGAGGGTGTTGCTCCAAGCGATTTACAGGTTGCCTCGTATATCGAAAGACTCAATAGAGAGGAATTGCTTACAGATGTTTCGCTAATTGAATCGAAAAAGTATGATATAAATGAGATGACTTTCAGAAGATTCAGACTTACGGCAAGGCTTGATACTTCGGTTAATTTGACGGAGGAACAAATAAGCAGAATTCGTGCCGGTTATCAGCGTAAGAGGGCTTTTTAATCAGTTGGTCTTAGGAGAACACGAAAGGAAAAACAATGAGCAGCGGCGTTAAAAAGATAATATTCTTTCTTGTATTGATCGGCATTTTGTATATCGGGTATCAATACATGATTAAACCTGCCAACCGACATCTTGCTGAGGCTCGGCAACGAACTGAGGAAAAGATTGATAAGCTCGAACAGTTCGAGCGTGCCAGCTCGGCGGCGCAGGATCTTGGCCAACAGTTGCAAACGCTGGAAGAGTCTATCGCTTTTTTTGAGAGCAAGCTGCCGTCTTCGGTAGAGATTGATAAAGTTCTTCAGGATGTAACTGTTATCGCTCAAAGGCAGGGGCTTTCTTCTCGGACTTTTCAGACTCTGGACAGGAGCAACAACAGCGGCTATATCGAACAGCCGTTAAAGATGGAGCTTGAGGGTGATTTCCACTCGTTTTATTCTTTTTTGCTTCAACTGGAACAGCTACCGCGGATTATGAAGATTAGTCAGCTCGATCTACAAAAGTCACGACATGAAGAAGGTCAGATATCGGCTGATTTTATTGTGAGCATTTTTTTCCAGCACGGAAGAATTTGAAAAAGCTAATTATTTTACATTCTTAGTTGAGGGCTTGTTATGCTTTCTTTTCAAAAGTCAGAGCAGGATCTGGATAATATCGGTAATGATTCCAAAGGGACTAAACCTGCGGACAAAGGACCGGTAGATTCGGGTGAGCAGTTTATTACGGTTGCGGATAAGGCTAAGCAGGTTAACAAAACCACAAAGATGCTGGTGTTGTTGTCGGTGATTGGTTTGCTTTGTCTTTGGTTTATGATAAAAAGCGCTTCCCCTGACTCTGCCGAGGCCGAGGAACAGAATCCTGAGGAAATGCGCATCGAAATGGCTATTGCTGAGCTTACGGGCATAGAAGCTGACGGGACGGGCCAGGTGGACAGTATTTTGCGAAAGTTCAATGAGATGGCCGGTTTCGAACAGGTAAAGGCCGAGGAGCTTGTTAAGAATCCGTTCGCAGTGGAAGATTTTCTTGGCGGACTCGATAGTTCGGCAGATTCCGACGATATTCAGGACGCATTTTCGCAGCCTCGTGTGAGTTCAGGTGAGCTCTATCTGGTCACAATAATGGAAAGCCCCAGGGGCAATTCGTGTATGATCAACGATGAGCTTTTGTACGAAGGCGACACCATCAAGGGATTAGAAATTACGAAAATCGGTAGTGACTTTGTTGAGCTCGCTTCCGGGGAAAATACAAGGATTACATTAAAGTTAGACGAATGAAACTTCCATTTATATCAGACAAAGAACCCCAGCGGCCTGATTCGTTGATATCGGGCAATAATGCTGAGCAAACCGGTGCAAGCTGCCAGCAAGGCGGCCAAGAAATAGCGGGCTTGGTCGATTTATATAGTCCTGAGGAAGATGAGCCGGTTTCTGTTGGTCACAGCCGTGATGTTCTCGATGTTCTTCTGGAGCTTCAAAGCATTGATGCTTCTGAACAAAGTAAAATACGCACAGAGCATGCTCGAGAGCCTCAGAAGGATATCGTTGAATTCATACTGGAGAACAACCTTGTTCCAGAGGATGATGTTCTTGTGGCCAACGCGGAAATGCACAGCATGCCGTGTCGTCGCATTAATACTGAAACCATCAATGAGGAAGCTTTTAATAAACTTGATGCCTATTTCATTCGAACCAACTGGCTTTGTCCGATAGATGTTGAGGACGAGACTCTGGTTCTTGCAACGGCTGATCCGGGCAATATTTTCGCGGTAGAGGAAGCAAAGCGACTGACCGGTATGCCGGCAAAGTTGGTGCTTGCGTTAAAAAGTGATATCGAAAGCCTTTTCGAAGGAATCGAGCAGGAACGCAACGATTATAAGCTTGATGACATTATATCGGATATGACCGATGTCGAGGTCGTTCAGGAGGAGCAGCGCGACTTCGAAGACCTCGAAAAGATGGCAGGGCAGTCGCCGGTAATAAAATTTGTAAATTACTGCATTTCTAATGCCATCCATGAAGGCGCAAGTGATGTTCATATAGAGCCTAAGCCTAAAAATACCCGCATTCGCTATCGCATTGACGGCGTACTCTTCGAAATGATGAAATCGCCGCTGAAGATGCATCCTGCCTTGGTCTCGCGTATTAAGATTATGGCCAACCTTGACATCAGTGAAAGGCGTCTGCCCCAGGATGGCAAGGTCTCAGTTATTGTAGGAGGCAGGGGTATAGATCTGCGTGTTTCGACACTGCCTACAAATCACGGTGAAAAAGTTGTTATTCGTATTCTGGATAGCAACAGTATCATGCGCGGCCTGGATAGACTCGGTATGGCAGAGGATGTTAAAGAGGCTTTCGAGCAGCAAATCGCGATGCCTCATGGCATAATGCTGGTGACGGGCCCAACTGGCTCCGGTAAAAGCACCACGCTTTATTCGGCTCTTGCACAAATGGACGGGGACACGCTGAATGTATCAACGGTCGAGGATCCGGTTGAATATGAATTAAGCTTTTGTAATCAGGTTCATGTAAGGGACAGTATCGGGCTGTCATTTGCTGCGGCGCTTCGTTCGCTGCTGCGTCAGGATCCGGATGTGATAATGATAGGTGAAATTCGCGATCGCGAAACAGCTTGTATCGCCGTGCAGGCAGCATTGACAGGCCATCTTGTGTTGTCAACTCTTCACACAAACGACGCTCCCAGCAGTGTTACTCGTCTTGTCAATATCGGAGTTGATCCTTATCTTATCGCGGCTTCACTAAACGCCATTTTAGCTCAGCGTCTTGTTCGCAGGATTTGTCCTAAATGTAAAGAGCAGTACACACTACCTGAAAACATACAAAAACATGCCCGCCACAGCGGCATTCAGCCTTCGGAGCTTTTTCACGGCAAAGGCTGCGATAGTTGTCGAAATTCCGGCTACGCAGGCAGGCTGGGCATATATGAGTTTCTTGTGATTGATGAGAAATTTCGAGATATGATTAACAAGGACTCGTCTGTAAACAATATGCGACAAGCTTTTTCCCAGAGCGGTCAAGCGAGTATGTTTGATGACGGAGTGGCGAAAATAAAACAAGGTCTAACCACATTGGAAGAAGTTCTGCGGGTTACACAGGTTTGTTTGGAAGAAGAGTCAAATATAACAGTTAAGCCTGAGGATTCAGGTAACAACAATAAGTCGGCATAAAACAGGAGAACAAGATAATGGAAATAAAAGAGATACTGGAACAGGCAATAGAATTCGGCGCCAGCGATGTTCATATAAATGTAGGTCTTCCGCCGGTTTTTCGTAGAAATACGGATCTGATAGATATGGATCTTCCTGAAGTTACGGATGAAGACGCCGAACAGATGGTGCTGTCGATGATCGGTTCAGACCGTTTTAAGAAATTTACCGAAGGCAGAGATTATGATTTTTCGACCATAATAGAATCCGGTCACCGTTTTCGTGTCAATGCCCATTACCAGCGTGAGACGATAGCTATTTCGTTCAGGGTAATACCGAACTATATTCCAGATATGTCTGAACTTCATTTGCCGGCGATAGTTAAGGAGTTGACGGACCTTCCCCGCGGGCTGGTGCTCGTTACCGGGCATACCGGTTCGGGTAAGAGTACCACACTGGCGTCTATGGTAGGGACAATTAATGCCAAATACCGTAAACGCATAATAACGCTTGAAGATCCGGTCGAATACGCTCTGGAAAACAATCTTTCGATGATAGAGCAGCGTGAGGTTGGAGCGGATTGTCCTACATTTGCTTCCGGGTTACGCCACGCTCTTCGCCAGGATCCTGATATCGTAATGGTTGGTGAAATGCGAGACCTTGAAACGACAAGCTCCACTATTACCGCGGCCGAGACAGGTCACCTGGTCTTCAGTACGCTGCATACAATAAACGCACCACAGACTATCGAGCGTATTATTGATATTTATCCGGGAGAGCAGCAGAATCAAATAAGAGCTATGCTTTCCAACACTCTGCAGGCTGTTGTTTCTCAAACATTGTTCAGCAGAATAGATGTTCCAGGTATGGTTCCATGTACAGAAATATTGCTCTGCACATCTGCTGTTCGTAACTGTATCAGAGAAAACAGGATATATGAAATTCCAAATATTATCGAAACCTCGCGACGAATGGGTATGCAGAACATGGATAAGAGCATCGCTGATATGTATTTTAACGGTTATATTGACCGTGAGCAGGCGATAACTAAATCCACCAATCCTGCCAAGATGGATAAGATACTCACTGCACAGGAACCGGAATTAGCACAAAAAGCATAATTCAAGAGGTCAAAGCTTATGTTTGAATTTTCACAAAACCAAAGCACTTCAGCGGTCGCAGAGCCAAAGCAGGCAAAGCGAGCTGCCTCCGGTCAATCTCATCATATTCAGGGTCAAAACAGCGCTGGCAATACGATGGACAGGATGCGGAATTTCAAGGTTGAATTCGGGCCGAGCCGAAAAGATATACTCAATTTTACTAATCAACTGTCAATTATGGTTCGTGCCGGAATTTCGCTCCAGGAAGCACTGGAATCTATAGGCGAACAGGTAAGGAATGAAAAGTTCCGTGTAGTGATACTTGATTTAAAAGACCAGATAGAGGCCGGTCAGAGTTTTTCACAGGCACTGGCGAATCACCCCAATATTTTCAGCAATCTCTATATCAATATGGTTGCGGCTGCCGAGGTCTCCGGTTCTCTTTCAGATATGCTGCAAAAATTGGCAGAATATCTCGATGAGGAGGGTGCGACTCGCTCGCAGATAAAAGGGGCAATGGTTTATCCGGTCATCATTGCGGTCATGGCGGTTGTGGTAACAGTATTTTTGCTTGTTTTCGTATTGCCGAGATTTACTGAAATATTTGCTGGTAAGGAAAATATGCTGCCTGCTCCAACGCTTGTGCTTATGCAGTTGAGTGGGTTTATGCGCGCATGGTGGTTTGTACTGTTGCCATTGGCGGCAGGGGGTGTCTGGGGATTTATTCACTTTATCGGGACGCCTTCGGGTAGGTCATGGTGGGACCAGACCAAGCTAAAGCTGCCTTTGATAAAGACTCTATGCCGAGCCCTCTACATAACAAGGTCATTGCATACAATGAGCGTTTTGTCAAAAGGCGGTGTGCCTATTCTAAACACAATCCAGATTACCGCCCAGATTACCGGCAACGAGTTGTACAGAAATATGTGGCTTAAAGTTCATGAACAGGTCCGCCAGGGCAGTAAGATAGCTGCAAGCCTGAGCGAATTCGATTTGATGCCGCCTGATGTGGTTCAAATGGTTCGAAGCGGGGAAGATTCCGGTACGATGAGCGATGTACTGCGTGATGTGGCCGAGTTTTACAGCAGGGAACTAAAATCCATAATTAAAACCGTAACTTCGATGATAGAGCCCATAATGATTATCGTAATGGGATTGCTGGTCGGTTTTATCGCGATGAGTATTATTCTTCCGATATTCAGAATGTCGAGTGTGGTAACCTGATGAAAAGATCAAACTCTAAACGCGGCTTTACCATAATTGAGGCACTGATGGCATCGGTTTTGATTGCTATCGCTATATCCGCATTGATAGCGGCAAATACGGCGATGAGCAATGTAAATGCGGCAGGAGCGAATTTGTCCACGGCTGAATACCTGTTGCAGCAGGTTAGGGAAAGAACAGAGACAACCGGTTATCAGTACTTGCGGAACATGTATAATGACAAAGTTTATAACCCGCCCTTGGATGAAGATGGCGACGAGCTAACTGAGTTTAATGCATATTCGCAGCGTATTGGTGTAGCTTATGTAGCAAATGATAATTTCGATGAAACAGTCGATGAGGATGAGGGGTTTTTGAAAATTACCGCTGAAGTGCGATATAACGGTGACCCAATAACATCAAGCTCCTGGATTCGGGCAGAATATTAAAATGCAAAATAAAAACGCAAACCGAAAAAAAACGGCGTTTACACTGATAGAGATACTCGTGTCATTAGCCATAACAGCTATACTGCTTTCAGCGGTTGCGATGGTGTTCAGTGCTTCGCTGGTCAACTATCAGGAGAACCAGCGGTTATATGAATCAAGCATAACCGCCCGACAGGCAATGGAGCGAATGACAAGTCAGTTGCGCACTGCTATTTGGGTGGATCCGTATGCTCCCGATGATGAATGCGATTTTATTACACATCTTGACGGAGATCATTCTCACGGCAGGGAAGATATAGGATGCGAGCATTGCAGACATTTTGCCTACAGCTTCGACAGCGAAAATAATCGTCTGGTTTTGCTGGATATCGATAACGATACAGATCATATTCTCTGTGAGAATGTTACCGGTATAAAATTCAGAAGAGAAACTGCTACGCAGGAAGACGAAGTTTATGTCCGAAGCGTGCAAATTAAGATGACTGTTGGAGAGGGCTCTGCCAGCCAAACCCTTACCGGAGCTGCGGTGGTGCGCAAGGAGCTGGAACGCTGATCTCAGAAATAACCTGCCGACTTTACCCTTAAGAGCTTTTTACCTGGCCTTGGTCAAGAGATTATTGTGTTCTGCACTGCGAGATTTGATGTATATAGAGTTCGACGCTACAGATAGGAATAAATTGTTTACATCGAACCTGAATTTTGCAGTTACCTTATTTAAACCATTTCTCGACTGGCTTTCGATCCGTACTTCTTATCAACATAGATTCAACATTTGTTGAAATCTTGTTTTTCAGTATAGGATATAAAGCGGCTTTGGTTATTCTGCTTGGGATGCTTTTCAAACCATCTTGTGAGAGGGCAAATGGAATGCGCTCTTAAAAACATCCTCTGCGGCTTTTTTAACCGCCTCATCCATTGCCGGGTATGCTAATATTATCCTGCCAAGACCGGGGAAGTGCCGCCTGGGCGGCAGCTTTCATGCTATTTTTGTTAAAGGAGATGATCGTTTTGGTATTCGACAGGACATGGTCTTCCAAATATGCTTTTTACCCGTGTGCTGGCTGGTTCACTTTTGCTCTGCCGCTTATGCTTTAACTTACAAATTGGTTGCGGGCTTCGGCAATTAAGCTTAGCATCTGATCAGCCTGGCTCTGGACATTAGGATCGGGATTTGTCACGCGTGCATTCCACTTTCGATATTCTAGGTTGAGCCGGTGACGGGATTGCTCAGCTGTCATTCCCTGACAAATCCCAAGTATTAATTCGGCGTCCTGAACTTCGTGCATGTGCAGCGGCAGCATTGTTTCAACCATGTGACGGAATCTGTCGATATCCAGATCCAGCCAGTGACTGAAAGCTTTGAGTATTTCAAGCTCTTCTCTGCTGGCGCGGTTGTCTGCGGCTGCAACCTGCAGGCAAAGCTCCATAATGTCATATCGCTGCCCCGGCGATGCTAGTTGCACGATTTCCCCGCACAGACTTTCAATGTCCAATTGCTTACCAGTCTCGAAAAAGTGGACAGCTTTTCGCAGAGCTTTTTCAATTTTCGCTGAGTCCCCCTGGCCTGCACCGCTGAGGTTTTCCTCGACCCAGTTGTGGATCACCTCAAATTTGCTTTGGGCGATTTTTCCCTCAACAGAGGCAACGGTAAGAGCAATCGCGATAGCTAGATTTTTAACTTTTTCAAGCTGGTCAAGTTCTTCCTGGTAACCCTGCTCTGGATTGTCAAAGTCCAGATAACAGCATGGTTCGGCTAATATCTGGTCACTTTGGTTGAATACTGTCATAATGAATTTCAGCTTGCACAAACCCCGACGGGGAAATACCATATCTTTACTATGCAAAGAGGCTATTTGCGACCAGCTCGAAAGCGTTATGCCTGCCGTGGACATACTTCCCAGTGTTACCTTGTGTACAAAAGATTTCGCTTTTCCCGCTGAATAATCAGATGCTGATTTAACGTCAAGAGGATTGTTTGCGTCGGTGACATCAATAACGCTTAGTTCAGCATTTGTTGCACAGGCAGTGCCTGCATGAAAAATACCGCCGCGTATGTCGATAACAAAAGATTGAGATTGCCGATTGTTTTTCGCCGTAGCTCCAGGTCTTGCTCGGCACCACAGACCCGATGAAGAATCGAAAGCATATGTCCGATCATTTTGGACTTGTGAGAATCCTCCGCGCAACCAGTCAGTCAGGCCCGTTATGTCTTTTAACAGAACAACGGCCAGAAAAACACACAGTACTATTATCGCTAAGGTTGCGCCATCCATTTTAACCTTGTTTTACCTCGGTATGCTCGACTTGTGAGATATTTTCCTTTATCTGATGCTCTTTGGCTTTGCCTGCATCATCCAGAGACAGATCAACTTCGAGCGAGCGACCTGATATCATATCCTGGAATCGGCAGTGCATTCGCTGGTTTACATCATAGCTGTAAGTAACTTCAATTGGGCATTTGGCTGGCCTGTCGGGTGGCAGTTCGAAACGATATGTGGCAATGTTGTTGACATATTTAGGGTCAGTGTCCTCGCCCTGAGTGATTGTAACCTCGACCTGTTTTTGACCTTCTGATACTGTGTAGAAAGTCTGAGTAGCCTCACAGGGCAGCGGCGTATTTTTTCTGAGAATAATTCTGTTGCTTACGACGCGTCTGCCGGTTTCTTTGTCGATCGGAGCGCATATAGTGCCGTAACTGTGGTTGCAGACATCGGTTAACTGAATATCGCCCAGACCTGCGGCTATGCCTTCCGGCACAGTCTGGCGATTATCGCGCAGCATTGTAAGTCCGGCATGAATGGCAGCGCCAAGAGCGACACATTCATCAACATTAACCGTCGAATCCGGCTCATAGCCGAACATCTTTTTAAGACGCTGTCGAATCAACGGGATGCGGGTGCTTCCGCCTACGAGCAGCACATTATTTATGTCCGATACCGAAAGATTAGCCTCTTCAAGAGCGCCCTCGATTAGCATTTCTGTTCTGCCAACAAGAGAGGCTATTTTCTCTTCGAACATTTCGCGGGTTATCTCGACTCGCACACTGCCGGCTGGGCCGTAAAGTACTTTCTTGGCGGTTGGCCTGCGCGAGAGAGTCTTTTTAATATCCTCGGCCTCGTCGGTTATTTTGGCTCGGGTTTCTTCCGAATCTATGAGTTCCTTGCCGTGCTCTTTCTGGTAAATTTCTTCCAGCATCTTAACAATAAGAGCATCAAAATCAACTCCGCCAAGGGCATGATCACCCTGCGAGCAGATAATGTCCATTTGCCGGCCTTTGACATTCATTATCGTAACATCAAAGGTTCCGCCGCCAAGATCATATACCAGCACCTTGCCGGAAACCTCGCGAGTTGTGGCATAATACAGAGCTGCTGCGACCGGCTCATTTACAATACCGATAATATTAAGACCGGCTGCGATACCAGCGTCCATTGTGGCCTTTCGTCGGACTTCGTCGAAGTGGGCAGGCACTGAAATTACAGCATCACGCACCGAACCGAATTCCTGCTGACAGTCCTGCTTGAGCTTTTCAATAATCAAACTTGAAAGCCCCACGGCATCCCATTTTTTACCGTCGATGTCCATATTGAAGTTCGGGTCGGCCAGATGCCTCTTTATCCAGCGTGCGGACCGTTGAGCATCGATATGGCGTGAGTTCACAGCCTCTACGCCTACTCTTATGACATCATCCTGGGATTCATCGAAAAAAACCGCGGAAGGTGTAAGCCTGTCTCCGTCAGCGTTAGGGACTATTTCCGGCCTGCCTATCGGGTTCAGAAGAGCAAGTGCCGAAAAAGTCGTTCCCAGATCTATGCCTGTAATATTTGCCATTTTCAATACCTCGCTATTACCTTTTGCTCAGGCAAACAGTTTTACCTGGGCGGTACGAACAATTTTAGTTTTTTCCTGATCAATCAAATACTGATAGCCGGGTCTGATTATCGCCGCTATTTTCCCTTTTAGCGACTCATCCTCGGTAGGCTCTTTATCCTTTACCGCTTCGGCTTGTTTTTCCTGGCCGCGGTATTCGCTGTGCAATTCCGGTTCGAACTGCTCGACCCCGCTGGACTCTAACGCAAATATTAGTTCATCTCGCACTTCCTCCAGACAGGACAAGCCGGTCTTATCATTAGTCTGATCAATTCTCATCTGAATATTGTCAATGCACCGGATTATCCGAAGGCAAAAGTTCCGTATAATTTTCCAGTCGTATCCGTCCTGGAGCCTTGTTACTCTTTCCTGCTGACCGGCGGCGTATTGCCTCAGAGCGGCAACCTGTTCAGTAAGCTCGCTTAATGTGCTTCCAACAGGCGAAGCTGACTGAGCTGACTCGCGGGCGTCCTGAGCGATTTTCTTGAACTCGGCCAATTGTTCCTGCAGAGACTGTGTCTGATCCTTGAGCAGATCAGAAGTTTTTTCAGTATCAGCACTATTAGTTGCTGCCGGCCTGGCTGCCGCGGCACGAGCGGGAGCCTTAGGACGAGCGATGAATCTGGTGCTGGGTTTTGAATCCTCATCACAGCCGAGCATATTTTTTGCATTTTTAGCCTGATTTGCTGCTCGTCCGGAAAGAATAGTTTCAAGATGAGGTTGCTCTTGTTCCTGCTCTTGCTCCTCCATATCATCATCGGCGTCATCATCACCATCGCTGCTTGTGGCTCCGTCCGTTATTTTTGCGTGGCGAATCGCTTCATTTACAAAACGACGATGATCTTCCTGTTCATTTTCATTACTCTCATCTTCATCCTCATCGTCCTCAAGCGGTTCGTCTTGTTCCTCATCGCTATCCCTGCCCCAACTGATAAAACTGCTAAGCTCGCCGGCAAAGACAACAACAGCCGTTCTGGAAAGCCGAAGCACTTTTGTGGAAACCAGACAAACCAATGCCAAACCTGAAGGCAGCATGACCATTATCGATAAGGTCATCACCAGCTCGCGAGTCTCGGCCATATTCCGGTGCCTTTCGAGCATCCGTTCATATTCAGGGTCAGGAGCAAGGGCTTCAATCGCGGCAAGGCGCTGCTCGGCTTCGTCCGCTCCGGTTTCGTCGATAATCTCATCAACATCGGCGGCTGTTCTTTGGCTTTGCTCTTCGAGCAATTTCTGGTGATTGTGCTGCTCCAGCATCACCCAGCCCAGCCCGAGCGAACCGACGACCAGTAAGATCGCTGCTGAAATGGTTATTTTTTTATACATTGAAGCCTTTTCTATCTATATAGCAGTTTAATCAAACTCCGGGGCCGCGCACATAATTATCAGCAGACGGAGTGGTTAAGCTACAACCTTCTTATAAAACATAGAAAATAATCGCTCTAACCCAAATATCGATGGAATTAAAAGCGGAGGAAATGTAAAAAAAGCAACAGGCAGGGCGGTCAGTCAACCCGAATGCCGCGTTGTTCCAGCCAGTTCTTCAGATCGCCCATTTCACGATTGAAGACTTCCTTATCGTAATCTTCTTCTAACTGGTGGATTCGCTCGGCCAGTTCCGGCTGACTTTCGATGATTTCAGTTAGTTTCTTTTCGAATTTATCGGCATCTTCCCGCAATTCTGTAAGATCTACTTTGACGCCGATTATCTTGGAAATTAGCCTGACGAGGGTTTCAACGCATTTGGGGTTTCGCCCGTCAATATAAACGGGTATTGCGGCCACGAAGTTGGCCATTTTGATGCCTTCTTCCTGACATCTTACCGTTAGATAGGTGGATATACTGGCAGGGCCTTCGTAGTTGCTGATATTGAAATTGTATTCGCTTAGCTGGTGGATTACTTCTTCATCAGAGCCGCTGTAGCGAATT
>PWDX01000007.1 GCA_003553245.1 Phycisphaerae bacterium
CCCTGTTCATGTACCTTATGCATGCGTCCAGAATCTGACCTCCTACTTTGCTGAAGGCATGTCAGTGCTTAAGGAAATGCAAGCCTATTATGACATTGCCGCATCTGCCGAAGAAGAATATATACCTGGCGGCCCTCCAATTAGTCCACTGACAGCAAGTTATTTTACATCTTGGGCATTTTTTGACTTGCGGTTTGGGCCTGATCAGGAAACAGTAGGGACATGTCTTCTGGATGTCATCAGGCACCTTAATATCGGGCTTGCCATGGCTGCCAAGCTCGAAATAATGCAAGAATCTCGTATGGGCATCTACGAACATATTGGATTTAATTCAGACAAAATAATCCTGCAAGAGTTGGTAACTGAGGAAAAACATTTATGTCATGTCCCTGCCGGATATTCAGGAAAAACAGGGCAACTCTGGCTGGTCAGGTTTTTGCCGCCTGTCAATGACTCATTCGATTATGGCGTTGTTTTCAATACTCCATATATCCTGACAGGTGAAACAAAGCAAAGCTGGCTTAGCTTTATCAAACGAACGCTATCAGGAGCTGGGCAGCAAGTCAGCAACTATCATGATTTTATGAAATATGGATTGTCTGTGAATTACTGGAATGAATATATTTTTCTATCCTACGCCAATCATCAAAAAGATGCTATCTTTTTGGCAGGTTTGCCTGATATCCAGTGCAGTTTGCCTCATGGGAGGTGTCAATGAAGGATCTGACTCTTAAGGATATGTCATTTGATCAGCTGGTCGTACAAGATGAGCAGTTATCGTCTTTGCGACAACAATATCAGCTGGAATCTCCCGACAAACGCCGTACGGCAGCGGAATTTGAATACGAGTCGGGTCTGGCTTCGGATTTGTTTAATAGTGCAATTGCTGGAATGGATAACTGTGCCGAACTTACTTTTTCTGGCAGGCGAGGGCCGTGTCTGGGTGCGGTGCTGGCGCTTGCTATAGATCCAAAATTTGCACCGGGATTGCTGACTGTGGGCGCGACGGAATATCAATTGGGACGTACAGAGCAAGCAATGAAGCTTCTGTTGAAGCTGGTAGAGACCCAGGACGACGATTTTGTGGAAATTATCGAGAAGGCTGCTGACTTTCTTATTGATGAGAAAGACTATACCAGTGCCAAGTGTCTGTATGAATCGGCCACGCAACAGCATCCAAAGGTCGGTATTTTCCTCAATGGATTGGCCTATTGTTTCGGTAAGCTCGACAAAGCCGGAGAGGCGGTTTATTACTCTCGTAAGGCAGTTGAACTGGAACCCAAGAATCCTCTCTTTTGGAATGATTTAGGATATGCTTTAATGGAACGCGGATTTTATAAAGATGCAGAAGAGATATTGCTTACGGCGATTGGCCTTTCAGAAGAAGACTATGAACTTGCAAAGAACAATCTCAATGACCTTCGCCAGAGAATGCGACTCAATGAAGATAAACGAAACAGCTCAGGAAAATGAAGACACTGACTTCTTGTAAAGATGGAAATGTACTGGTTCAGTTTTCAGGTCATCTTCGCCCGTTTGGGCTGAAGACCTACTGTTGTGAGAATTTTGGTTGTCTGTGCAACAGTCTAACAGTTGAACTGGTCGAGATGGAGTTGGATGGGCGTGCGTTTTCACGACCGATATGCTTTTCCTTTACAATTAACCTGGAAACCTGGCAAAAGGAATATAAAACTCCCTGCGATACGCAGATTATTGCGATGATGGACGAGTTCATGCAGGATTGTTCGGGCGATCTGAAGGCCTCTCTTTTGCATGGGTTTGAACACAGACAAAAAGTCCATAGCAAGCTGGCTGATTTTACCATGCCGGCTCATGAAATCAAAGAAGGGATCTTGGTTTCGTTTTCTCAGGTGATGACCGATGAGGACAAATATAGCGGCTTTCCTCAATACGGTCGAAAATTTGTATGGAAAGATAAGACATATTACCTTGACGATCTTTATTGCCCCAACCCCGATTGTGATTGCAAGGCCGTGCATCTTCTTTTTTTACAAAGCCGACAAACCGGAGAGGATCAGACCCTGCGTCCGTATTTTATCGCCCATTTATCACTTGACGGGAACCTTTGTGATATTTGTCAACAGATTCCGTGTTCCAAAGTCAAAGCAAAATGTTTGATTCAGAAGTGGCTGGAGTACGACTCGGGCGCTCTTAAGGCGTTCAAATGGCGATACAAAGAAGTCAGAAAAGCGACCAAGCGTATTCTCAAAAACAGCAGGAAATCTTTGAGACATCGAGCAGGGTCACTGGAAGCTCGCTCTTCCGATATTTTAGCGACTTCGGCAGCAAATGGCCTTGATGTTCCAGTCGGCAATATTGGCCGCAATGAACCCTGCCCTTGCGGCAGCGGGAAAAAGTATAAGAAATGCTGTGGACAGAGAAAGTGATATGACTAAGGCCATTCAATACACCAACCGAAAGGGTAAGACCTACTATCTCCATGCTGTCACCACAAAAAAAGGTCAAACCCGATATGTCATAAAAAGAATGTCTCAGGGTGCGCTAACGCATCTTCCCGAAGGGTATGTCATTAACGAAAATGTCAATGGTGTTGTGTCTGTGGGGCGAATTCAGCCCAGACGTATCACAGAGTTTGAAGAAGACATTGTAATCAATGCCTTGCAGAAAAATAAGCTTGAACACTATCGTGTTGCTGTCAAGGATGTTTATTTGACCATATATGAACCAATCGGGTTGGCGGAAGATTATTCATCGCTATTGGAACAGATGGGAATGGATATTTTTCCGAGCTTATTCAAGAAAAACATGACTCACATGATTAACAAAAGACCTCTTGAACCAGTGATGCGGTTTCGCCTTGTTGATCAAGAAAAGCGTATTTTTGAGGTGGAACGCATGACCTATCGCGGGCGAGGCGGCTGGAGATCATTACATGATCTGAGAATCTTACGAGAACTTACTGACAAATATTTTCAACATTTAGGCCAGGATAGCTTCTTTGATTTGATGTAAATGCCGGTTTAATAATGAAACAACCCAAAAACAAAGCGTTTTCCGGGCAAGGGCAGGAATGTGTCGGGTTATTGAGGCAGATGTTGGAAGATATCTGTATATTTTTTGTTGCACTTTTGCCTTACTGGTGTACAATTTCAATGGAGCGGCAGAGTACGGGTCCAAGTGCCGGGTTTGAGGTTGAGACAGCCCGGGGCGTCAGGACATAGCCTCTAAGGCTCAATAATGCGAACCTTCGCAGCGCCTACTTCTGTGTACCGCCGCTCCGCTTTTTTTATCCCGTCAGGAGCAATCTATGACAGACAATACGCATCAGTCATTACCCTGGGACGCATTGACTGCGTCAGAGGACAATATTCCCTGGCAAGCGATTAATGCCTTTTCAGAGGCATTGGTGGCTAATCCTGATATTTGGCGATATCTGGCCAGACGCTATGACATTATAACGCTTTTTAGGTCTGATTACCGGGGATACGAAGATTTGTATATCCCTGCAATTTTCGCCAAGGCAGGGCCGCAATTGAGTCAGCAAACACGCCTTGAAATCAGTCCGTTCCTGTTGGAAAAACTCTCAGAGGCCGGCTATGATGATGAGGATATCCGGCTGGAAGTCGTTTCTGCGGCCTGCGGTAGTCTTGGGCCTGTGATCCTGCCCAAGGTCATGGAATTTATTAGCGATGAAGAGGACACTGGCGGTGCTTGGGTTTTTCTCTGGTCCTTATTAAAGCTGGCCGAACATGCCGAAGAACAGATTCGCCAACAGGTCATTGATTTCTGTGTTGATGTACTCACACTGGCTAAGCAGGGCTTGATTGCCTTGATTGATGTTGAGTTTATCCCAAAAATCCTGAATCATTTAAACTATCGAGAACATCTTGGCCTGTTAGAAACTCTGGCAAAAAAGGCCAAAGGCAGTCACATTTATGTCGAGTTTAATGAATCCATACAAGAACTCACTGGCAAAAAACCGCATTTTCAATATAAAGAGATGTGGGAAACACCGCCTGATGAGTGGCTGCCTTGTCGCAGGAAATTGGTAAAGAAATGTTATGCAGAAAACCCTGATCCTTTGAGTCAGGACGAAGAAGTCGAGTTTAAAGAACATCGAATCGGCAAATTGCGCCGCTGGTTTTTGCGGTCTCAAGAGGGCAAAAAGGCGTTTGAAAAATACAAAGGTGATGTGCCCTTCATCACCGAAGCCCTGCTGACTCACCTTTGGGGCTGTGAGGGCGTATGCCTTGAGAACATCAACGAACAGGCCTTGAAAGAAGTGCTGCTTGAGCTTTTTCCCCGTAAGGTCGTATTTGAAAAAGAAGAGCTTGAGCATGTTGTGCCGGTGGTCGTTATTTTTCTAAAGTTTCTGGAAGATCAGCATATCTTGCCCAACGGCGCAGAACTGGCTGACACTGTCAAAGACTGTTCTAAAGAGATTATCGACAGAGGAATGAATCCTAAATATTGGGGAATGGGTAAGAGTTTTTATATGCAGGCAAAGTCAGATGGCGTGGATACCACAGATATCGATGCGATGAACCAGTACATGCACTTCTACAATGCTCGGCGACTTGGTGATATTTCAAATATCTGTGAAGATTCCCTGGACCAGGAGATTAACCGAGCGCCAATTCCCATTGCCGGTACTGAATCAAAAACAGGTCGCAATCAACCCTGCCCCTGTGGTTCTGGGCAGAAATACAAAAACGCTGTGGTTCAGAAAATCAAATGAATAGATAAGCTTTGTGTACTAACGGCACAGAGGTTTCATAAATGATAATTACTTGCATTGAGCTCAAAGCCGGCAGTTCTCACAGTAAGCAAGAACTCAATCGCCAGCCACCAGGAGGTAGAAATGACAAAACGGAAGACTCTGATTACAGCAGCTATTGCCGCCTTTACCGCAGCAGTGATTATTGTCATCGCAGCCATTTATGCGGTTCCATCTGACCAAAATGATTATCGCAATGTTAAATCATCGGACGGTGAAATTATCAAATATCGTCTTGCAGGCCATGGCGATTTAACATTAATACTCATCCATGGCTGGAGTTGTGACAGCAGATACTGGAAGCATCAGATTCCGTATTTTATGCGGGATTATCAGGTGGCTGCCCTTGACCTGGCCGGACACGGCCGTTCCAGTCAGGGCCGCAACAGCTATTCCATGGGAAGTTTCGGCCTGGATGTCAAGGCTGTCGCAGAAGACCTCAATGCCCAAAAAGTTATTTTCATTGGCCATTCAATGGGCGGCGCAGTGATGGCTGAGGCAGCAAAGTTAATGCCGAATCGAGTCATCGGTCTTATAGGCGTCGATACACTGCATAATGTTGAAGAGGCTATCAGTCAACAAGTAGTTGCCCATATCATCAGCGGTTTTAGAGATGACTTTGTGAATCAGGTAAAGGCGTTTGTCGAGCCAATGTTGCCGGCTGATATTGATACTGAACTGAAAGAGTGGATTGTAAGGAATCTTTCTGATGCTCCACAGGATGTTGCGATAAGCGCGTTTGAAGAATATACGACCAAGTTACAGGATAAGAAGCTGGCGAATGTATTTGAGGACATAAAAATCCCAGTGCGTTGTATCAACGCCGATCTTGTACCAACCAATTTTGAGGTCAATCGTCAATATATGATGTCTTTTGATGCGGTCATAATGAAAAATGTCGGGCATTTTCTAATGTTGGAAAAGCCGGATGAGTTCAACAAACTTCTCAAACGAAGTATAGAGGAAATAATAAGAACAAATTGAAGCATACATAAGAGCAGCAGGCCTAATCCAAGAAATATTTTATGACAATAGTGCACTAAGCGTAAGCGCTCGGCCAAGTGCACTGTTGCTAAAAACTTATTCTGCTTCTGGATTGTGGAGTTATTGTGGGGCTTTCCAGTTGCTCGGTAGCAGCTGGTCTATTTTTGATGCAGGGTGCGTGCTTACCCTTTTTAGTACATCACTAAAATAAGCGAACGGATCAATACCGTTGAGTTTGCAGCTGGCAACAAGACTGTAAATTATAGCTGCTCTTTGAGCACCGGCTTCACTGCCGGCGAACAAATAATTTTTCCTACCGATTACAACCATTCGAAGGACCCGCTCTGAAATATTGTTATCAATACTAAGTCTGGCATCTTCGGTATAGCGAACCAGAGCATCCCATTGGTTCAGAGAATAAGTTATAGCTTTTCCGATCGGACTTTTAGGCAGCACCTGATCCTTATATTTGATCAACGCGGCTTTAATCTCATCGAGTATCGGCAATGATTCATCCTGGCGAACCCGAAGCAATTGCTCATCGCTGTAGCCGGCTTGCCTGGCACGCTTTTCAATCTCATAAAGCCTGCCCCAATGAACCATAAACTCGGCAACTATTACGGGCGAACTATCTAGAGCGTGCTCGAACTTCCTGCGGGCATGGGCATTACAGCCCACTTCCGTGGCATCGGATTTATTGAAAAATTCATCATAGCCGCTGTAAGCATCTGCCTGGACATAACCTCCATAGTCACCAAAAAATCCTATAGGCCCGGCCCTTGACCGAGTTGGCGTGAAATCAAAAACAACATTACATTTATCGTCAATGTATGCCCACAGATAACCTCTGTAAGTGGAACCTCTGCGCCGTTTGTTCTTTACGGGTATCCCGGTGTCGTCGGTGTTGATTACAGGGGATTGAAGTATAACCTCGTGCATCCTGTTTACCAAAGGCTCAAGCAAATCGGCACATGCGCCAACCCAGTCGCACATCGTTGATACGTTTATATCAACACCGTGCCTCTTAATAATACCCTCCATGCGATTCAAAGGCATTTGATCGGCGTATTTGCTCGTTATTATATGAGCAAGCAACCCTTCTCCGGCAATGCCTTTATCAATCGCTCTGGGCCGAAGCTGGCCTATGGAAACATTATTTTCACAATGCCTGCAGGCGTATTTGTATCGGATATAACGTTTGACATAAAAGCTTGCAGGGCGGTATTCAAGTTCTTCGGTTACTTCCTGGCCGATACGGGCCTTGTCGCTGTGGCAATCATCACAGCTTTTGTCCTCTGAC
>PWDX01000099.1 GCA_003553245.1 Phycisphaerae bacterium
AAACAGAGCAGGCGCAATCAATCTCTGGGAACCAGACGGGAAATTGAGTTTGTCCGCGATGACCAAAGGCATATTTATAACTGCATAATTTCCTGCGTCCATGACCAGCGGGAAAAAGTGTGCGGGGTTGTTGCCGTTCTTCACGATATCACCCGGGAAAAAGAAATATCAGCTATGAAGAACGATTTTGTCAGCCATGTCTCACATGAGCTTAAAACACCTCTTTCCTCGATAACGGCCTATTCGGAAATGCTGGCGGACGGTGAGGCCGAAGATGAGCAAACCCGCAAAGAATTTTATTGCGTAATCCAGACGCAGGCCCAGCGGCTTAATCGCCTCATCGAGGATATCCTGAATGTCTCTCGAATTGAGTCAGGTCTTATAAAAGTCCAAAAAAAGCCTGTCAGTCTGACAATTCTTATCGAAGAGCAATTATCTATGATTCGAAGTTTCGCCGCAGAAAAGAATATCGAGGTCATCTCTCAGCAGCCGATAGTATTCGACCAGGTCGAGGTCGATAAGGATATGCTAAGCCAGGTAATAGTCAACCTGCTCAGCAACGCAGTCAAATATACCCCTTCCGGCGGTCAGGTGCGCATCACCAGCGAAGTGGATGAACATAAGAATGTCGTTCAGGTTCGGGTTACTGATACAGGAGTAGGAATACCAAAAGATGATTTGGAGCATGTGTTTGAAAAATTTTATCGCGTGAAAAAGAATAGTTCTCAGGCTAAAGGCACGGGGTTGGGCCTTAACCTGGTCAAACAAATTGTCGAAAAGATACATAATGGGCGAGTGTTTGTTACAAGCCAGCCGGGTACAGGCAGTACTTTTACTTTCGAGTTGCCGCTTGCCAAAGCTTGCGAAGTTGTGAACGGATAAAAGGAATATTTTCCGGAGGAATAGTGATGCCAAAAAAGGTTCTGGTAGTTGACGATGAGGTGCACATAATACATGTTGTCGCGATAAAGCTTCGTAATAACGGCTATGAGGTTATATCGGCAGAGAACGGCAGCGAAGCACTTAAACTGGCTTTGGAGGAGCGGCCTGATATTGTCGTAACGGACTTTCAGATGCCGGTTATGAGCGGCCTGGAAATGGTAGAGAATATGAGAAGCTATGACGCCACCGTTGATATTCCAGTGATAATGCTGACTGCTCGCAGTTTTAATATAGACGAACATATCAAGCATGATTTGAGGATATCGGAGTTTCTGAGCAAGCCATTTAGCCCAAAAGAGCTCTTGCGCAGCATCGAGGACATTTTTCACCACCAGACCGTAAATCACGGAAGTTAATCTCGGGCCATGGAGGTAATGGAATAGTGGCATTGATTCAGTCAAAATCGAACAGTATATCTTCATCCTGCATCAGACAATTGGAGGATTTCGGCAAGCGCATTGCCAGTTTCGGTGTCAATTTCGTATTCTGTCTGGCTGACGGTTCAATATCTATTCGCTGTCTGGGCGGGGATTTTATAAGCAGTGATCAGCAGATGCTGCGTTCGGCCAAGGCGGCACAAACGCAGTGGCAAGGCAGCGGTACTATTGTCGGCAGGTGCGGTGATAATATGGTGTCGACAGTAGTTACAGAGGATTCTGATTTTGTAGGAGCAGCAGTGATTGATGCAGGCCTGGAAGGCTCCGACAAAATAGAATATTTCCGGCAGATGAGCGAAATGTTTGTCGAACGGATGCAAATACAGCAAAAATCGGAACAACAGATAGGCAGCGTAAGCAATGAACTTGCTCACACTTACGAAGAGCTGGTGCTGCTGCACAAACTCAGCACAAATATGCATGTAACCGAGCAAGGCGCAAATTATCTTCAGATGGCCTGCGACAGTCTTACTGAAATTGTCAATGTTGAGGGGATAGCCGTCCTGCTTGAACAGCAGATAGATAACAGAAACCAGTTAATGATAACTGCCGGCTCGGGTCTTATAGATATCGATGAACGAATGGCAGCAGTGCTTGAAGAGCGGATTCTGCAACAGATGCGTGCAGGAAGAGAGGCTCTTGTTGACAGTGAGATTGATTCGCCATTTCAGTGGGACTGGCCCGAAAATATCAGGAATATAATAGTGGTCCCGCTTTGCGGCAAAAGCAAAGAAAACCAGGGCAGCCTCGTATCAGACGATAATCTTATAGGGCTTATGGTAGCTGTCAACAGGCAGGATAAGCAGGATTTTGATAGTACCGATATTAAGCTTTTTAACTCGGTTGCAAGCGGCTGCGCGGTTTTTGTTGAAAACGGAGGACTTTTCCTTGAGCTGAAAGAATTGTTTATGGGCTCTTTAAAAGCCCTAACTAACAGTATCGATGCCAAGGATCAATACACTCGTGGACATTCCGAGCGAGTGGCGTTTATTTCTCGCTGGATAGCTGAGCGGTTGTCAGAAAACTACCCGATCAATGAAGATGAAATACAGTATGTTTATCTTGCAGGGCTTTTGCACGATGTCGGAAAAATGGGAATTAGCGAGGCGGTTCTTAAAAAGAACGGCAGGCTCAGCGAAAGTGAAATAAACCATATCCAAACTCATCCAACTATAGGAGCAGGGATACTTCGTGAAATAAAACAAATGAGAAATATTGTTCCAGGCGTTCTCAGTCATCACGAGCGCTTTGATGGCAAGGGATATCCTGAGGGGCTGGAAGCCGAACAAATACCGCTGACGGGCAGGATAATAGGGCTTGCCGACACATTTGACGCCATGACAAGTAAGCGGGTGTATCGTGACGCAATGTCGGTCGAACAAGCTCTTGCTGAAATTGAAAATGGACTGGGTACACAATTTGACTCCAAAATAGGACAGGTTTTTCTCAGTAGTGACATCGACAGGCTCTGGAATATAATGCAGGATGGTTTTGGTTCTCACGGCAACAAAGAAAATTTTGCTCAATATGGCCTGGCAGCAATTGGGACATTACTAAGATGAAAGTTCAGCGACAGGATTATAGTCAGATAAGCGTTCTTGGGATTCAAGGCGATATTGATACCGACAGTGTCACGGTTTTAGAGGATACTATCAGGGTCTTGATAAATGAATCCCGAACCGGCATCGTACTAGATATGAACGAAGTTTCATTTATTGACAGCCAAGGTCTGGAAAGGCTGCTTTGGGTTCGGGACTATTGCCAGGAAAATAGTTGCCAGTTACGTCTGGCTGGGTTGGACGAAAATTGCAGTAAAATACTCGAGATAACGCGGCTTAACGATGAGTTTGACAGTTATCAGGAATTGTCTATGGCGGTGAAGAGTTTCGCGTAATTGCAGTAAGGCGAATAGACAGAATATAAACATGAGCTATGAAGAAACAGACATATACTCAGATCAGCAGTTAGCCGTACAGCATAAAATGCCGCTGGGTGAGCTACTTATTGCACGCGGCATAGTAACCTCTGATCAGATTGAGCAGGTTCTTTCACAACAGCAGGCAGGCGGCCATCACAAGCTGCTGGGGGAGTTGCTTGTTGAGTCAGGTTACTGCACTGATAACCAGATTGCCGAGGCTCTGGCAGAGGCTTATGGCGTCTGTTACGCGCAAGTCAGCCCCAAGATATGCGATAGCAAAGTTATTGAGCTTTTACCGAGAGAATTTATGCTCGAGCATGCGGTATTGCCGCTGTTTAAGGTTTATGATGTTCTCACAGTTGCGGTTTCTGAGCCGACTAATGTGTTTATGCTCGATGAGATAGAAAGACTCACCGGCTGTAAAGTTCAGGTTGTATGCGCCACAAGCAGGGATATTAACGCCACTCTCGAGACTTATCTTCCTGACGCAAATATTTTTGTTATCGATGAGATAATAGATGAGGGATCCCTCGAAGATTTTGCACTGATAGAGAATATCACTGAGGACATAAGCAATATAGAAGAGATAGCCGGCCAGTCGCCGGTAGTCAAGCTGGTTAATTATCTTTTATACAACGCCGTTCTCGAAAATGCCAGCGATATACATATAGAGCCTGATGATAAACGCCTACGGGTCAGATACAGAGTTGACGGAAAACTTTATGAAAAAATTCGACCTCCGCATCAGATGCACGCAGCGATTGTTTCCCGAATCAAGATTATGGCAGAGCTTGATATTGCCCAGCGCCGACTACCGCAGGATGGAGGAATTCATGTGCTTGTCGAGGGCAGGCCGGTTGATTTGCGTGTCTCGGTTATGCCGGGAAATTACGGTGAAAAAGTTGTCATTAGAATTATAGACCCACAGAGGATACTGTTTAATCTGGAGTCTCTAGGATTCAGTTATCAGAATTTGCAGCTTTATCGTAAGGTCGTTCAATCGCCAAACGGAATAGTGCTGGTAACTGGTCCAACTGGCTCGGGTAAAAACACCACGCTTTATGCAACTCTGGCTGAGATTAATAGCGAGGAAGTAAACATCTGCACCGTAGAGGACCCGGTCGAATGCAATATGGTGGGTATGAATCAGTTTCAAGTGCATGAGACTGCCGGCTTTAAATTTTCCACAGCTTTGCGAAGCCTTCTACGGCAGGACCCTGACATTATAATGGTAGGCGAGATTCGTGATAAAGATACAGCTAATATAGCTGTTCAGGCAGCTCTTACAGGCCATTTAGTGTTTTCAACTCTGCATACAAATGATGCCCCGGGTGCGGTTACCAGGCTGTTGGATTTGGATGTGGCTCCCTATCTTGTAGGAGCGTCACTAAAAGCTTCACTTGCTCAGCGCCTTGTTCGCAAAATTTGTCCAGGCTGTAAAGCAGAATACACACCCCCTAAGGTTATCAGAAACCAGGTTGAGGATTTGGCAGGGCAGATATCAGCATTTTATAGGGGCGTAGGATGCAGGAAATGTCGCAATACAGGTTATATGGGACGAATAGCGGTGCAGGAATTATTTGTGCCGGATGAAGAAATAATGGAAATGGTCAACGACCGAGCCACCTTGAAACAATTGAAGCAAAGAGCGATGGAAAAAGGAATGGTTCCACTTCAGCTTGATGGCATCGATAAAGTCAAGGCCGGTATCGTATGCGTTGATGAAGTTCTAAGAATGGCTCAGGCCGACAACTGATTCGGATAAAACATGACTAGCGAAATGATGACAAAGAATTCAGCGTCACCAGCCACACCAAACCAAGCGGCTGGTACGGTTGCGCGGATTAAGACCATTGACAGGCAGAATGACAGCCGACTAAGCTATATCCGTGTAAATCAATCTGAGCTTATAGCTTTTACTACACAACTCTCTGTCATGCTCGATAGCGGTGTTTCACTTAGTGATGCGATGGATGCTATGGCTGAGCAGAGTCAGGCTGGGCCTTTTAAGGAAATACTCGAAGATTTAACTGACAGAATAAAAAGCGGTGATAATTTTTCCAACGCGTTACAGGCGTTTCCCAGAGTGTTTTCACCTATGTTTGTCAGTATGGTTCGAACATCTGAAGCTTCTGGGCGGATGTCGGAGATGCTTAATATTCTCAGCGGATATCTGAATTTTGAAAGTGAAACAAAAAAACGCATCCAGAGAGCTCTTACCTATCCGTTTATAATGGCCCTTGTTGCTGTGGCTGCGACCGGAACTCTTATGTTCTTTGTTCTGCCCCGTTTTATGCGAATCTATGAAGCCAGAGGAGCCGCACTTCCAAAGATAACCCAGATACTGGTAACCTTCAGCCAGACCCTGCGCGATATTGATATTATGGCAATTGTAATAACTACCGCTGTTCTTGTTGCCGGCGGACTCTACTGGTGGTCGGGCACGACATCAGGGCGCAGGGTTCTGGATTATTTCAAAATTACAATCCCTATCTTCAGAACAATGTTCATTGATACGGTAGTAACCCGCAGCATGAGGATTATGGCTACAATGGTCAACACCGGCGTGAACCTGCTGGACTCTCTAGAGGTTATTGAAGATTCCTGCGATAATTACTACTTTCAGCAGTTGTGGAAAGATGTGGATCAGAAAATACGCAACGGATACCAGCTTTCAGAGGCAATACAGCTTGCCCCGGGAAACGATCTGATATCTCCGAGTATCCTCCAGATGCTAAAGGCCGGAGAGAAAAGCGGTAGGCTTGGAGATGTCTGCGATAAAATTTCCGTTTATTACGAAAAAAAGCTCGAAGGTTCCATAAACAGCGTCACAACTCTAATCGAGCCTGTAATGATTACCATTCTCGGCTCAGTAATAGGCACAATCGCCATAGCACTTCTTTTGCCTGTCTTCCGCATATCCTCCGTAATGGCGCAGTAAAGCCATTATATCCGCGGCATTCCAGATGCCTCAGGCGCAAAGTTCCCACAAAAAAAGACTTGCATAGTCGCAACTGACTTAATAAACTATGCAATTCGCTTTTAACGGCGTAAGGGCTAATTGGCGCAATTAGCGAGTAAAAATCAATATGGCCGGTATCACCGCGTTGGTGATGCTGTTAGCTGTTTTTAGCGTGAAAATGGAATCGCGCCAATCCATTGGCAAAAGAAAGGAAATTTTACTATGTTGAAGAAGGAAGAAAAACAAAAGATAGTCAGTGAGTATGAAAACCACGAAAGCGACACTGGTTCGCCGGAGGTTCAGGTTGCTATCCTGACAAATCGAATCAATGAACTGACAGAGCACCTCAAGACGCACAAAAAAGACCACTCATCCAGAAGAGGTCTGTTGAAGATGGTCGGCAGACGCTCGTCATTGCTTCGTTATGTAAAAACAAAGGATCCAGCCAGGTATCAGAAGTTGATTTCCAGGCTGGGATTGCGTAAGTAGTTCATGCAGGTTTATGTTAGGTGTGTAAGTATTTTGCAGGTATATGACTAAGGGAAAGATATGTTTAAAGTTCATAGGGTAGAAAGAGAAATCGGGGGCAGAATCCTGTCCATTGAGACAGGAAAAGTAGCAAAACAAGCCGACGGAGCCGTTATCGTCAGATATGGTGAAACAGTGGTTATTGTTTCCGCACAGGGGGCGCCGCCTCGGTTTGAAGATATAGATTTCTTTCCACTCAGTGTTGATTATCGTGAAAGACATAGTGCCGCAGGAAAATTCCCAGGCGGATTTATAAAGCGAGAGGGCAGGCCTTCAACGAAAGAAATTCTTACCGCACGGAAAATTGACAGGCCTATTCGCCCGCTTTTCACGGAAGGTTATAATAATGAAGTGCAGATAATGGCTCTGGTTCTAAGCGCCGATGGCGA
Source organism: Phycisphaerae bacterium (assembly GCA_003553245.1). Classification (GTDB taxonomy): domain Bacteria; phylum Planctomycetota; class Phycisphaerae; order Sedimentisphaerales; family Anaerobacaceae; genus T1Sed10-97. Next base: position 7,177 of record PWDX01000099.1, read on the forward strand.
AAACGACCCTGACCTGTTGGCCATGATTGGTGCAAGTGCCGCTCTTCACATCAGCTCAATGCCTTTCCAGGGGCCTATCGCAGCTTGCCGGGTTGGTTATATTGATAACCAGTTTGTCGTAAATCCTACACATGAACAGCTTGAGCAAAGCCAGATGGATCTGATGGTAGGCTCGCATTCGACCGAAATCAATATGATTGAGCTTCACGGCAATGAAGTTAGTGAAGAACTGCTTGCGCAGGGTGTTGATGTAGGTCAGGCCGAAGCTGTAAAGATATGCCAAATGATAGACGAACTTCGCGCATTGGCGGGCAAAGATAAAGTACCTTATGAAGTCGAATCAGATGAAGAGCTTTATAAGAAAGTCGAAGCTTATGCAGGCGATCGGATGTACGAGTTAAAGCAGGTCAAAGAAAAGACCGCCAGAAGTCAGGCTATAGATGAGCTCAGGGACTATGTGTACCAGAGATTTTGCCCCGAAGATCCTGATGCAAAAGATGTGTATGATAAAAAGATGGTCAAGGAAGTTTTTTATAAACTGGAGAAAAAGACAGTCCGTAAGCTCCTGCTCGAAGGCGTTCGACCTGACGGCAGAGGATATGGCGAGATTAGACCAATCGATTGTGAAATAGATATTTTACCACGCACGCATGGCTCAGCTTTATTTACTCGCGGTCAAACACAGGTGTTAAGCACGGTTACTCTCGGTACAAGCCGAGATGCACAGATAATAGATGGCTTACTTGATGAATACGCCGAAAGCTTTACGCTGCATTATAACTTTCCACCATATTCGGTTGGCGAGGTAAGGCCGGCGCGCGGGCCGGGCAGGCGAGAAATAGGTCACGGAGCTCTTGCGCAAAAAGCACTTGAACCGGTCAGACCAAGCGAAGACGAATTTGCTTATACTATTCGAATAACATCAGATATCACCGAATCTAACGGCTCCAGCTCAATGGCATCGGTGTGCGGCGGATCGCTTGCGCTGATGGACGCAGGCGTACCAATGAAAGCTCCGGTAGCAGGAATTTCAATCGGGATGGTAAGTGAAGGCCAGCGGTTTGAATTGCTGACGGATATAGTCGGTGAAGAAGATTTCTTCGGAGATATGGACTTCAAGGTAGCCGGCACAAAAGATGGTATAACAGCCATACACCTTGACATCAAAGCAGAAGGACTGCCAAGGGAAGTAATGGTAAAAGCTCTCGAGCAGGCTAAAGAGGCCCGTCTGAAGATACTTGAAACGATGAACAGAGTTATAGATGAGCCAAGGCCTAAAATCAGCAAGCATGCTCCAAAGCTTATAAGCATGCAAATCGACCCTGAGCTAATAGGAAAAGTTATAGGCCCCGGCGGTAAGATGATAAAGAGAATACAGGAAGAAACCGACACCACCGTAGAGATTGAAGATGACGGCACAGTATATATTAGTTGTGTGGGTGGTGATAATCATCTTGAGGCAAAGAGCATGATAGAGAGCCTTACAGCCACTCCCGAGGTCGGCAAGATATATTCCAAATCAAAGGTTGTTTCAGTCAAGGACTTCGGGGTTTTTGTTGAAGTTCTTCCCGGTATCGAAGGGTTGTGTCATATTAGTGAGCTCAGTGACGAATATATTAAAAAGGTTGAGCAAGTCTGCAAAATAGGCGATATCATTCCGGTCAAGCTGTTGAACATCGACGACCAGGGTAGGCTCAGACTTTCAAGAAAAGCCGCTCTTGTAGAAATGGAAGAAAGCGACGAAGAGCAACAGCAAGACAGTCAGGCCGAAGAAAAAGAATAAACGGGTTTGAAATTTGGCCGAGCAGTCAGGAGCCGCACAAGTGTCATTTTATTTTCCGGGTTTTGCTTACCGGGGTTAGTGCGATATGCCCAAAGAAGGTGTGATATTAGTAGTTGACAGCCAGCAAAGCCACGCTGACGGTATGATCGAGTCCCTCCAGGAATCCTGTCGCAAGGCAATGGCCGTATATGATGCCGGGGATGCGATTTCCGCACTTAAACGCGAGCGGATTGATGTCATGATAGTTGACATTAATCCTGCAGGCGGAATCGATGGTATGGAAATTTTGTCCAGAGCCCGAGAAATCGATCCCGACACAGCGGTGATAATCATAACCGCCTATGCCAGTATTGAAAGTTGTAAAGAAGCGATGCGCCACGGAGCTTATGACTACCTTGCCAAACCGGTAGATACAGGGCAGTTGCGTGAGCTCGCTGAACAGGCCATAAGCACTGTCCTCGATAAACGGCAAATGCAAGACCAACAGCAGGTCCGACGCAGCTTTGTTTTTGAGGGCATAAGAGGTAATTCACCTGCTATGGAGGGAATTTATAAGGTGCTTCGGCGGGTTGCCCCAACGAACATACCTGTTTTAATCGAAGGCCAGTCCGGCACAGGCAAGGAGTTGATGGCAAGAGCGATACATCTGAATTCGCCGCGCAACGGCAGACCCTTTGTTCCCATAAATTGCGCAGGCTTGGCCGAAACCCTTCTTGAAAGTGAGCTTTTCGGCCACACAAAAGGGGCATTCACTGGTGCCTCTGCTGATCGGAAGGGCCTTTTCGAAATGGCCGATACTGGGACATTATTTCTGGATGAAATTGGCGATATGCCAATGCGCATGCAGGCTAAGCTACTGCGTGTTCTCGAGGATGGTGTGGTAACGCCTGTTGGTGGTGGCAAGCCTGTGATTGTAGATGTAAGGGTCATAAGTGCGACAAATCATGACCTCATAAGACAAGTCGAGGAGAAAAGCTTTCGACAGGATCTTTATTTCAGGATAAAAGGAGTCAGCATAACTCTTCCCGGGCTGTCTGATCGCCCCGAGGACATTCCGATTCTTGCCGAATATTTTCTCGAAGAGGCTATTGCTGATACGGGAGCCGATATCCGTGGCTTTACAAGTGCTGCAATGAAGTATCTTAAAGCTTATAACTGGCCGGGAAATATTCGGCAACTGCGAAACTGCATAAATACCATAGCAGTTCTTTGTGACAAGAAGATGATAGATGTCCAGGATTTGCCCCCGGAAATTCATCGCGGCCAGCGACTTCTTACATCCGGTTCTGCCGAGCGACCCAGTGACCTCGGAGGAATGTCACTCACAGAACTGGAGAAACAAGCCATTATAGATACGCTTGCTCAAACCAACAACAACCGCGAAAAAGCAGCTAAAATACTCGGCATCGGCGAACGAACACTTTACCGAAAAATCAAGGAATATAATATCAGCTAATTTTGTTGGTGATTACTGTTTCGCAAAATAGCGGTTAGGAACTTCATTTGTCCTCTGATATGCCTCGGTGGCTTTTATGATTTCATTCATCGTCCAGACACATAGATCGGGATGTTTGCCTACTGCCGTTTCTCCCGAAAGCATTACATAATCAGTTCCGTCAAGTATGGCATTGGCTACATCAGTAACTTCGGCTCGTGTCGGGCGGGTGTATTCGGTCATATGCTCCAGCATCTGCGTAGCGGTTATGACCGGCTTACCTGCTTCGTTGCATTTTTTGATTAGGTATTTTTGGACAATAGGTACATCCTGAATGGGAATAGCTATTCCCATATCACCTCTGGCAATCATTATCGCGTCAGAGACCTTTATGATTTGGTCAATAGTGCTGATAGCTGATCCATTTTCGATTTTCGAGATAATTTTACACTTCGGCAGACGGCTTTTGATGTATTCTGAGGCTTCGAGAACATCATCGGCGTCTCGAACAAAAGATAATGCGATGTAATCAAGTTTGTGTTCGACAGCGAATTCGACATTGTCACGGTCTTTTTGGGTAAACGCTCCGAATTCCAACTTTGTATCCGGCAGGTTGATACCTTTACGCTGTTTGATTAGACCGCCTTCTATGACCTTGGCTTTTATGCTTTTTTCGCCTGCGCTAATCACCCTTAATAATATTTTGCCGTCATCAATGAATATTGAATGGCCGGGCTTAAAGCTGCTTAGCGGCCCATCATAATCGAAAGGTATCGTTTTAGTCCCGGCCGCGTGGAGGCTATTATGTAGCCATACGGTTTTGTTTGTCTCAACTATCATGCTTTCAGAATTCTCAAAGTAGCCTACACGGATTCGAAATCCTTCGAGGTCCTGCATAACGCATATTCGCCGACGATATTTTTTATTGAGACTGCGGACAATGCTCAGCGTTTGCAGATGACTTTCGTAGTTGCCGTGAGAAAAATTTAATCGCACAACATTAAGGCTTGCTATCATCATTTTTCTCAGCATTGTGTAGTTGCTGCTGACCGGACCCAGCGTGGCTATTATTTTTGTCCGAGGTGTTCTGGCCACAATAAGCTCCTCTCATATAAAACCCTGTTTGAGTATAACAAGCCTCATAAAGAGTTAGTTGCCAAGGTTCATATCCGGCCTTTTACGCCTCAACCAGTCCGGCAGCTGTTCCTGGCGGACTTCTTCCCATAACCCTTTTTTCTGCTGCCGCGCAGTTTTTTGCAGTTGCTTATATTTTTCATATTCGGGATGCTCAAATCGCAAGTCAGCGTAGGCGTGGCCTGACTTTATCATCTCTTCGTTGAGTATCTTCTCGCCGGGGAGCTTCACATAAGCCAGCAGCCTGCCGTAATGACACCGACTGCGTTCCAAGTCGAGCAGTACCATAACCTCCTTATTCATACAAAGCCGCTCGGCCTCTAGCGAGGCTTCCAGACCAAAATATTCGACCTTTTCACCATGCAGTTCAGGAGTGTCAATGCCTAGCAGGCGGATTCGGGTTCGATCATATTGACCGTCGGGAATGTCAATGTCGATGGTGTCGCCGTCAACGACGTTAATTACCGTAGAAGTTTTTTCGTGATATTTATCAATATCCGCAACTAAAGCGGTGTCAGAAGTAGGGACAGGGCGGTACAACTCGGCAATTCTGCTGCGATCGATTAAAACACCTGCCGCAGCAAAAACAACTAGCCCAACTATAACAGCTTTCCTGCCTCGATTGCTCAACAAAAAGCGTCCTTTGTTACGCACAATTGCCCTAAGCAAAACAACTATTTTGTTCTGGCATCGACAGGTTTATCAAGTTGGAATGCATAGCATACCGCTTCAAGGGCTTTGTCCGCCTGGTGCTCATCAACTATACAACTCATGCGAATTTCGCTGGTGGTGATCGAGTCGATATTTATTTCATTCTGTGCAAGTGCTTCGAACATTTTCTCAGCTACGCCATAATGACTTCTCATGCCAACTCCGACAGCCGATATTTCAGCGATATCTTCACGGATAAAAATATCTTCACAACCTATTTCCTCTTTTATCTGATTAACAGCTTTTTTGGCGGATTCCAAATCCGCAGAGCTAACAGTAAAAGATAAATTCGCCTTTTTAGGATTGACTTCCGTCTGGACAATATCGTTTACCACAACTTTAGCACCGGCCAGATGTGTAAATATCTTTGCGGCATTACCGGGCTTGTTATCTACATTAACCATACTGATCTTTGCCATATCTTTTTGGACAGTTGCTCCGGAAACTATTACACCTTCCATTTTGGGCACCTCATGAGTAATTATTGTACCTGGTTTGTCTTCTGTACTGCTTCTAAGATGTATCGTAACATCGTATTTTTTGCCGAATTCCACAGCCCTGCTGTGGAGTACGCCTGCGCCGAGTGAAGCAAGCTCGAGCATTTCATCGTAGCTTATTTCCTCGAGCTTGGCGGCGGGTTTGAATATTCGAGGGTCGGTTGTATATATCGCATCAACATCGGTATATATCTCGCACTGATGTGCGCCCAATGCGGCGGCTATTGCCACAGCCGTTGTATCCGAACCTCCTCTGCCAAGTGTGGTGACATTGCCTTTGCTGTCAATGCCCTGAAAACCAGCAATCGCAACGATTTTGCCCTGGTCGAGGTAGCGATGAATCTCCTCGGCGCCAATACTTTCTATCCTGGCCTTTGTATAGGCGCCGTCAGTAAGCATTTTAATCTGAGCGCCGGTCAAGCTGATAGCGTCATATCCCATCGTCTCCAGAGCCATGGCAAGCAGCGAAACAGTCTGCTGTTCACCGGTGCTTACAAGCTGGTCAAGCTCACGCTCAGGCGGGTTAGGGTTCAATTCCATAGCATCAGCAATCAACTGGTCAGTCTGCTTACCACGGGCAGAGGCAACGATTACCACCTGGTTGCCCTGGTCATGAGCCTTTGCGGCTTTCTGGGCTGCTTTGCGAATCTTTTCGGCATTCGCCACCGATGTTCCTCCGAATTTCTGTACTATAATCGCCATATAGTCAATCCGTTAAAATAAATTAAAATTATGTACGCAATAAAGCTTCTTACTAACTTTTAAGAAAATACTCCATTAAATCCGAGCCTTTTTCAATCCAAAAACCACTTTCCCGAGCGTTTCTTTCGCCAAAAGACTTATGTAATATTCCACTTACATCCGTCCCTGCCATAGCAAAAGGAACCGGTTCTGGTGAGTGAGCCTGAGTCATTACCGGCGTAGGGTGATCGGGCAATACCATTATCCTCCACTTGTCATAGCCTTGAATCGCATCAAGAACAGGCCCAACTATATGTTTGTCGATATTCTCAATGGTCTGTTTTTTAAGCGCCGGATTTCCCTGGTGCGAAGCCTCGTCTGGCGCTTCGATATGAACAACCACAATATCATGGTCTTTCAACGCTTCTATGGCCGCCTCACCCTTGCCCTCATAATTCGTATCAGCAAAACCTGTAGCACCTTCAACCTCTATCAAATCAAATCCAATTAGTCTCGCAAGCCCCCGAGCCAGGTCAACCGCGGTTATCGCCGCACCCTTAAGGCCAAAACGCTCCTCAAAACTATCCATCACGATTTTCTTTCCTTCTCCCCATAACCAGATACTGCTCACCTGATTTTCACCCAGATCTGCCCGAACCCTGTTTATTTCGTGCTCGGCAAATAGCTGTTTGGATCGGCTCATCAGGTCTATCAACAATTGAGAACCTTTGCCGCGGGGCAGGATTTTCTCAACCGCAGTACCGATATAATCATGTGGCGGGTAAGTTGTAACCGAGAAATCAGTATCTTTTATCACAAGAAGATGCCGATAACTAATCCCTTTATGAAATTGCAAATGCTCATCAGCTAAGATTTCATTCAGCTCGTCGATTAACTTGGCGCCTTCTTTATTGGATATATGCCCTGCACTGTGGTCTGCCATTTTGCCGTCGGCGACAGTTACCAGGTTGCAGCGAAAAATCCAGTCATTATCATCAAGCTCTACTCCCATTGCTACCGCCTCGATGGGAGCCCGCCCGTTATAATAAACAGTCGGGTCATATCCAAGAAGTGACATCTGCGCAACATCACTGCCTGCCGCCATATCTTCGGGTACGGTTAGCACCGTTCCCTGTTTGCCGATCTTGCTGATGCGATCCATATTCGGAGTGCGGGCGGCTTCGATGACAGTCTTGCCGTCAAACATATCCAGCGGCTCATCAGCGGCTCCGTCAGGTATTATGATAGCATATTTTTCACTCATTTTAGTTTGCGCAGTATCTATGCTTTTTTAGTAGTATTGGTTTGTTATCTAATCCTTATCTCTCGGAATATCGACTATCCGAATACAGGCAGGGCGGGTCGTTATGCTTTCAACTTTATATAAATCGTCGATTGCTTTGCTTACCTTGCGCTGTTCAGTCGGATGGGTGGTTACAACGACCGGTATGGTGTTGTCCGGGCCGCGCCCTTCATGCTGGAGAGCGCCGGAGATGCTTATCTCGTTCTCTGCCAGTATCCTGCCGATATCAGAGAAAACTCCCGGCTGATCCTTAGCCATAAGCCGAATGTAAAATCTGCTCGTGGATTCTTCAAATTCCTCAATTAGCGGCTTAACCTGTTCTGCCGGCTTGAGGTGTAAATGCTCAAAAGTATTGAGCGAATTGCCCAGAGCAACATCGATAATATCAGCTACAACCGCACTGGCAGTCGGCATCATACCAGCACCTCGACCATAGAAAACAACCTCTCCGACGGCGTGGCCGAGTATGCTAACGGCGTTAAATGAGCCGCTTATATTTGCAAGCGGATTATCCCGTGGTATGAACGACGGATGAACGCGCAGGGCTATTTTGCCGTCTTCGAGTTTTATCGCGATTGCAAGAAGCTTAAGCACATAGCCCATCTCCTGCCCGAATCGCAAATCATCCGGGGTAACGGACTCGATACCCTGTAAGGAAATATCCTCACTTCCAATCTCATAGCCAAATGCGATAGATGATAGTATCGCCAGCTTATGTGCACTGTCTCCGCCGCTTATATCCAGCGTTGGATCCGCCTCTGCGTAGCCTTTTTCTTGAGCTTCGGCAAGCGCCTGGGCAAATTCCATGTTATCTGTACTCATCCGGGAGAGAATGTAATTGCAGGTGCCGTTTAAAATACCGTACATCGCCTGGATATCATTGGCTACCAGTCCGGTCCTGATACCTGATACTACTGGTATCCCTCCCGCACAGCTTGCCTCGAAAGCAATGCATTTATTGTTCTCATGGGCTGTCTTGTATAACTGACTGCTGTGTTCGGCTAAAAGAGCCTTATTAGCAGTTACGACATGTTTGCCTGCTTTGAGCATATCTTCCTGAATCTTTTTCGCCGCGGTCGTTCCACCGATAAGCTCAATACCGATTTCGATAGAATTGTCGTCCAGCAGCTTATTAATATCATCGGTCAGAACTCCTCGACCAAGCTGCACAGGCCTGGGCGATGTAGTATCCTTATCCACCACACACGCCAGTTCCAGACGAACACCGGTTTTAGCTTCGATAGCGTGATTGTGCGTAAGCAGCAGTTTCGCTACTCCGCAGCCCACGGTGCCAAAGCCTACAATTCCTACTTTTACAATTTTTTCAGCCATATTGATAACCTTATTTGAAAATTAGCTGTGAACCGAGATTTAATAAAAAATTACCACCGAGGTCAAGAAAAAACACTGATTCAAACACAATATAAGATATGCAAATAGTAGTTATAACTTAGAGCCTATCCGAATAACCATGAACTACGAAAGGTAATTATGGCACAAACAAGATGGAGCAGTGCCAAATAGTTTTCGGGTTTCTTTTCCAATCGCGTCAAGACGCGGCCAAAGCGGTTCATCCAGCTATGGGGTCGCTCTACAACCCAGCAGAGGGCTTTGAAATCAGCCTATTGCTTAACGGTCTGTACCTCCTGAGTCATATCCCTTGCGTTTTGCTTTTCGGGGGCTTTGAGCGTTTGACAGGAATACTTTTTATTGTTGTATTTGCCATAGCACCATTCACAGTTTTATTAAGCTAATGGAACTGGACGCCTGGCAATCTATTTTTGGAAAGTGCAGATATTCTTAAAAGTAAGCCTTATAGACATATTCGTGAAGCATTCGCTGTGTATTGAAAAAAGATCCGTTCAGGGCTATTGAATTGCGCATCACTTCCAGATAACCATCATAATCATTATAGAACTTTGGTAGTATTATCGTCTCGAGCTTGCCATATAGCGATTCCGCATCGGCCATATCTTCCCGAGGCGTACCTTGTTGTGGTTGGCTTGTGCCAATCGCCCAGCCGGTAAGCCCTTCTACGCATCCCTCAATCCACCAGCCGTCAGGAACGCTGAATGAAGGCACGGCGTTTACCGCGGCTTTCATTCCGCTGGTGCCGGAGGCCTCACGAGGCGGACGGGGTGTGTTTAGCCATATATCCACGCCGGGAACCAAGAGCTTTGCAAGTCGTATCCCGTAATCCTGCAAATAAACAATCTTTACATCATCTTTAAGAATATCTTTCATCGAAAAGATGTACTTTATCATATCCTTACCGGCATAATCGGCTGGATGGGCTTTTCCCGCAAAAACTATCTGAAACTTTCCGCTTTTTCGTGATATGGATCGGAGACGCTCTGGGTCAGACAATATCAAGCTGGCTCTCTTATAAGCTGTGGCACGCCTGGCGAAACCAATAGTAAAGACATCATAACTGAAATTAACATCGCTGGTGCTGTTAATGTAGTCAATAAGCTGATGTTTGCATTGACGATGCGCCTCTGCGACTTCTTCTTTTGGCACATTCAGGCTGTACCTGAGTGAAAAATTATCGTTACGCCATGCCGGAATATATTTATCAAATAGTTTAGCAAACGGCTTAGCTGACCATTTGCCCATATGAACCCCGTTTGTGATTGAATCAATCATATACTCATTAAACATCTCCTGCGAAACCTTGCCGTGTTCCTTTGACACACCGTTTATGTACTTGCTGAACTTGAGAGCCACATAGGTCATATTCAGTACCTTGCCTTCACAGCAAAGCTCGCGCTCAATCTGCCATGCCTTATGGTCGCCGATAACTTTACGAGCCAACTCCATAGGAAACTGGTCGTGGCCGGCTGGAACGGGAGTGTGAGTGGTAAAAACAGATTGCTCCTTGACAGTCTGGATAATTTCTTTGGTTATATCCGTAACTGCGTTGCTTTCCATCTGTTCTTTCAGCAATTCCAGAACCAGCAGGGCTGCATGCCCTTCATTCATATGGAACCGCTGAACCTTTTCATATCCGAGCTCCCGCAGCATCCGGACCCCGCCTATTCCGAGCAGCACTTCCTGGCAAAGGCGATACCTAAGGTCGCCGGAGTATAGATGGTGGCTGAGGCTCCTGTCATAATCCTCATTATCCGGCAGGTCAGAATCCAGAAAAATTACCGGTACTTCAAAATCCGTAACACCCTGCACATTATGCTGCCATGCCCGAAGCTGCACCGGCCTGCCCTCGATATGGACAGTTATTCGAGCACTAAGCTCTGTTAAATGTTCCGTAGGATCCCATTGCTCCGGCTGCTCTATTTGTTGGCCTCCGGGGCCAAATTGTTGAGCAAAATAACCATGACGCGAAAGAAGCGTAACTGCGACAAAAGGAATACGCAGATCCGCCGCTGTGCGAACGGTATCGCCTGCAAGAACTCCGAGGCCTCCGCTGTAAGTCGGCAGAAACTCTTCAAGGCCAATTTCCATCGAAAAATATGCTACTTTGCGATCGCTGTTTATATTCATTAATAATGTCCTGTAAAAATCAAATTATCAGTCTAAAACTCACTTGTCTGATAACAAGTATATGGGCTAAATGGTATTATGGCAAGATTTGTAAATTCGAAAATCCAAGCCTTAAAATACCTATTTTTAGCAGGGTTTGATATTTTCGGGTTTAACTTTGAAAAACTATAAGACCAAAGTTATAATCGCTTCTATGGAATGGATAGACCTATTGAGCATAGTATTGGCCCTTATGTTCGGCACGATTCTCGGGCTGGAAAGGGAGATATTCGGAAAACCGGCGGGGTTGCGAACAAATGCGCTTATATGCGTCGGAGCGGCAATTTTTACCATCGTTTCGCTTAACCTGGCTGCCGGTACAGGTGCTGACAGTGCCCGTATTGCCGCCCAGATTGTATCTGGTATCGGCTTTCTCGGCGCAGGCAGCATCATTCAGGACAGGCTCGGAATACACGGTTTGACGACCGCGGCTACAATATGGATCGCAGCCGCCATAGGAATGGCGTGCGGAGCGAGATTCCACCTTCTGGCCTTGGTATCAACAGTTACTACAATGGTTGTGCTGCTTGGGCTTACACCGGTGGCTAAATGGATAGCTGCCGACATTCGCTCAAAAAAGGCTGAAAAAGCCTCTGAAGATATACACAGCGATTCTGAGTAAAGCCTCTGAAGTGGTGCAGCGATTCTTATTAACGGCGGTATCTAATGGGATTTGTAGGTTTATCTACATGATCTTAGCGGCGTCGTTTATTATGTTCCATAAGGAATATAATTCTATCGAGTTGTTCAGCAGCGAGGACTTTTTTGAGCATCTTCCGCGCAAATCCGATGCCGGTTCGCTGACTTATATGAATAAGTACAATGCACTGATTTTTTGAGTTCCTCATCAAATCCGGCAGGTCGTTAAGATGCGTGTGTTTGCCTGCTTTTGCCCGGCTGATGTGATCTTTGGTGTAAAAGGTGCATTCTGTTATGAGTATTTTGCTGTTCATAACGAACTCAAGTTTGGTGAAGTCGCCCGGCTCGGTGTCGCCGCAGTATGTTACCAGGGGTATTTCCAGGGGGTAATCTATTTCTATGCCCTGTTTTTTTAACTCGACAATTTGTGGGCCGGTCAGTTTTGTGTATTCAGGTTTTAGTTTTTTGCGTTTTTCGATAAGTGTGTAGCCTACTGAGTTTCGGCTATGGGGCGTAGCGAAAGCTCGGGCGAAAATATTTGGTTTTATGCGGTATTCGCCGCCGGGTCGGACGGCTACAAGATTGGCCGGTATTGGATTGCCGTCAAGGATGCCGTGCGCGTCAATTATCTGTTGGATTGGTTCGAGCAGTTCTTGGGGAGCCAGTACAGTGCCGGGGGTCTGGCCTGAGAAATTGCGGTGGGAAAGATAATAAGCGATGCCTGCTGTGTGGTCCATATGGCCGTGGGTCAGGAGCAGGTTGTCGATCGATATTACCTGATCGGGGGCTTTGCCGATGTCAAAGCAGACATTAAGCTGCGGGACCGCTACAACAGTTTCTTCTCCTGCGACGGAATAGCCGGTAATTTCGATGTCGTCTATTTCTATTTTGGCAAGTCTGTGACTTGGCACCTTTATATTTCCCTGCTGGATTCGAGGTATCGTGAAAACCGGCATATTAGGCTTGGTTTTATGGTCTGTCAATTTTTTTGTTTTTGAAGCTAGACAAGGCGGCATTGACAGTATGAGTCAGGCAAATTAGAATTGCTGTATGAATATACTGCTTACCAATGATGATGGTGTTTTCGCTCCGGGCATCGCAGCTTTGTATAAGGAGCTTGTGAAATTCGGCAATGTGACGGTCGTGGCTCCTGCTGACAGTCAATCCGGTGCCAGCCACAGCATTACATTTGCCGAGCCTCTGGTGTGCCAACCTGTGGAGCTTGTGGGGCTTTTTGAAGGTTACAGTGTTTGCGGCTCTCCGGCGGACTGTGTTAAGCTGGCGTATCTGCAATTGCACGAAGGGCCAATAGACTTGGTTGTGGCGGGTATGAACGAGGGGGCCAATGTGGGCATAAGCGTTTATTATTCCGGTACCGTGGCTGCTGCGATGGAGGGAGCATTTTTGCGGATACCGTCGGTTGCGATGAGTCTGGCGGCGGAGAAGGATATGGATTTTCAGCTGGGTGCGAAATATTGCGTCGATGTGCTGGAGAAGCTAAAGCCGTATGAGGCCGGTTATGTTACAAATGTGAACATACCGCGTCTTTCGCAGGGCAGGCCGAAAGGGATCCGTGTAGTTCAGCAATCTACCGAGGGTTTTGAAGAGGAATATCTGCCAAGGACAGATGAGGCCGGCCAGACGGTTTTTCAGCTTGCAGGGGGGATGCACCGGCATGAGGATGATGCGACGGATACTGTTTCTCTTTCGGAAGGTTATATTACAGTTACGGCGTTGATTCCCGATATGACACATCACGCAAAAACCGAAGAGCTTCGTGAAAAATTATCGGATAAATCGGAGAAATCACCAAGATGAAGAAACAACCCCAGGTTTGTATTATAACGGTTACCGGCCAGGACAAGGTTGGTATTATTGCCAGACTTGCTACGGCGATGGCAGAGGCTAACATCAATATTATCGATGTTAATCAGAATATTATGGAAGAGTACTTTGTTATGACGATGGCAGTGGATATCGAGCATTCCAAGCTGGATATCGAGCAGATACGCGGGGTTCTGGATTCTATCGGTCAGGATATGGGTCTGGCAATAACTTTTCAGGATCAAAATATCTTTAAGGTAATGCACAGGATTTGACAATGTCGATATCGCCTGAAGAAGTATTCGAAACCGTGGGTATGACGGTTGACCATCATTTCGACATCCGCACTGTTACACTGAGTGTTAACCTGAAAGATTGTATGGATCGTAATATTGAGCGCCTTTGTGGACGGATAAAGAAAAGGATTATCGAAAAAGGCGCCCTGTTAAATAAATATGCCGACAGGCTCGAACATAAATACGGCATTCCAATTACTAACCGTCGTGTGGCTGTTACCCCTGTTTCGCTGTTACTCGAGCCGCTTGGCAGAGATGTCAAATATGCCGTTAAAATCGCAAAGGCTCTGGATGAAGCGGCTAATAAGGCGGATATTGATTTTATAGGCGGGTTCGGGGCGATGGTTCAAAAAGGCGCTACCGCTGCTGACGAGGCGCTGATAGATTCCATTCCGCAGGCGTTGTCCCAGACAAGCAGGGTTTGCTCGTTTTTGAACCTTGCGTCAACGCGGGCGGGGATGAATATGAATGCGATAGAGAAATTCGGACGGATTCTGAAAGATCTCGCAGGCAAGGGCGAAAACGCGATCGGATGCGCTAAAATCGCCGTTTTCGCTAATGTGCCTGAGGATAATCCTTTTATGGCAGGTGCGCATCAGGGCATAGGTGAGCCTGATTTCGCGATAAACATCGGGATATCCGGGCCGGGAGTGGTGTGCAATGTTGTGCAACAGAATGCCGATTGCGACCTTACTGAGTTGGCAGAGGTTATAAAGAAGACGGTTTTTAAGATTACACGCGCCGGGGAGCTTATCGGGCGTGAGCTTGCCTCGTATATGGGTGTTGATTTCGGTATTGTAGATATATCGCTTGCTTCGACCACTTCGGCGGGTGATTCGGTGGCAGGGATTATTGAGGCTATGGGAGTTGGTCGGGTAGGCCAGCCCGGTTCTACGGCGGCACTTGCGCTGCTTATTGACGCGGCGAAAAAAGGTGGAGCTATGGCGTCGAGTCTGGTCGGGGGGCTTTCCGGCACTTTTATACCGGTAAGCGAAGACGCCGGGATGATTCGGGCGGCCAAAGAGGGGGTTTTGACGATTGAGAAGCTTGAGGCCCTTACGGCGGTTTGTTCGGTCGGTCTTGATATGATAGCGGTGCCGGGCGATACTTCAGCGGAGGTGCTTTCGGCGATAATAGCTGATGAGCTGGCAATAGGGGTGGTGAATAATAAGACCACCGGTGTGCGTATAATTCCTGTTCCGAATAGTAAGCCCGGTCAGATAGTGCATTTTGGGGGGTTGTTGGGTTCTGCTCCGATTATGAAATTAGCCAAGACGCAAAATTCAGCGTTTGTTCGTCGCAAAGGCAGGATACCACCGCCTATACAATCATTGCGAAATTAAGCGAGGTAGGTATGTTTAACATATTCGAACAGCCGTGGACTATGCTGGTTGCGGCGGTAATTTCGTTGTTGATTATACTGGTAATTCGGGCGGCTTTGCCGGATAAACGCAGGTTCTGGCAATTTCTGATACCGGCCGCTGTGGCAGCGGCAGGTTTTGGTATGTACTATTTTGTTGAGACCGACGCTGAGCAGATTGCGTCGGTTATCCAGCAGGCCGGGCGAGCGGCCCAGCGAGGGGATTGTCAGGCAATTGAGCCTCTTTTAGCTGAGAATTATCAGGATCGGTATCACAGAAGCAAAGATGCGGCGATGAGAAGCTGTAAATCGCGGTTGTCGGCGGCAATGATCGAAAGGGTAGTTGTTCGAATTACTGAAACTGAAGTTCAGGGGGCTGCAGGCAATACTGTTTTTACTGCCAGGGTCGTTTTCGAGGAAGGTAGTCAGGTATATTTTGGACAAATGCTTTTTAAGCTTCAGGCGGAGCTTTCCAGGTCATCCGGTTCTTGGCGGATAACTTCTGTGGATCTTCTGGAAATAAATAATCGGCCTGCTAACTGGCGGGATTTATTGTAAAATGCGCATTATCGCTCAATGCCCTGGCTGCGGGAACATATCATTATTGCCGGAAACTGCGGCAGACCATCGGATGCGATGCGAAAAATGTCATAATATGTTCAAAATTCCTACGCTCGACCAGGCCCCAAAAGCCGTTAAAATCCTCAAAGATGCTGATTCGACCGTTTATGTCGATTCTGAAGGCAACCTTTACGGATAAATTTATTTTCTGCGATTTTTGTTTGCTTTGTTATTTTGTATAATTTTTACAGATGGAAGCAGCACAAATCTTGACCCGGACATAGCAACACAGCACCATAAACCGCAATGCGCGTATATTCTTAAATGGGGGGAAACCAATTATGAATCCGCGTAACTCACGAAAAGGGACAGCTTTGTTGCTGTCGATGATATTCATTCTGTTGTTTTCAGCGCTGGCGGTCTCTATGGCGACAATGACCGGCTCTAACCTTCAAATGGCGCAGAATCAACAGAAATCCAATGCCGCCAGAGCTTCAGCCGAATCGGGTTTGGAAATAGTCAGAAACTGGTTGAGCAGCGTGTCTATACCCGGAACACTATCGGAAGATCAGCGATTTTCCGCTATAACTACGCAGATGCAGAACCATCTTTCAACATTGCAAAACGCGTCTATGACGACAAGCGGCAACAAGATAATAATCTCATCGGTTAATCTTGACGATGAATCGGACAAATCTTTTTCGGCTGAGATAACGGCTTTAAGTAATGATATTTTCCAGGTGGATATTACCGGCTATGCTGAGGATTTTTCACGAAAGATTCGTGTAAACTTTCGCTACGGTGAACGAGCAAATACTATTTTTGACTATGGTGTCGGGACCAGGGGGCCGTTATCATTGCACGGGAATATTGAGCTTGACGGTGTGAATGTTTCCGTTGAAGCTGACACATATATTGAAAGCTTTAACAGTTCTTTGGCGCTTGAGATTATAGGAAACTCAAAGATAGCAGGTAATGTCAGTATTGCCAACGACTATCCGTCAGAGGAAAGCGTACATCTTCAGGGCGGTCAGGCCGGAATTGGTGGTGAAACAGGCGACGATGCGATAAACAACCATGTGGCTACCGGAGTTGCGCCTGTGGAATTTCCCGAACCAAACCCCTCATACTTTGAGCACTGGGCAACCAACACTCTTGATGATGATGCGGATCTTTCTTCCCACGAGAGCTACGATAACTTACGAATACCTGCAGGGATGAATCCTCACTTTTCCGGCGGAGTTACTTTACGAGGCGTAACTTATATCGAACAGCCAAATGAAGTTACATTTTCCGGAACCACTACTATTGAAGGTATAATAGTAGCCGATGGTGACTGGGAAGATGATTCTGGAACAAATAAACTGGATTTTACCGGTAATATTGTCAGTAAATCAGTCGAAGAACTACCTTATGAAGAGCAGTTCGATGGACTGCATGAAGAGACAGGAACATTCATAGTTGCTCCGGGATTTGCAGCGTCGTTTGGTGGAAACTTCGATACCATAAACGGCGCCATCGCTGCCAACGGAATAGAGTTTTACGGCAATGCCGGAGGCACTATTGGCGGCTCGGTGATCAATTATGCTGACACGCAGATGTTGCTATCCGGTAATAACAACCTGTATTTTAATCGTTCCGGGTTGACTGAAGTGCCTGCCGGTTTCGAGCCGGAGTTGATAATATATTATGAGCCTCACTCATATGCTGAAGCGGGATTTTAGTGGAGGGAAAGGTGAAATCTCATAATTGCAGAAAAGGGACAGCTTTGCTGCTGTCGATGATATTCATTCTGTTGTTTTCAGCGCTGGCGGTCTCTATGGCGACAATGACCGGGTCGAACCTTCAAATGGCCCAGAACCAACAAAAGTCCAATGCCGCCAGAGCTTCAGCCGAGTCTGGCCTTGAGGTGATCCGTCACTGGCTAAGTGATGTTTCGCTGTCCGGTTCGCCGGAGGAGCGAATTGAAATTTTGGCTCAAGAATTGCGAGAAGTGGCTCCTTTTGCAGAAATAGATGACTACGATGATGAGATAATAATAGAAAATTTCGTTATTGATTCTACGAGCGGCCAATCATTTGCCGCCCAAATCACCATAACCGAGGACGACGAAATCAATGTTCTCGTTAAAGGGCATGCTAATGATTTTACACGACAGATAAATGTTAAATACGGTATTGAGGTTGCTACCTCTGATTCTGCTAATCCATTCTTTGGTTACGGGGTCGCCAGTAAAGGGCCTTTCCAAATTGACGGCGGTACCCGAATAGAAGGATATAATGAACCTTCAGAGGGCTCAATTTATATCGAAGCTCAGGATATTAACCAGACTTTCTCTATCGGCGGCAGCGCGAATATTTCCGGTAATGTCAATATTGCTAACCCTGACCATACAAGCGTGCATCTTTCGGGCAATCCTTGGATTGACGGTGCGGCTGTTCAGCCGTGGTGGCCTTTTAATCCAAACGATTTTACCGAGGAAGAGATTAATGATCGCGGGGTTTATGTCAATGCTGAGGAAATTGAATTTCCCACTCCCGATCCTCATTATTTCAGACAATACGCAACCGGCCCAGAAATAACCGAGTCAATGAGTTCCGTGTATTCTCTGGATAATGCTGTAATTAAAGCGGGAACCAATCCGACCTTTACCGGCGACTATTCTATCAATGGTATTCTTTATATTGAGCAGCCCAATACTGTTACATTTGGTGGAAGCTGTGAAATTAACGCGATTATTGTTGCCGAAGGTGATCATGAGGACCCATTGCCCGGAGATAAAATAACCTGGAGCGGACATGTTACAAATAATGGCGTGCAGGATCCAAGGTTCGAAGGCATTTCAATTTTTGCACCCGGTTTTGAGCTGGATATTGGGGCCACTTATGATGGCGGCAGCGATGGGTTTGAAACTTTTCATGGTTCCATTATTGGAAACGGCATCAAATTCAGCGGAGATCCTCAGTTGAATATAAATGGCACAGTAATTAATTATAGCGATGAACCTATGTCTTTGGAAGGCAGTTCGAGGTTACGCTTTAATTTTGAAGCAGCCAGCCCCAATCATG